>JBGOTG010000059.1:0-12234 GCA_041476405.1 Candidatus Dormibacteraceae bacterium | reverse complement strand
GACACCGCCGGTCCTGCTCATCGACGAGATCGATCGCTCCGACGAAGAGTTCGAAGCATTCCTGCTCGAGCTCCTTTCAGACTTCCAGGTCTCGATCCCGGAGATCGGCACCATCAAGGCGAAGAAAACGCCGTTTGTGGTCATCACGTCCAACCGGACTCGTGAGGTGCACGACGCCCTCAAGCGCAGGTGCCTCTATCACTGGATCGACTACCCAGACCTCGAGAAGGAGGTCGAGATCGTGCGGGCACGCGCGCCGGAGGCCGCGGCCGGGCTGGCCCGTGAGGTGGCTGCGCTGGTCCAGGGGCTGCGCGGGATGGACCTCTACAAGGTGCCCGGCGTCGCGGAGACGCTGGACTGGGCCCGCTCGCTGGCCGCACTCGGCGCGACGCGCATCGACCCCGCGCTGGTCGATGCGACCCTTGGCGCCGCGCTCAAGTACCAGGAGGATCTCGAGAAGGTCCGCGAGCAGGTGCCGGCGCTGGTCGAGAAGGCGAGAGGTGCCTGAGGCAGATCTCCTTCCGCGGTTGGGAGCGTTCGCCAGGCTTCTCCACGACGCCGGCATGGAGGCCGGGCCGAGGCGGCTCACCGACGCGACGCGCGCGTTGAACCACATCGAGCTGAGGAACCAGGTCGATTTCCGCAACGCACTTCGCACGGTCTTCGTGAGCAGGAAGGAGGAGCTGGCGACCTTCGAGGCCGCCTTCGACATCTTCTGGGCGCCCCCCGACCCACGAGCGTCCGCGGGCCAGATACCCGGGCGCAGCCGCTCGCTGCCGCTGCCCCCGGAGCGAGCCAAGGCATGGTCGAACGCCCTCGGCCTGAACCAGTCACAGATGAACCGGGAACAGGACGTCACCGTCGTCCCGACCAGCTCCAGCGGGTACAGCGCCGAGGAGCTCCTGCGCCACAAGGACTTCGAGCAGATGACGTGGCAGGAGACGCAGCAGGTCCGGCGCCTCCTCGAGCAGGCGCCATGGCGGGTGGCCGAACGCAAGACGCGCCGGTTGCGTCCCGCCAAGTCGGGAAGAATCGACCTCAGGCGAACGGCCCGCCATGCGATCCGTTCGAGCGGCGAGCTGATGCGCTTGTTTCAGCGCCGCCCGAGGCTTCGGCGCCGCCCCCTCGTCCTCATCTGCGATGTGAGCGGCTCGATGGAGAAGTACTCCCGCCTGCTGATGATCTTCGCCCACGCCATCGCGCGACGCGAAGACCTGGAGGCGTTCGTCTTCTCGACCCGATTGACGCGAGTCACGCGCCTGCTCCGCCAGCGCGACCTTGATCGCGCGCTCGACTCGTTGAGCAAGGGAGTCCACGACTTCAGCGGAGGCACGCGGATCGGCGACGCTCTCTCCGACTTCAACCGGCACTGGGCGCGTCGAGTCCTCGGTCACGGCGCTGTCGTCATCATCGTGAGCGACGGCTGGGACCGCGGCGACCCGGCGCAGCTGACCGCCGAGCTGATCCACCTCAGGCGGTCGGCGCACCGGCTGATCTGGCTCAACCCGCTCATCGGATCGGCCGGCTACCAGCCGTTGACGAGGGGCATGGCCGCTGCGCTTCCGCATTGCGACGACTTCCTCACCGCGCACAACGTCCAGGCTCTCGACGACCTCGGTCGCCTGCTCGCCGGGCTCGGCGCGCGCTCCGCAAGGAGATGAGACGGTGAGAGAAGTTCTGGGCGAGCTGGAGGAGTGGACGAGGGCGGGGGAGGAGGTTGCGATCGCAACGGTCGTGGAGACCTGGGGCTCGAGCCCACGCCCTCTCGGATCGAAGATGGTGGTGACGCGATCCGGCAAGATGGCGGGCTCCGTCTCGAACGGCTGCATCGAGGGGGCTGTCTTCGAGGAGGCTCAGAAGGTGCTGAAGACGGGAGAGCCGAAGATCGCAGCCTTCGGAGTGGCGGACGACGTCGCGTTCGAGGTCGGTCTCGCCTGCGGAGGGCACATCGAGGTCTTCGTCCAGCCATGGGCCCCGGCCCACGAGCAGCTGCTCACGATGTTGGAGCGAAACCAGGCGGCGACCCTGCGCACGAACCTCGTGACCGGTGAGGTGAACCTCAAACCCGGCGCGCCGTCGGGTAGCGAGCTCGCCCACCGCGACGGCGACTGGTTCGTGGAGCCGGTTCGCCGCCCGGCTCACATGGTCATCATCGGCGCCATCCACATCGCAATCCCTCTCCACCGCCTGGCGAAGTTGATGGGCTACCGCGTCACGGTGATCGACGCCCGCGCGAAGTTCGCCACCAAGGAGCGCTTTCCCGAGGCCGATGAGCTCATCGTGTCCTGGCCTGACGAGGCGATGGCGAAGCTCCAGCTGGACAACTCGACATACGTGGTGATCCTCACGCACGATCCAAAGTTCGACCTGCCCGCGCTGCGCTCGGTGCTCGGCAAGGAGGTCGGCTACATCGGCGCGATCGGCAGCCGGAAGACGAACCAGAACCGTTTCGACGCACTGATGAAAGAGGGCTTCACGGATGAGCAGATCTCACGGGTGCACGGCCCGATCGGCCTCGATCTCGGAGGGCGCGGCGCGGAGGAGACGGCTCTGGGGATCCTCGCCGAGATCACGGCCACCCGGTTCGGTGGCAAGGGCATCTCCATGCGCGAGGCGCGGAAGACCCCGGTCGCCTGAGCCCGCGAGGCGACCGGCTCAGGCCGTCTTCGTTCGCTCGCGAAAACGCCTTGCCTTCTGACGATTGCCGCAGGAGGCCATCCTGCACCAGCGGCTCGAGCGGTTGCGCGATTGGTCGTAGAACGCCCACCGGCAGGATGGTGAGCCGCAGAGCTTGAGGCGCTGCCACTCCTCCCCGCCCATCGCTCCGAACACCGCCGCCACCACGCGGCCGAGGGCTCCCTCGACGCCACCGGCGTCCGGCTCGAGGCGAGCCCTGCCGTCGGAGCCGAAACGCACCCGAAGCCGGCTGGCCGCGACCGCCTCGTTCAGGGTCGCGACGTCGAGCGGATAAAGGGCCGCGCCGGAGTTGGCGCCGATGACCCCACGGATGGCTTCGCGAACGGCGATCGCGTGCTTGAGGTCCGCGTCCGTCGCCGCCTGGCCGGGGCGCATGAGCCCCCGTGCAACCAGCCAGGCGTTGAGCGTGTTGGGGTCTGTGAATTCCTCGGGGCCGTCCTCGAGGTCGACGGTGTTCACGTAAGCCTGGACCAGTCCGAGAGTGCCTGGAGCAGCCGGCCGATCACTCATCTCGTTTTCTTCACTCCATAACCGGCAATTGACGAATAGCGGTTATACTAACCACTATAAATAGTACAGCAGTTACGGAGGCTTTGAAATGAACGAGTACTCGAACCATGAGATCGCGTGGCTTCACCTGCAAGACCTGCAGCGCGAGGCCGAGAACAGGCGCCTGATCACCGGCGGCCGCCAGCCGTCGGCAACGGCCGTCCTGCGGCGGTTGTTCGCCCGCCACAGCGCCGCGCCTGTGCGTGCTGCGACTGCCGATTGCCGGCAAGAACCGGCCTAGCGGCCGGCCAGGCGTCGCAGCACGCCCACCTGCTCGGCGTCAGGGCCTTCGCCTGCCCCCGGCACCTCGAGGATGAAAGGCAGCTTGGCCAGGCGCGGCTCGTGGAGCAGGGCACGGAAGCCTTCCTCGCCGATTTCGCCCTCGCCGATGTTGGCGTGCCTGTCGCGATTGGAGCCGAGGCCGGTGACGGAGTCGTTGCAGTGGATTACCTCGACGTGCTTCAGGCCGACCACCCTGTCCAGCTCGTCCAGAGTCCGCGAGACATCCGCTGCGGTCCGCTCGTCGTAGCCCGATGCGAACGCGTGGCAGGTGTCGAAGCACACCGAGGCCCTGGGATCCGCCAGCGCGGAGAGCATCTGGGCGATCTCCTCGAACCGGGCCCCGACGCAGCCACCGAGGCCCGCGTTGTTTTCGATCACGAGCCGCGCCTTCTTTGGATCGGCTCGCTCGAGTACGTGCTGCAGGTGCTCGACGATGTTGGGCAGCCGCGTCTCGAACCCCGCCCCCTTGTGTGAGCCGGTGTGGAATATCACGCCGTTGATGCCGAGCTCGTCGGCTGCTTTGAGGTAGCCGGCCAGCGTGCTCTCGGACCGCTGTCGCAGGGTGGGATCGTCGCCGGCGAGGTTGATCAGGTAGACCGCGTGAAAGTAGAAGGGCGGATGCCCGTGCCTGGCGGCTGCTTCCTTGAAGCTCGCAATGCGTCCTTCGTCGAGCTTTGGCGATCCCCAGAAGCCCGGAGGCGTCGGGTGGACCTGGATCGCCTCGGCGCCCATCGCCGCCGCCCGTTCGAAGGCGAGGTGGAGCCCCCCTGAAGAGTCGACGTGAGCGCCCAGCAGCGGCATTAAAAAAGAAGATTAGAGCGCGGCCTGCAGGCCGGGTTCATCCCGGCCGTCACCCAAGCGCTCACTTCAAGACGCTGCCTAACGTCGCGAGGAGCCCCAGGAGTGGGCCCACGGGAGAGGACCGCAGTCCTCTTCCGTGCATCGCGGCGTCTGGCATGCTGAGGGGGCGATGGTCTTCGTCATGAGCGACCTCGAGCTGCCCGTTCGGGGACGCACCTACCGTGAGCCGGCCGGACCGCACAGCGTGGTCGTACGCGGGCGCGACATCGAGCCCGCGCTGCAGCACGTGGCCGCCCGCGCCGACTGCCGCTCGATGGCGGTCATCAGCCTGCCTGCGTCCGTCCCCGATCTCTCCGCGCTCGCCGGCAGGCGACTGCTGCTGGTCGACGGCGACAGCGCAAAGCTCCGTGACTTCGCCGAGCTGGCGCTGCGTGCCGACGTGGAGGTGGAATGGATCCGATCGGCGCGGCCTCCTTTCGAGCGCCTTGCCGCGGCCCTGCTTCCGGTCGGAGCCGTCGTGCTGGCCGCCGGCTCGAGCTCCCGGATGCCTGGCTCACAAAAGCTGCTCCTCGAGTTCGACGGAAGGCCGATGGTGAGGCATGCGGTCGAGGCCGCCACGGAAGGTGGCTGCCACCAGATAGTCGTGGTCTACTCCTCCGGCGACGTGAAGGAAGCGGTCGACGGCACCGCGGAGCTCGTGCACAACCCCGACGCGCAAAGCGGCATGGCCTCGTCGCTCAAGGCCGGCCTTCGCGCCCTCCGCCCCGAGATCGAGGCGGCAGTGGTCCTGCTTGGCGACCAGCCGCTGGTCGGCTCGCGCACCGTCGCGGCCCTGCTGCGGGCCTGGCGCCGCGAGGGCTCCCGCCCGGCCGTCGCCGTGTCCAAGCGGCGGAACGGGTGGACGCCTCCTGTCGTGCTGGCGCGCGAGATGTGGGAGGACCTCTACGCGCTCGAGGGCGATGCCGGGGCGCGCCAGATCCTCGACGGCCATCCTGAGCTTCTCGACACGGTGCCTGCCCCCGGCCGGCCCGACGACATCGACACGCCGGAGGACTACGCGAAGATCCTGAGCCTTTTCCCGCGGCGAAAGCCCCGCAAGCACGTCTGACACGGCGTCGCCCGGCGACGTGCGATCCGGTACGATTCAAACAGTGCTAGTGATCGCTCTAGGAGTCACAGCTTGAAGGATTCGGGCAAATCGGTGGCGCGGCGCCCACGTGCGGGCTGGCGGCGGGCCGGCAGGTACACCGACATCGTCTATCAGACCTGGGACGGGATCGCCAAGATCACCATCAACCGACCAGAGGTCCGCAACGCCTTCAGGCCCACCACAGTCTCAGAGATGTCCAGAGCGTTCGAGGCCGCACGGGACGACCCGAAGATCGGAGTCATCATCCTCACCGGGGCGGGCACCGAAGCCTTCTGCTCGGGCGGCGACCAGCGGATTCGAGGCGACGACGGCTACATCGATCCGAAGGGCACCGGGCGGTTGAACGTGCTCGACCTGCAGGTCCAGATTCGGCGGCTGCCGAAGCCGGTGGTCGCGATGGTCGCCGGCTATGCAATCGGAGGAGGCCACGTCCTCCACGTCGTGTGCGACCTGACGATCGCCGCCGACAACGCCCGCTTCGGCCAGACGGGTCCTCGGGTCGGCAGCTTCGACGGAGGGTACGGGGCTGGACTGCTGGCGCGAATCGTCGGGCAGAAGAAGGCCCGCGAGATCTGGTTCCTGTGCGAGCAGTACGACGCCCGCCAGGCGCTCGAGATGGGCCTCGTCAACAAGGTCGTGCCGCTGGCCGACCTCGAGAAGGAGACTGTCGCGTGGTGCCGTCGAATGCTGGCGCTCAGCCCGCTCGCGCTGCGCATGCTGAAGGCGGGGCTCAACGCGGCGGACGACGGGCTGGCTGGAATCCAGCAGCTCGCCGGCGATGCGACCCTGCTCTATTACATGAGCGACGAGGCACAGGAGGGCAGGGACGCATACGTCCAGAAACGAAAGCCCGACTTCTCCAAGTTCCCGAAGAGACCCTGAGGCATGGTCGCCGAGTCCGCGGCGCCGAGCCCGGCGCGGGTGTGGTGGATCGCAGCGAGACCTGCGACGCTCGCTGCCTCGGTCGCGCCGGTGCTTGCCGGCACCGCTGTCGCGGTCCACGACGGCGGCGCGCGGCCGGGCGCCGGCATCGCCGCCCTCGTGATCGGCCTCGCGATGCAGATCGGCGTCAACTTCGCCAACGACTACTCGGACTTCGTGCGCGGCGCAGACACTCCACGCCGGATCGGACCGCTGCGCGCCGCCGCCTCCGGCGTCATCCCGCCTGAGCTGGTGCGGCGGGCCGCCATCGCTTCGTTCGGCGTCGCCGGTGCGGTGGGCTTCGCCCTCAGCCTCGCCACCGATTGGCGGCTCCTCGTGGTCGGCGCCGCATGCCTCCTGGCCGGCTGGCTGTACACGGGCGGCCCGCGGCCGTATGGCTACCTCGGTCTTGGCGAGCTGTTCGTCTTCGTGTTCTTCGGGTTGGTCGCGACGGCTGGCACCGTATACGTCGAAGAGCTTCGCGTGACCCCGCTCGCGGTGCTCACCGGCTGCGGGCTGGGCTTTCTGGCCACAGCCATCCTCGTCCTCAACAACCTGCGCGACGTCGACACCGATGCGGCCGCGGGCAAGCGGACCCTCGCCACGCGCATCGGCCGGGCGCCCACACGAGCCCTGTTGCTCGGCCTCGTGAGCGCGGCCTTCGCAATCCCGTTGGCCGTCCTCGTTTCGCGCCTGGCCGGCCCGACGATACTGCTCGTCCTTCTCGCCATACCGATCGCAGCGTCGCCGGTCGCGACCGCGTTCTCTTCGCAGAGCGGCCCGGCGCTGGTGTCGGCGCTGAAGCGGATGGCTGCCGCTGAACTCGTCTACGCCCTGCTGCTGGCCGCGGGGCTGCTCACGTCGTGACGGCCTACATCACGGCATGCAGCCCGTTCGAGGTCGCTCGCGACGTCGAGCGCCGGCGCAACCGTGGCTGCGTCTCCTTCGTCCTTCGCCGGATCGATGGCGGCGGATTCCTGGATCGTGAGCGGCTGGGCGCCGCCCGGTATGCCGCCGGGCTTCAGGCCGGCGTCGAGCTCGAGGGCGAGGGCTCGGACTTCGGCGTCGCGGCTTCCAGGTGAGCGATCAGCACTCGGGCGAACGCGTCGGGCCGCTCCTGATGCACGGCGTGACCGGCACGAATGACGACCTCCACGCGCCCTTCCGGGACGGAAGCGGCCAGGCGGCGCGCCGATGCGACGTAGCCGTGGTCGAGCTGTCCCGCGACGAAAGTGCATGGACACGTCACACGACCCAGCTCGTCCCAGACCTGTCGCATTGCGCCCGCGCCCATCCCGCGCAGCGATTCCGCCAAACCGGCGACGTGGTTGCTCATCCGCTCCGCGCGAACCTGCGCGATGAACGACGGGCCGCGTCGCTCCAGGCCGGCGAACAATGGCAGGCTGCTCCAGTAGTTGACGAAAGCCTCGAGGCCTTCCTTCTCGATCCGCTGGGCCAGCGCCTCATCCCCCCGGCGCCTTCCCTCGCGCGCCTCCTCGTCGAGCCCGGCATGCGCGCCGATCGTGAGGAGCGAGAGGATCCGCTCAGGTCGTGTCGCGGCGACGTGCAGGGCGAGCCGACCGCCCATCGAGTAGCCGACGAGGTGCGTGCGGGCGATCCCGAGGTGGTCCCAGAGCATCTCGAGGTCGGCCGTGCATGCCTCCATCGTGTACGGCGCGCCCGGCCGCACCCTGGTGTCGCCGTGACCACGCACGTCGGGCATGACCCACTTCCAACCGGCGGGGAGCTTGGAGATGACCTCGCGCCAGCTGCGCCCGCTCTGCGTGAAGCCATGGAGCAGCGTGACCGGCGTTCCGTCGCCGATGACCTCATAGTTGAGCCGAACGTCAGCCCCTTCCAGCAGTTCCACAGACAGATCGTATGGATGTAACGCAATCCTTCGCCGCAACTTTCGTCGATGAGCTCGCCGCGCAGGGCGTCGAGTTTGCCTGCCTGTCGCCCGGATCGCGGTCCGCGCCCATCGCCATGGCCCTCCAGCGCCACCCGAAGATCCGCGTTTTCGTCCACGTCGACGAGCGCAGCGGATCCTTCTTCGGGGTGGGCCTCGCCAAGGCGACAGGCAAGCCAGTCGTGCTCCTGTCGACGTCAGGCACGGCGGCGGCGGAATTCCACCCGGCGGTGGTCGAGGCGGCTCACTCGGGGACCCCGCTCGTCGTCCTCACCGCGGACAGGCCGCCGGAGCTGCGCGATGTCGGCGCCAACCAGTCGATCGACCAGCAGCGCCTTTACGGGACCGCGGCGCGGTGGTTCTTCGATCCGGGCCCGCCGGTCGAAGCCGCCAACGCCGCGAGGCTCTGGCGCCGCCTGGCGGCGCGGGCCTGCAGCGAGGCGGCGAGCGGCCCCGTCCACGTCAACCTTCCGTTTCGCGAACCGCTGGTGCCGACTCCCGGGGAGGTCCCGACCGCGCTCGGCGGGCCAGGCCAGACGGTGCTCGCCGGCAGGACACTTCCGACGCCGAGCCAGGTGACCACCCTCGCGTCCGCGCTGCAGAGGGCTCAGCGCCCGCTGATCGTGGCCGGAGAGATGCGCGATGGCGACCGGCTGGCGCCGTCGCTCAGCCGGCTGGGGCTGCCGGTGCTCGCCGAGCCAAGCTCTCAGCTTCGCCGTGCCGAGACCGGGGCCGCTGTCGAGTCCTACGAGGCGCTCCTGCGCGCAGGCTGGTCGCTTCAGCACGGGCCCGACCTGGTCGTGCGCCTCGGTGGGACGCCCACGTCAAGGGTGCTCAACGCCTGGCTCCAGGCCACGTCGGCTCCGACGTTCCTGATCGATCCGGATCACATGTGGCGTGACCCTGACCAGGTCGCCAGCCACGTTGTCGCGTGCGATCCGCTGGCCCTGATGGAGGCGTTGCCCGCGATGGATCGAAGCGGGTGGCGCGAGGAGTGGGTGGCCGCGGGCAGGCGCGCGACAGCGGCCATCGCCGGGACGTTTGTATCGACGCCGATGCACGAGGGCCACATCGTGCGGGCGCTGGCGTCGCGCCTCCCTGACAACGCGCAGGTGTTCGTCGGCTCCAGCATGCCGATCCGAGCCGCCGACAGCTTCTGGCCGCACGCCAAGACGAAGCAGCGCTTCTTCGGCAATCGAGGCGCGAGCGGGATCGACGGCCTGGTTTCCACGGGCCTCGGGCTGGCCGCGGCACACAGCGATGTGCCGACCGTCCTTCTGCTCGGAGACCTCTCGCTCTATCACGACATGAACGGCCTGTGGGCCATGAGGCGTCATGGCATCAGGGCAACGGTGGTCGTGTGCGACAACAACGGAGGCGGCGTTTTCAATTTCCTGCCGCAGGCCCAGCACCAGGACGTGTTCGAGGAGCTGTTCGCGACGCCGCTCGGGCTCGACTTCGCGCAGGTGGCGCGCCTTTACGACCTGGTGTACAGCCCGGTGACCGATCGGGCCGGGCTGGAGCCCGCGATCGCCGATGCGTTGGGCGCGCAAACCTCGACGCTGGTCGTCGTGAAATTCAAGCGTGAGGACAGCGTCGCCGGACACCGAATCTGCTGGGAGGCCGCCTCAGCAGCCCTGCGCTAGAACCCCTCTCTAGCGTTGCAGAGGGAACCCCGGTGTTCCCTCTCATATCTACCCGTTCAGGAAGTGCAGCAGCAGACTGTTGAACTTTTCCGGGTGCTCGAGGTTGGGCAGGTGCGCCGCGTCGGGGATGATCGCCTTTCGGGCGCCGCGGATTTTCGAGACCAGCAGGTCGGCGGTCTCCTGGATTTCGGGCAGGTCGTGGTCGCCCACGATGACCAGGGTCGGTGCTCCGATCTCTCCAAGCCGGCCGAACGCCGGCGGCTCGAGCCTTTGCATCGGGGCGCTCTTGTAGTCGCTCTGAAGCGAGCGTCCATTCATGTCCAGGAACAGGTCGCGCAGACGCTTGTCGACATGAGTGGTCGCGCGGCCGGGCCCGACGAGCCAGAGCTTCATCTCAGCCTCGTTCAACGCATGCAGGTCCTTGGACTCCTCCGCGGCCGTCACCTCCGCATAGAGGTGGTCGTGCTTCTCGTCATGCGGCTGTCCGCCAATCCCCGCCCCAACGAGCACCAGCTTCGACACGCGTTCCGGGTGTTCGAGCGTGAAGTCGATAGCGGCGCTGCCGCCGATGGAGCAGCCGATGAGATGCGGCGCCTGCCTCAGGCCCAGCTCCTCCATGAGAGCCAGCACGTCCGCGATGGGGGACCAGGATTCAGGGGGAAGCTCCGAATCTCCAAAGCCCCGCATGTCGGGCGTGATGACGTCGAAGTGCTTGCCAAGACCGGCCGCCTGCGGCTCCCACATGCGCGAGTCCGCGACTCCGGCGTGCAGGAACACCACGGGGAAGCCGGCGCCCGACCGCCTGTAGTGGATGCGCGCGCCGTTGAGCTGGGCTTCCATCTACGTGAGCGCCATCAGCAAAGCTTTGAACTTCAACTCGGTCTCCTCCAGCTCACGGGCGGGATCGGAGTCAGGCATGACGCCCACGCCCGCGTACAGGCGAGCGCCGTCCTCCCAGAGCAGACCACACCTCAAGGCTACCGCGAACTCGCCATCGCCCTTGCCGTCGATCCATCCGACCGCCCCCGCGTACCAGCCCCGCTCCATGCCCTCCAGCTCGTCGATCAGCACGTCGGCCGCCTCGCGCGGCCAGCCGCCGACCGCCGGCGTGGGGTGGAGGGCGGCGGCGAGCTCCAGCGCGCTTGCGGCCGGGTCGCGCAGCTCGGCCGTCACCGTCGTGGCGAGGTGCTGGATGTTGGTGAAGCGGACGACCTCCGGTGCCCTGGCTTCGACTGAGCGTGAGAAGGGCTTCAGGGCCGCGACGACGAAGTCCGAGACGAGCCGGTGCTCGGCGTTGTCCTTGGCGCTCTCCACGAGCTGGCGCGCCAGGCGATCATCCTCGGCCTCGCCGGCGCCTCGAGCCACAGAGCCGGCCATCGGTTGCGAGTAGGCGCGGCCGCCGGAACGCCTGACGAGCAGCTCGGGAGAGGCTCCGGCGAACGCTGTGCCGTCTGACCCCGTCACGAGATACGTGAAGCACGACGGGTATGCGGCACGCAGCGAACGCGCGACCATCGCGGCCGACACGACGCCGTCGCCGCGCGCCACGACCTCGCGCGCCAGGACGACCTTGGCCGCCTCGCCCGCGCGCAGCCGTTTCGCCGCGATCTCGACGGCGGCGGTCCAGGAAACGGGGTTGCGGACCGAGCTCACGTCCAGCCGGCGCGCCGCCGGGGCCCGCACGGCAGCCTGTGTGAGCTCGAGCAGGCCTTCGGCACCGGCCGACGCGGCGGTCGCGAAGGTGCGCCCGCGAACCCTGGTCACGGCGAGCGCGGGCACGCGCAGCAGCAGCGCCGGGAACCCGGACCAGGGTCCGCTCGGGTCGCGGTCCGGCCGGTAGGAGAAGCCACCGACCGCGACGGGACCCGTGCCCGCGAGGCCGGCCGGAGCCAACGACGCGCGCAGCCTTCGCCAGAGTCGGGCGGCGGCGGGCAGCCGGTCGCCCGGCTCGAAATCGACGACCTTGCCGCCCGGGTCCTCCAGCGCGACGCCGCCCGGCGCCGCCACGATGTCGTAGGCGCGCCCCAGGGCGGCGACGCTGACCGCATCGGGCATCGGACGCTCGATGAGCAGCACCTCGTGTCCCGCATCCCGCGCCGCGCTCACGAGGTCGACCAGGTCGGGCGTGCGGTCGAGCTCCCACGTGCGCACCGTGGTGACCGCGATCACCTCGCCGACTTCTCGATGTGCTGCCGCGCCGCACGCAGCAGCGTGCGCTGGAAGTGGTGGCGGACCAGCGTTCCGCTGGCGACGAGCAGTTGGTTGAAGAGCTCGAGCAG
>JBGOTG010000058.1:0-12250 GCA_041476405.1 Candidatus Dormibacteraceae bacterium | reverse complement strand
GACGCCGTGTCGGAGCACCACCCCGGCGAGGAGGCATGCGGGGTCGTGACGTTCGGCGGCACCGAGAGCCTGATCAACCCAATGCTCACGTACCGCGACCGCGGCCGCGCGGAAAAAGGCATCACCGAGCCGGAGGTCATCGTGCCGGTCACCGCCCACGTAGCCCTGGACAAGGCTGCGCACCTGCTCGGCATCAAACTTCTCAAGGCGCCTCTTACCGATAGATGGGTTGCCGACGTCGACTGGATTCGCGACCACGTGACCGACAACACCGTGGCGCTGGTCGGCTCGGCCGCGAACTACGCGCACGGATTGATAGATCCGATCGAGCAGCTG
The DNA here is from genome assembly GCA_041476405.1 of Candidatus Dormibacteraceae bacterium. Classification (GTDB taxonomy): domain Bacteria; phylum Chloroflexota; class Dormibacteria; order Dormibacterales; family Dormibacteraceae; genus Palsa-872. The sequence goes on along the minus strand of JBGOTG010000058.1, from coordinate 11,914 downwards.
TCCGAGATCGCGCTCGAACACGACCTCGGCCTGCACGTCGACGCCTGCCTCGGCGGCTTCATCCTTCCGTGGGGCGAGCGACTCGGCTACAGCATTCCGCGGTTCGACTTCCGCGTGCCCGGGGTGACGTCGATCTCCGCCGACACCCACAAATACGGGTACGCGCTCAAGGGCACATCGGTGCTGCTCTACCGCAACAGCGACCTGCGCAAGTACCAGTACTTCACGTTTCCCGACTGGCCTGGGGGCATCTACTTCTCGCCTGGGCTCTCCGGCAGCCGCTCAGGCGGAGTGGTGGCGGCGACCTGGGCGGCGATGGTCAGCCTCGGCGAGAAGGGTTATCTCGAGGTCGCCGGCAAGATCTTCGAGACCGCGGCCACGATTCGAGAGGGCATCGAAGCCATCCCCGACCTGGAGGTCATCGGCGACCCGACCTTCCTGGTCGCCTTCCGCGCGCCGAAGCTGGACATCTATCACGTGAACGACCACCTCGTGGCCAGGGGATGGCGGCTCAACGGCCTGCAGCTTCCGCCAGCTCTTCATTTCTGCGTCACGAGACCCAACACTGCGCCCGGTGTTGCCGATGCGTTCCTCGCCGACCTCGCCGACGCGGTCGAGTACGCCAAGCACCCGTCGCGGCCCGAGCCGCGCAGCGGCGCTCTTTATGGCCTCGGCGGGACGCCCGCCGGCAACGAGATCCTCGCCACGCTGTTCACAGCGGCGCTCGACGCGATGTACGAAGTGGCGCCCACCGAGGCTCGCGCTTGAGGTGCCGGGCAAACCATGGATTCTTGCGATCGACCTCGGCACGGGCGGTCCTAAGACTGGCGCGGTATCGCTGCGTGGAGAGCTGCTAGGACATGCGCTCGGCTCGGTGACGACCCGCTATCTGCCGGATGGTGGCGCCGTGCAGGACACGTCGGACTGGTGGGATCGGATCACCGCCGGCGTCCGCTCGCTCATGGCTTCGAAGGTTGCCGACCCGGCGGACCTGGCCGGAGTGGGGATCACGGGACAGTGGGGATCGACGGTCCCCGTCGACGCCGAAGGCGCTGCAGTCGGCGACTGCAGGCTGTGGTCCGACACGAGAGGCGGTCCCTTCTCGGCGAAAGCAGTGGGCGGCCCGATCTCGTTGTTCGGCTATTCGCCCGGGAACATGACGCGGTGGATACAGATCACGGGGGGCGCGCCATCCCCGAATGGAGCCGATCCCCTCGGCCACGAGCTCTACCTACGCAACTGCGAGCCCGAGGTGTATGCGAGGACGCGTGTCTTGCTCGAACCCCTCGACTACCTGGGACTGCGCTTCACCGGCCGGTGCGCCGCGACCCCGGCCTCGATGATCCTTTCCTGGCTCACCGACAACCGGCCCGGGGCGCGAGTCGCGTACGTGCCCGAGCTGGTCGCGAGGTCCGGCCGCGACGGCGAGCGCCTTCCGGAGCTCGTGGCGACGGGCAGCGTGCTCGGGGGAGTCCTGCCCCACGTCGCCGATGAGCTGGGAGTGCAGGCCGGAGTGCCCGTGATCGCCGGCGTGCCCGACCTGCACACGGGGTACATCGGGTCAGGCGCCGTGGCTCCATTCGAAGCGCACATCACGATCAGCACGACAGCGTGGATCGGATGCGAGGTGCCGTTCAAGCGCACTGATGTGATCCATCAGATGGCCACAGTCCCAGGGCTGAGACCCGGCGCCTACCTGGTCGCCAACAACCACGAGACAGCCGGCCTGTGCCTCCAGTGGCTGCGCGACTCGGTGCTCGGTCCGGACGATGGCCTCGCCGAGTCGTGGACACCCGCTTATGACGAGCTGATGACAGTCGCTGCCCAGGCGCCTGCAGGCGCGGGAGGCGTCATCTTCACGCCGTGGCTCAAAGGCGAGCGAACCCCGGTCGAGGATCGGACCCTGCGCGGGGCGTTTCTGAATCTATCGCTGACGACCGACCGCGCCCACATCGTCCGTGCGGTGCTGGAGGGCGTCGCATTCAACGCCCGCTGGTTGCTGGACGCAGTAGAGCGATTCGTGCGCCGCCCCCTGCCGGCGCTGCGCATTCTTGGGGGCGGGGCGAACTCGGACCTCTGGTGCCAGATCCACGCGGACATCCTTGGACGCCGGATCGAGAAGGTGGCGGAGCCGACATACACCAACCTCCGCGGCGCGGCATTGTTCGCGGCCATGTCGTTGGGCAAGATCACGCTCGACGACGTGCCGAGCCTCGTTCGCGTGACAGCGACTTTCGAACCAGATCCCGTCGCTCGGGCGACGTACGAGCCTATGTACGCGGAGTTCAAGCGGCTATACGGCCGGCTTCACGGGGTCTATGCACGACTCAACGCGAGGAAGAGCTGAAAGTGTCCGCGCAGGTTGAGGTTGCGTCGACCCGATCGAACCGCTGGGTGATCCTCGGCGCCTATGCGCTGCTTGCGGCGACCACGCAGCTGCTGTGGCTGACATTTGCCACAGTGGACACGCAGACAGCAAGGGTGATGAACGTCGATGTTGGGACCGTCGGCGATCTCGCGGCCATCTTCCCCGGCGTCTACATCCTCCTCGCCCTACCGACAGGGCGCTGGCTTGACATGCGATTCGAGCAGGCGCTTGGAGCAGGCGCACTGCTCACCGCCGCAGGTGCGGTGATCCGCCTGTTCTCACCGACATCGTTTACCTGGCAGCTCGTGGGCCAGCTGGTGATCGCCACCGGCCAGCCACTGGTCCTCAACAGCATCACCAAGGTGGCCGCACGCTACTTCCCTCCCGGTGAGCGCGCGATGGCGATCTCGATCGGAACCGCCGCTCTTTTCATCGGCATCCTCGCCGCCGTCCTCAGCGGAGGCCCTCTCTTCTCCGCAGGCGGCCTGCCCCTGCTGCTCGGCGTGCAGGCGATCCCGTCGGTGCTGGCTGCGATCCTCGTCGTGCTGGCATTTCGGACCGCACCCACCTTCCTCGGCAACCCGTCCGTCAGCGTGAGCCTCGGCTGGCTGACCCGCGATCGTTTCATGTGGTTGCTGGCTGGTCTCGTGTTCATCGGGATGGGGACGTACAACGCAGTTGCCACGTACCTGCAGCCGGTCCTCGATCATTTCGGCGAAGCGGCGGCCGCGGGAAATCTCATCGCGGTCATGACCGTCGCGGGGGTCTTCGGCGCCGCACTGCTGCCTTCGGCAGTCGCATCGAGAGACCGGCGCAGGGCGATGCTGGTCGCCGCGCTCGCGGTGTCGGCGCTGGCTTTCATCGCTGTGGCGTTGGTCCACAACGTCTTCTGGATCGGCGCCTGGATGTTCATCGACGGGTTCCTGCTGCTCGCCAGCCTGCCCGTCGTGCTGGAATGGTCGGAGATCCACGCCGGACCCGAACGGCAAGGGGCCGCGGTCGGCTTCCTCATGATGGCAGGCAACCTCGGCGGCCTCGTACTGGTGCTCGCAACGCAGGTCGTGATCGGCAATGCGTACGTGGCGCTGGGACTGCTCGTGGTCGTTGCAATTGCCGGCATTCCGGTGGTCCTGCGCTTGCCTGCACGGGCCGGATCGGACCTGGCAAGGTGAGGTGGACTGAACGGTGGTGAAAGCGGTGCTGTTGCGGGCTTCGCAGAGCCGCCGGGTTCGCGACTGGCTGGGCCGCTCGACCCTCGCACGCCGGGCGGTTTCGCGCTTCATGCCTGGCGAAAGCCTTGACGATGCGCTCACCGCCGCGGCAGCCATGGCCGCGCAGGGCATTTCGACCCTGGTGACCCTCCTTGGGGAGGACGTCACCGACCGTGAGCAAGCCGATGCCACCACCCGCCACTACCTGGCGGCTCTTGAAGCCATCTCCGAGCGGCACCTTCCGACTCACATCTCGGTCAAGCCGACGCAGCTTGGAATGGGCGTCGACGACGCACTGCTGGATGCGAGCCTGGACCGGCTCGCCACAGCCGCGGCGGCGGTCGAGCAGGTGGTCTGGGTAGACATGGAGGGCAGTGCCACGACCGAGGCCACGCTGGACGCTTACCGCCGGCTGCGTGCGAACCACCACAACGTCGGCGTGGCAATGCAGGCGTACCTTCGCCGGACGCCCTCCGATTTGAAAAGCCTGCTCCCGCTGCAGCCACGCATAAGGCTGGTCAAGGGCGCCTACCGGGAAACGGGGGACGTCGCCTTCCAGTCGAGAAGCGAGGTGTCCAGCGCCTACAGCCGGCTGGCTCTGCAGCTGCTCGAGGCGGCAGGCCGCGGCAGCCCGCCGCCCACGCTTGCGACCCACGACGTCAAGCTGCTCAGGTCCATCCTGGCCACCGCTCAGGCGCCCCGCGACCGATTCGAGATCGCCATGCTCTATGGAATCCGCAACGCCGATCTGCGGGCGCTCGTGGCCGAGGGCTACCGAGGCAGCGTCCTGATCAGCTACGGCTCGGAGTGGTCCGCCTGGTACCTGCGGCGCCTGGCCGAGAGACCGGCCAACCTGGTGTTCGGGATCACCGCCGCCGTCAGGAGATGACCACGGTCACAGTCCGGTAGTCCTGGACCGGTAGGGTCTTATGGCCCTTTCTGCTCCAGCCTGACGGCGCAGGCTGTCCCCCGAGGAGAGCTGAATTCATGGGCACAGGAATCGTACTGACGTATCTGCTGGTCGCTGCCCTGGTGGCGCCGTTGGTTTGGCTGTTTTGGTGGGGGGCCTTTTCGATCGGAAGCTCCGCGCGGCCGATCCCCGCGCCGGCGCCGAGCCGGCAGATGCGTAGGGCCCGTTCGCAGCCTTCGATCCCGCAACCGGTGGACATGAGCCTCGCCATCCATCGCGGAGCCATCGCCGTCTGCCGCCTTGCTGATGGCGTTGAGACCGGAGGGTGCAACGGTCCCGACCATGCGGGGAAGTGCCCGCGGGCCCTGGCCGACGGAACGGTGCCTTGCGCCGGATGCATCCTGTCCCTGCCGCGGCCGATACGCGGAAGCACCGAATGGCACATTCCCGCCGGATATCAGACGTGCCTCGTCGGCAGCTATGAGGTCTTCAGGCAGCCGGTTTCCATCGGGTAAGAGCAAGGCGTAGTCGGGACCACTGCGGTGGCAGCTAGGCTTTTCGCATCATGTCGCGAAAGGACCGGATCGGGGAGCTGGGGTGGATCCAGACCGACTCGAGGGACCCAGAACGCCTGGCGAGCTTCTGGGGAGCCGTCCTCGGCGTCGAGGTCGAGACCCGGTTGGGCGATCCGCCTTCATTCGTGAATCTTGCCCCGGCCGGCCCCGGCCTCCCGAGGGTGTGCTTTCAGCGGGTTCCCGAACCGAAGACCACCAAGAATCGCCTCCACTTCGACGTCTGGGTCGAGGACGTTGAAACAGCCTGCCGGAAGGTGGAGGCTCTGGGAGCCAAGCGACGCGATGCTGATGACTTTCACGAATTCGGATATAGCTGGCGCCGCATGTCCGATCCGGAAGGCCACGAGTTCTGCCTGGTGTACGACGCTCCCAGACCCAGCTGAGTGCTGCTCAGTCCCAACGGAATACGCGTCCGGCGGCGATCAGCAGGACGACGGCCCAGGCGAGCAGCCACACCAGGTCCACTCCGACCCCACTGAGGGTGGCGCCCTGTCCCAGCTGCTGCATCCCGTCCGTGATGTAGGACACCGGCAGGTACTTCGTGATGGTGGCGATGCCGGGCGGCAGCGACGGGGAGAGCAGCGCGATGAAGATCATCGGAAACGCCACGCTCTGGGCGACGGCGGTCGCGCGCTGCGGGTCCTTGATCCAGCCGCTGATCGCCAGGCCCATGCCGAGGAACACGAGGTAACCCACCACCAGCAGCAAGAACATGGACACCAGGTCGAGGTGAACGCTGAACAGCAGGCTGGCGGCGACGAGGATCGCCACCGTCTGGAGCGCGCCCAGGGCGAAGGACGATGTGGCATGCGCCAGAACGAAGATCGAAGAACTGATTCCGGTGGCCTTGAGCCGGCGCAGCACGCCGGTTGACTTGTAGTTGGAAAAGGTGCCGGCCGCAAGCATCAGCGCGCTGCCGATGATGTTGAATGCGACGATGCCCGGCAGCAGAAAGTCGATCGCTCCGGCGGATCTGCCGCGCAGCGGCGCGGGCGATATCGAGACGGTCGGCACCTCGCTGAGGACCTTTTCGTCGTAAGTGTCGACAGTGGCTTTGAGGAGCGGGAGGCTCGACTCACCCGCCGTGCCCGCGCGGTATGTGACGTCGAGGCGGACTGGAACCGGCCGACCTGACGCATCTTGTTGACCGAAATCCGCCGGGATCACGACCGCCAGGTCGGCTTTGCCCTGGGTGAGCTGTGCTCGCGCGGTGTCCTGCGATGCCTTGGTCACGTCGAAGCTGGTAACCGAACGAAGATCGTCGATCAGAACCGCTGCGGCTCCGTTCGAAAGATCGACGACAGTCAACCTGGTGTGGGGACCGGGACCGGCAAAGACGATCTTGAACAGAAACAAGAGCACGAGCAATGCCAGGAAGAGCGATGAAGACGCGATCGGGTTGCGCGCGTACATCTTGAAGTTGGAAGTGGTCAGTGAGGTATATGCGCGGAACTTGCCGTTCATGTCAGTCCTCCCTCAGCTGCTTGCCTGTGATGTGGAGGAAGACGTCTTCCAGGTCCGCCGGCCACACGACGACATCCTTGTGAAACCCCGTCTTCAACAGCTCCTCCACCAGAGCCATCGGAGCGTCCAGCGCCAGGATCTTGCCGGCATCGAGGATCGCGACCCGGTCGCACAGCTGCTGGGCTTCCTCCATGTAGTGGGTGGTCAGCACGATGGAGCGCCCTTCTCGGCGCAATAGGTCGATCAGGTCCCAGAGGCTGCGGCGTGCCTGCGGATCGAGACCTGTGGTCGGCTCGTCCAGGAACAGCAGCGGTGGGTCGTTGACCAGCGCCACGGCGACTGCGAAACGCTGCTGCTGGCCGCCGGACAGGGTCTTGACCTGGCGCCCCGCCAGGTCTTTCAGACCGACGCGAGCCAGCAGCCGGCCGGCTCGTCGTTCCTTGCCATAGAGGTCCGCGAACAGACCCAACAGCTCGGTTAGCGTCAGCCGCTCGAAGAAGGCGCTCTTCTGCAGCGCAATGCCGAGAGAGCCACGGACCCGCGCGGGGTATCGAGCAACGTCGACGCCATCGACGGTCACGGTCCCGCGGTCGATCGAGAGCATGCCTTCGACCATCTCGAGGATGGTCGTCTTGCCCGCGCCATTGGGTCCGAGCAGACCGAAGACCTCACCTCGCTTTACATCGAAGCTGACCCCCCGCACCGCGTGAACTGACCCGTACGATTTCTCGAGGTCACGCGCGATCACCAACGCGTTGTCTGACGCCGGATCGGTCACTGCCGTGCTCTCCCCTGGGCGGGACAAGGGCGTGTCCAGTTGAGCAGGCATGTCTTCAGCTCCTCCTCACAGCGATGATGAGCGCGGCCAGATAGGTCACCCAGAATACACCGCCCAGAGGGGGCCAGATCGAATGGTCGAGCGCGCCGCGCGCCAGGTCGTACAGGAAGCCGCCGACGATGACGAGCGTCAGGACCTGGCCCGCGGCAGCCGCCGCGCGAGTGTGGGCGTTGACGGCGCGCTCGTCCTCCGCGGGCGCGGCGAGGACTGCTATGGGGTCCCAGCGCTTGCCGGCAAGCAGAATCACGCCGTAGAGCGCCATGATCCCTGCCATCGCGAGCGCCAACGGCAGCGCAACATGGCCGAGTACAGCCAGGCCGAAGATCACGACAGCGAGGACGAACGCGCCGCCGGCGCCGTTGATAAACGACCAGGCCCTGTTCATCGATGACCTCCATCACTGTTCGACCCGGTGTCGAAGATTTGCTCAACCGGCAATTCGAAGTACCGCGCCAGCGCCATCGCCAGCGGTAGAGACGGCGTGTAGCGCTCGGTCTCGATCGCGTTCACCGTCTGCCGGGAGACGTTCATCGCCCGAGCAAGGTCGCCCTGCGACAGCTGTCGAGCGGCTCTGAGCTCCCGAACCCGGTTCTGCACTACAGGTGTAAAGTTAGCTTGTCACCCTGCTAGATGTCAAGTCGGCTTTACAGGTCATGAGGTAGCTCGATCTGAACGCAATGCCCGGCCGGCAGCACCCCCGCTCTGCAGCTGTGCTTCTCTTTGGAGGTGCAGCGGTGGGCATCATCGCCCTCCACCTTGCAACCAATGGCACCCTTGGTTTCCACACCGACGAGCTCTACTACCTCGCTTGCGGCCGCCATCCGGCGCTTGGGTATGTCGACTTCCCACCACTGGTTCCACTCCTTGCTCGAGTGGAGACCGGGCTCCTCGGGGTCAGTCCCTGGACTCTTCGGGTACTCCCCTCGCTGTTGGGCGGTTTCCTCGTTGCACTCTCGGGCGCCTATGTCCGCCGGCTTGGCGGCTCGCTGCGGCTCCAGGGAATCGCGCTGCTCACCGCAATCGCGGCGCCATTTCTGCTCGGCACGAACTGGGTCTTCCAGACCGTGACCTTCGATCAGGTGGCCTGGATGGTCGCCCTCTACTGGTTCCTCTGTCTTGTCATCGACCGGCGACCCAGGTACTGGCTCTATCTGGGCATCACGCTGGGGATCGGGCTCGAGGTGAAGTACACCATCGTCGGTCTCATCCTGGGCATCGGAGTCGCCGTCCTCCTCACTCCTGCGCTCCGGGCCGAGCTGCGCACGAGGTACCCCTGGATCGCCGCCGCAGTCGCGCTTCTCATGTGGACGCCGAATCTCCTCTGGCAGGTCGTCGAGGGCTTCCCGTCCCTCATCTACATCCTCAACCACGGGGGAGGTGGCAGTGGCCCCGTTGCCTACCTCATCCAGTTCGGCGTTTACTTCTTCTTTGTCATTCCCCTGTGGCTGGCCGGGATGGTTTCCCTGTTCCGCAACCGGCTGCTGCGCCCGATCGGAATCGCCTGCGCCGTCCCGCTGGTCGTCTTCCTCTTCTTCGGCAAGTCGTACTACGCGGCCGGGACCATTCCGATTGCCGTGGCTCAGGGGCTGATGGCGCTTTCTCGAATCAAGCGTCCGAGGCTTCGCTCAGGCTTTAAGATCGCCGTCGTCGCCGCGACAGCGCTCGAGTTCGCCACGTTCTTTTTTCTGGTCGTCCCGGTCACACCTCCTGATCGCATTCACGCCCTCCGTCTGGATAGCGTCAACGAGGTGTTCGCTGACAGCGTGGCATGGGACGACATCGCGCGCCAGGTGACGACGATCTACGACGATCTCCCCGCCTCTGAACGCGCCAACGCCGTCATCATCTCGGCCTATTACGGCGTGCCGGGTGCGCTCGACGTCTACGACAACCCAGGCAACCGTCCCACCGCCTTCAGCCCACAGCTGAGTGACTGGTACTGGCTGCCGGAAAATCTCACGGCAACGTACGCGCTCATGGTGGATTACCAGCCGTCTGACGTCGCGTGGATGTGCACGTCACCAACACTCGTCGCACACTTGACCGTGCCATACGACGTCGCAGGTCTGGAGCAAGGCGCTCCGGTCACCCTCTGTCAGCTCAAGGAACCGATCCCACAGGTCTGGGGCAAGCTCCGCAACTTCTCTTGATGACCGCAAGTCGACCGGTGGGATCCATCAAGGTTGCTCTCATCTCCGACCCGCACGGCGATCTCGTCGCTCTACGAGCTGTCGCGGCCGACATCGACAAGCAACCGGGCCAGTTCACGGGCTCTCCGGCGATGTCCTCAATGCCGCGATAGCGTTGGGGAAATGGTCGGTGGCCGGCCTCGGCGCCGAACGGGTGGAGTATCTGCGATCGCTGCCCATTTCGATCGAGAGAGACACACCAATTGGGCGAATCGTGCTTGTCCACGCGGCACCCTGGAGCAACGTGGAGGTCGTGCTTCCCGATGCCGAACCGGCGGTCGCTCAGCGAATGGTCGCGGCAGGCGCCGGGCGTGTCCTCGCCTACGGCCACATCCACACGCCATACCAAAGGAGGGTTGGCGATGCTGTGCTTATGTGCGTCGGCGCGATCGCCAACTCCAACGATGCGGATCCTCGGCCTGCGTACACGATCGTCCATCAGGACGGAGCCGCCGCCGATCTCAGACACCAGGCGTTCGGCAGCGCAGGTCCGCCTCCGACCGAGACCAAACAGGACGGAATTCGACATAAAGACGCGACATATTCGGCCTAAGCTCCGGCCCAGTGATCGACGCAGCTAAGCGCCTAGCGCGAGACCGCCGGACCTATCTCCGGATCGCCTACCTTCTGCTGGCGTTCCCGTTGGGGACGCTGTACTTCGTCGTCATCATCACCGGGCTCTCCGCCGGCTTCGGTCTCGCCATCGTCATCGTCGGGTTTCCGATTCTGGTCGTGACGCTTCTCGGTTGGATGCTGTTCGGACGCATCGAGCGTGAGCTGGCGATCCATCTCCTCGGAGCCCGGATCAGGCCGGCCTCAGTCCCCGATCCGGTTCATCGTTCAACGTGGCAGCGCCTGCTCAAGACACTGGGCGACCCCGTCACCTGGAAAACCCTCGTGTACCTCTTGCTGGAGTTTCCCTTCGGCATCTTCTCATTCACGCTCGCCGTGGTTCTGATCAGCGTATCGATCTCGCTGATCCTCTACCCGGTCGAGTACGCGGTCGCCACTTCCATGTATCGATCGTTTCCCACGGGCCTATCGGGCGGAACGATGTGGCCGGGCGTGACCATCGACGGGCATTTCGATCCGAACGTCGCGGCCGGGTTCCTGTTCGTGAGCGCATTCGGAGTTGGGCTGGGCGCTGCCTCGCTGGCGGTGTTGAACGGCACCGCGTGGCTATGGGCCCGCTTTGCCGAGCTCATGCTCGGAGTGGATGAGAGCCGCATGCAGCTCGTGGCCGCTCAAGCTGAAGCGCAGACCCAGTCGATGCGCGCCGAGCGCGCGGACCAGAGTCGGCGGGAGCTCATCGTCAACGCGTCCCACGAGCTCAGGACTCCAGTCGCCAGCATCAGCGCGCACGTCGAATCCCTGCTCAAACCGGGCCGCGAGATGGATGCGGAGACGCGCAAGTACCTGTCGGTCGTGGCAGCGGAAACGGACCGGCTGGGATCGCTGGTCGACGATGTCCTGGCGCTGGCCAGAGCCGATGCTGACGAGCTCCGGCTCGACATCCAGCCGGTGGACGTACCCGCGCTCATCGACCAGGTCTGCGAGACGCTCGCGCCGTTGGCCAGGCGCGAACGCAATTTGAGCCTCGTCCATTCGAGCGCAGCCGGACTTCCGAAGGCCATGGCCGATCGAGATCGGCTGGCGCAGGTCATCACGAACCTGGTCAGAAACGCCGTGAACAACACGCTCGACGGCGGGATCATCTCCGTGGAAGCCGCCATGGCCGGCGATCGCGTCGCCATCACGGTCTCCGACACTGGAATCGGAATGGAGCCCGCGGACCTGAGGCGGATCTTCGATCGCTTCTACCGGACCGACCAGTCCCGAGCGCGCGACACCGGCGGGACCGGTCTCGGACTGGCCATCGTGCGAGACCTCGTGTCGGCGATGGGTGGATCAATCGGCGCCGAGAGCTCGCCTGGGCGAGGCAGCGTCTTTCACGTCTGGCTTGCGCGCGAGGCCGCCTGACCGATGGCATCGATCCTCGTGGTGGAAGACGAGACGGCGATGAACGATCTGATCCGCGCGGAGCTGGAAGCGGAAGGGCACGTCGTCCGCCAGGCGCACGACGGGCCGACCGCGCTGAAACTGGTGCGCGAGCAGGTGCCGCAGCTCGTGATCCTGGACTGGATGCTGCCCGGGCTCGACGGGCTGTCGGTCTGCCGCCAGCTCCGGCAGGAGTACCTGATGCCGATCATCATGCTCACCGCGCGCTCAGAGGAGGTCGATCGCGTGCTCGGACTGGAGGTGGGCGCAGACGACTACCTGGTCAAGCCATTCGGAGTGCGCGAGCTGCTCGCGCGGGCACGCGCCGCTCTACGCCGCGTGGAGCTCGAGGCAAGGCGCG
>JBGOTG010000057.1:0-12452 GCA_041476405.1 Candidatus Dormibacteraceae bacterium | reverse complement strand
CGAAGGTCGAGTGCCCGAAACCGGCGTGCGTCTTGTACTCCTCGCGGCTGTACTGGGCGTCATGGACCAGGAGGTCGGCATCCCGGCACCAGTTCGCCATGTCCCTGAGCGTGCCGTTGGCGCTGTTCGCGAAGAGCGCTATCTCGTTGTCGGTCGCGAACGCAAAGCGGGTGGACCCCTCGTCGATTCGATAACCAAACGTTGGAATCGGATGCATCAGGAGGTAGGGCGTGATCTGGAGCGCTCCGACCTCGAACGTCTCGCCCGGATTGCGCTCGATGAACTCCATCTCCGCCGGCATGTGGTCGAGACGGACGGGGAAGTACGCGGGGTCCATCTGGTCCGCAAACGCAGCCTGCAGCGACTTGGCCGATCCCGACGGCCCGACGATCGTCAGGTGCGTCCCGGGCACGAAGGCGGGCAGGAAGAATGGAAATCCCTGGATGTGGTCCAGGTGTGTGTGGGTGATCAGGAGATGCGCCTGCAGCGGCTCTGACGGATTGAGCCCTCCGCCGAGCTCGGCAATGCCCGAGCCCGAGTCGATGATGATGAGGTTGCCGTTCTGGTCCCTGATCTCCACGCAGGGCGTGTTGCCGCCATACCTGAGCGTGCGGCGGCCGGGTGTCGGCCTGGTCCCGCGAGTGCCCCAGAACTTGACTCTCATCGTGTCGCCGTCGCGTCGTATACGCGCCTGTCGATGAAGACGTCGAGGAGGTCGCTGTCGAGCTTGCCCTGGCCCGCCTCGCTCTTGAGGATGTCGAGGGCAGCCGCGGCAGGCACCGCGCGCTTGTAGGGCCGGTCTTGCGCGGTGAGCGCGTCGTAGATGTCCGAGATGGTCATCATTCGAGCCTGGATCGGGATCTGCTCTCCTGACAACCCCCGCGGGTAGCCGGTGCCGTCGAGCTTCTCGTGGTGCCCGTAGGCGATCTCCGGGATGCCGCGCATCAGCGGCGTCCAGGGGATCTTGCTCAAGAAATGGAAGCTGTGCGTGACGTGCGCCTCCATTTCGAGGCGCTCCTGAGTATCCAGCGTCCCCTTCTTGATGCTGAGAAAGCGGAACTCCTGCGGATCGAGCATCGGATGGCCGGCGCCCGCCATGTCCTTGTAGGTCTGCTGGGAGAGGAACTCGAGCATCGAAGCCTTGTCCTCGGGCAGGACGCTCGGCTCGTTGGCGGCGACGATGCCCTGGATCCACTTGTCGAGCTGCGCCAGATCCTCCTCCAGGCGGTGGTCTATCTCAGCCAGCACGGCGGCGCTCGCGTTTCCGCTTCGCATCGCCTCGAGCTTCTCGGTCGCGTACTTGACCTGCACGGAGCGCTCAACGAACTCGAAGCGGGACTGGATCACCTCCAGCTGCCCGGGCATGAGCTTTTTCGCCTTGATCAGGATGTGCTCGCGCACCCCGACCTTTCCAAAGTCGTGGAGGAGGCACGCGTAGCGCAGCTCCTTGAGCTGATCGTCGCTGAGGACGACGTCTCGGTACTTGCCCACGTCGATCTTTGTGACTTCGCCGGCAAGGCGCGTCGTGAGGGACTCCACACGGCCCGAATGACCGGCGGTGCTGGGGTCTCTCTGCTCGATCGCGGTCACGCTGGCCTGGACGAAGCCGTCGAACAGGTCCTGGATCGAGTCGAGCAGGTTCTTGTTGTCGAGCGCGACGGCGGCCTGGCTGGCGATCGACTCGATCATCTCGAGGTCCTCGGGCCGGAAGCTCACGACCTCGTCCGGGACGTTGGCCACCGTGAGCCGGGTTTCGTAGCTCCGTTTTGCGTTGATCAGCTGGACGGCGCCGACCACCTCGTTGTCGTGTTTGCGCATCGGCACGGTCAGCATCGACTTCGTGCGGTAACCGTACTGCTGGTCGAAGCCCCTGCCACCCTGTGGCTTGCCGGGCGGCGGGTTGTAGGCGTCGTCATAGATCTGGCTCGAGCCGACGGTCACCGTGTAGCCGACCACGCTCTTTTCGTCCACCGGCACCTTGAAAGCCTGATAGGTGTTGTCGATCGAGGTGTTCTGGCTCGATGCGAGGAAGAGCTTCGGTTGACCGTCGTCGCCGACTGTCTTCAGCCACAGGCTCGCGCCGTCCGCGTTGGTCAGCTGGCGCATCGTCGTGAGGATGAACTCCTGCAGCTTGCCGATGTCACGTTCGGCCGACAGCGCGATGCCGATGCGGTTGAGCTCCTCGAACTGGCGATGCTGCCTGCGCGCCTGCTCCTCGAGCTGCCTCACCTCCTGCTTCAGAACCACGTTCTCCATCGCCATGTGGAGCAGGTGGCCGAGCGCGGCGCGTGAGGCGTCGACCGGAAAGGCGACCGAGATGTCGGCGAGCCCTTGGGGGGCGCTTTGCCCGGTGCCCAGAAGGATCAGGGCGGGTGAGGCGATGGTGGTCGTGTCCTCGAGCCGAACGCCTTCGAGTCCGAGGTCCGCGAGCACCTCTTTCAGCGCGGGGTGATCGAGGCTCCCCAGCAGGTAGATGTGGAAGGAAGGCGCGGTCTTCATCTCACGATCTGGCCCCGTTGTCAGAGTTCTGAAGGTAGATCAGACGAAGGCCCTCCAGGGTGAGGAGTGGCTCGGTGCTCTCGATGACGTTGGTGAGCCCCGCAACCAGGGCTGCCTGGCCGCCGGTGGCGATCACCTTCGCGGAGCCACCGAGCTCGGCAACCATGCGCTCGACCATTCCTTCGACCTGGGCCACAAAACCCCAAACGAGCCCGGACTGGATTGAGGTCACTGTATTGCGTCCGATCACCGAGTCAGGGGCCACCGCCTCGACCCGCCGGAGCATTGCCGTGTGGGAGACGAGGGCGTCAAGCGAGATCTCCACGCCCGGCGCGATGGCGCCCCCGAGGTAGTCGCCTTGCGCGTTGATCGCGTCGTAGGTGACGGCGGTGCCGAAGTCGATGACCACGATCGGCCCGCCGTGCTTCGTGAAAGCGGCCAGGGCGTTCGCTATCCGGTCTGCGCCGACGTCTTTCGGGTTGTCATACCTGACGCGGACGCTCGTCTTCGTGCCCGGCCCCACCATCACGGGCTCGCAGTTCAGGTAGCGCCGGGAGGCTTCGATCAGGGCCGGGTTGAGATTGGGGACGACGCTGGCGATCACGACCCCGTCCACCACCCCGAGCTCCAGGCCCCGAAGGCTGAACAGCTGGCGCAGCTCGACCGCCATCTCGTCCGCTGTGCGTTCGCGGTGCGAGGTGACCCTCCAGTCGGCGACCAGCCGCTCGCCGTCGTACAGGGCGAGCGTCACGTTCGTGTTGCCGACGTCCACAGCGAGCAGCATCCGGAATCCGAACTCTAGGCGAGTTACGAGGGAAGAGGGGGCGGGTGCTCGTCGCTCCATCCCAGGAGGCCTGCCGCCTGCCGCCTGATCGCCTCGGCCCGGGCGGCCACCCGGCGTGGATGCGGAGCCCCTGCCAGGTCGCGTTTCAGCAGAGAAGCCTCGGCATTCCAGGCAGCCTTCATCGTTCCCGCCCGCACCTGCCGCCCCACCTCCTGGTGTGCCCTGCGAAAGGGCTTGCCCGATCGGACCATGGCCTCGGCGACGTCGGTGGCGAGCAGCCCCGGGTCGGCGGCCGCCGCCTCCAGCCGCTCCCGATCGAACTGCAGATGCTGGACCAGCAGGGAGGCGGCGCGCATCGAGTCAAGCGCGTTGTCGACGGCGGCGAACAGCGCCGGCTTGTCCTCCTGGAGGTCCCGATCGTAGGCGAGCGGCAGGCCTTTGAGGACGGTCGCCAGCGCGACGAGGCTCCCTACCGCCCGGCCTGACCGGCCCCTCAGGAGCTCGGCGATATCCGGGTTCTTCTTCTGCGGCATGAGGCTCGACCCTGTGGCGATCTCGTCGGCCAGCCGGACGAATCCGAACTCGGCGCTGGCCCAGAGCACCACGTCCTCGCCGAGGCGGCTCAGGTGGAGGGCGGCGCACACGCATGCGTAGACGAGGTCGAGCGCGAAATCACGGTCGGCTACGGCGTCCATGCTGTTGGCGGTGAGGCGCGGGAATCCCAGCTCCCTGGCCACAACCTTCCGCACCAGCGGCAGCGTCGTCCCGGCCAGCGCCCCGGAACCGAGCGGCATCTCGTCGGCCGCGGCGTACGCGGCCTGGAAACGCTTGGCGTCGCGAAGGAGCGGCTCGGCGTGGGCGAGCAGGTGGTGGCCGACAGTCACAGGCTGCGCGCGCTGCAGGTGCGTGTAACCGGGCATAGCCCATCCCGCATGCCGGCCCGCCTGGGTGGCGAGAGATTCGATGGCGCCGGCGGTCTCGGCGGTCAGCGCGCTTGCCGCAGTCCGGCAGTAGAGACGGAGGTCCAGCGCGACCTGGTCGTTGCGCGACCGGCCCGCGTGGAGCGCTGCCCCGGCCGGCGTGATCTCTGTCAGGCGGCGCTCCACGGCTGTATGGATGTCCTCATCGCTCTTCATGAACGTGAAACTGCCTGCGTCGAGCTCCCGCCTGACCTTTCGAAGTCCGCGCTCGATCGCGGTCAGCCGCGCAGCGGAGAGGAGTCCGGCCGCCGCGAGGCCGCGAGCGTGCGCGATGCTTCCGGCGACGTCAAAGGGATAGAGGTCGTAATCCAGCTCGAGCGACGATGAAAAGGTCTCGAGCTCTGGCAGGAGTGACGGCCCGAAGCGGCCCCCCCAAAGCTTGCCGGTCTTCTTGGCTATGGTGTGAGCCTCTTGACGTCGCCAAGCAAGTTGCCCAGCTCTCGCGCATGGAGGCGCCCCTGGACCTGGGCTGAAGTGCGCACCCCCATTCCCCACAGCTTTATGAAGCCCGCCGCGGCCGACTGGTCGAACGCGTCGCCCCGCCCATAGGTCGCCAGCGAAAGCTGGTAGAGCTGCTGCGGTCCCTTGCGCCCGACCACGTGGGACGAGCCTTTGAAGAGCTTGATCCGCACCTCGCCAGTGACGTGGACCTGTGTTTCCGCGACGAATGCGTTAAGGGCGTCCCTGAGCGGGCTGAACCACAGACCGTCGTAGACCAGCTGAGCCCACTGCTGGGCGACCACGTCCTTGAACCTCGCAACCTCTTTGGGCAGCGTGATGTCCTCGAGCGCTTGGTGAGCCTGCAGGAGCAGGACCGCGGCAGGCGCCTCGTAGATCTCGCGCGACTTGATGCCGATGAGGCGATTCTCCAGGTGGTCGATGCGGCCGACACCGTTCTCGCCACCGATCCGGTTGAGGGTCGTCACCAGCTCGAGCGCGCCGGTCGCCTTGCCATCGATCGAAACGGGCACGCCGTGCTTGAAGCCGATCTCGACATACGCGGGCTCGTCGGGACACTGCCGCGGGTCAACGGTCCAGGCGTACACATCCGACGGCGGCTCGGCCCACGGGTCCTCGAGCACGCCGGCCTCGATCGAGCGGCCCCACAGGTTCTCGTCGGTGGAATACGGCGAGCGAAGGGTCGCCGGCACCTCGATGCCGTGCTTGGTTGCGTACTCGATCTCGTCATCGCGGTTCATCCCCCATTCGCGCACCGGGGCGACGACCTGAAGCTCGGGGGCGAGCGCCGCGGTGGCGACGTCGAATCTCACCTGGTCGTTGCCCTTGCCGGTGCAGCCGTGAGCGATCGCACTCGCGCCCTCGCGGCGAGCCACCTCGACCATCATCGCCGCGATCAGCGGCCGGCCCAGAGCGGTCGCCAGCGGGTACTCCTTCTCGTACACCGCCCCGGCCTGCAGCGAGGGCCACACGAAAAGCTCGAGAAAGGGAGCGCGACCGTCGGCGACGTAGGCTGCGGACGCCCCGGTCTTCAGGGCCCGCGCCTGGATCGCGTCGAGGTCCTTCTTCTCCCCCAGGTCGACCGTGAAGGCGATCACGTCCCACCCTTTGTCCTTCAACCAGCGGATCGCGACCGAAGTGTCAAGCCCTCCGGAGTAAGCGAGAACGAGCTTGTTGGCCATCAGTGGGGGACTCCCCCTGACGCGGCGGCCAGGCGAAGCCCGCCCACCGCCCCCCTAGTCGGCATGCGCGAGGAGATCCTTAAGCGCCCTGCCCGCCCCCGGCTTCCGCAGCACGGCGATGATCGTGTCGTCGCCTGCCACGGTGCCCGCGATGCCTGGCAGCGCGGCCTCGTCGATCCGCCGCGCGACCAGGTTCGCGGTGCCGGGGGGAGTCCTGATCACAGCCACCGGTTCGACGAGCTCTACGGACAGGACCAGCTCGCGGACCAGGGCAGCCGAGCTTCGGTAGCCGCTTCCCGAACGGACCAACCCGAGCTCCTGGACGTCACGGGAGATCGTCGCCTGCGTGGTGCGCAACCCGCGCCGCGCGAGCGCCTCCGCGAGCTCCTGCTGGGTGTGCACGCCGCCCCGGTTCACCAGCGCGAGAATCGCCCGGTGCCGCTGTCCTTTGGTCGTGGTCACCCGAGTGCCTGCTGCATGGTCGCCATCGCGCGATCGATCTCGGCCCCCGTGATGATGAGCGGCGGCACCAGGCGGATCGAGCTCTCATCGACGGCGTTGACGATGAGTCCCGAGTCGAGGCACGACTGCTGGAAAGCCTTGGCGCGAGGCTCGGCGAACTCGAACGCCTGCATCAGCCCGATGCCTCGCACCTCTTTGGCGCCGAGGCCCAACAAGCCGGCATGCAGCAGCTCGCCCATCTCCGCGGTGTGGCCGACGAGGCCGTCGCGCTCGATGACGCTCAGGACGGTGAGCGCAGCCATGCACGCGAGCGGATTGCCGCCGAAGGTCGAGCCATGGTCGCCCGGCTCGAAGACGTCCGCGCGGGGGGCGGCCAAGCAGGCACCGATGGGGATGCCGCCGCCGAGGCCCTTGGCGAGGGTCATCACGTCAGGCGTGATGCCATGGTGCTGGTGGGCGAACCACTTGCCGGTCCGGCCGAGACCGGTCTGGACCTCGTCGAGGATCAGCAGCAGGCCCTTCTCGTCACACCATTTCCGCACCGCCCCGAGGTAGCCGCCGGCTGCGGGGATTACCCCGATCTCGCCCATCACCGGCTCGAGCATCACCGCGACGGTTCGCTGAGTGGTCGCGGCTTTCAGGGAGTCGAGGTCGTTGTAAGGCACGTGTACAAAACCGTCAGGGAGCGGCTTGAACGGGTCGGAGTACTTGTGCTGCCCGCCGGCGGTGACCGTCGCGAGGGTGCGGCCGTGGAACGAGCCGACGGAGGTGATGATCTCGAAAGCGCCGTCGCGATTCAGGGTGCCCCACTTGCGCGCGATCTTGATCGCGGCCTCGTTCGCCTCGGCCCCAGAGTTGCAGAGGAACACGCGAGAAGGGAACGAGAGCTCGACCAGGCGGCGCGCGAGCTCGACCTGCGGCCGCGTGAAGTAGAGGTTGGAGGTGTGGATCAGCGTGCGGGCCTGACCGATGACCGACGCGGCGACGTCGGGATGGGCATGGCCGAGAAGGTTCACGGCGATGCCCGCCACCAGGTCGAGATACTCGCGGCCCTCTTCGTCGTATACGAGGCAGCCCTGGCCGCGGACGAACGTGACCGGCAGCCGCCGGCCGGTCTGCATCAGGTACTTGTCGGCGAGCTCAGGTGTGGTGGGAGCCACTTCAGGGCGTCACCATCGTGCCGATTCCTGCTTCGGTGAAGAGCTCCAGCAGCAGTGCATGCGGCGTCCGGCCGTCGACGATGTGCGCCAGCGGAACGATGTCAAGCGCCCTGAGGCACGCCTCGAGCTTGGGGATCATCCCGCCGGTCACCTCTCCCGAGTCGATCCTGTGACGCGCATCGTCCCTGGAGATCACGGCGACCACGCTGCCGTCGACGCCGAGCACGCCGGGCACGTCGGTGAGCAGGATCAGCTTGGCCGCGTTCAGCGACACCGCGAGCTCGGCCGCGACCGTGTCGGCGTTGATGTTGTAAGCGTTCCCGTCGTAGCCGAGGCCGATCGAAGCGATCACCGGGATGTAGCCGCGCCCGAGCAGAGCGGTGATCGGTTCCTTGTTGACCTGGGTGACGCGTCCGACGAAGCCCAGCGCATCGTTGAGAGGCTCGGCGATGATGCTGGGTCCGTCCTCGCCGCTCATGCCGACGGCCTGGCCGCCCAGCCGGTTGATGCTCGCCACGATGTCCGGATTGACCTTTCCGGTGAGCACCATCTTCACGACCTCCATGGTCTTCTCGTCGGTCACGCGGAGACCCTTCTTGAAGGTGGCCTTGATCCCCAGCCGCTCGCTCATGGCGGTGATCTCCGGCCCGCCGCCGTGCACCAGCACCGGGTGCATGCCCACGTAGCGCAGCAGCACCACGTCGAGAAGCGTCGCGTCCCGGGCCTGCTCGATGGCGTTGCCGCCCACCTTGATCACGACCGTCTGGCCGTGGAAACGCTTGATGTAGGGCAGCGCCTCGACCAGAACCTTTGCTCGTTCCTCGACGGTCAACGTCATGTCGTGTAGTCCGCGTTTATTCGCACGTACTCCTCCGAAAGGTCACATCCCCAGGCCTCGGCGCGACCGTCCGCCAGCCCAAGCGTGGCCACTATCTCGATCTCCGGCTCCTCGAATGCGCGCCGCACGGCCGAGAGGTCGACGTTGACCCCCGCGCCCCTTTCGAACACGACGAGTCCGCCGACGCTGAGGTGGAGCTTGTCAATCGCCAGTTCCGCGCCACTGTACCCGAGCGCGCACACGATTCGGCCCCAATTGGGATCTCCACCGTGGACTGCCGTCTTGACGAGGCTCGAGGAGGCCACGGCGCGGGCCGCGATCCGGGCGTCGGCGTCCGTCAGGGCGTGGCGCACGCGAACGGTGATCAGCTTGCTCGCGCCCTCGCCGTCAGCTGCGACCGCACGAGCCAGCTGGCGGGCCACCTCGAGAAGCGCCATCTCGAGCCGCTCGGCCTCTGTGGTGCCGGGACGGATCGGCGGGTTGCCCGCCGCCCCGTTCGCCAATATGAGGAAGGTGTCGTTGGTGGAGCTGTCGCCGTCGACGGTGACCTGGTTGAAGCTCTGGTCGGCGATCGGCTTCACGAGTCTCGCCATCAGGCCGGGTTCCACTGCGGCGTCCGTCGTGATGTAGGCGAGCAGAGTGCCCATGTTGGGGTGGATCATCCCCGAGCCCTTGCACATCCCACCGACCCTGACCGTGGCGTCCCCGATCTCGACTTCGAGCTGCGCGGTCTTGGGTACGGTGTCGGTGGTCATGATCGCGCGGGCCGCGAGGTCGCCACTTTCGGGGCTGAGCTTCCCGCATGCCTCGGCGATGCCGGCCTTGATCGCAGGCATCGGGAGGTAGCGCCCGATGACCCCGGTGGAGCTCACCAGCACCTGATCAGGGTCGAGGTCGAGGCGGTCGGCGGTGAGCTTGGCCATGAGCAGGGCGTCCTTGAAGCCTTGCGCGCCGGTGCAGGCGTTCGCGTTGCCCGAGTTGATGGCCAGCGCGCGGACGCGGTTGTGCTCGAGATGCAGCTGATCGATGACCACTGACGCGGATTTGACCTTGTTGGTCGTGAACACTCCGCCCGTGTCGCACGCGTGCTCTGACTGGACGACGCACAGGTCGTCACGCTGCCCCGACGGGATCGCCGACGCGCCCGTCGTAAAAGCCTTGATGCCACAGGCCGCCGTACCGGCGCGGAAACCGCGCGCGAACGTCACGGCCACTGGAGAGGCATCTCCAGGGCGGTCCTGCGGTCGAAGCCGAAACCGATGTTGAAGCACTCGACCCCCTGGCCCGACGCGCCCTTGACCAGGTTGTCGAGGGCTGCGGTCACCACCGCTTTTCGTCCCTGAGCCGCGACGTTGACGAGGCAGAGGTTCGAGTGGCTGGCGAGCTTGGTGGTCGGGCTCTTACCGATCACCCTGGTGAACGGCTGGCCGTCGTAGAACTCCTTATAGGCGTCCTGTAGCTCCGCGAGGGAGCCCTTCAGGTCGAAGTAGCAGGTCGCGAGAATCCCTCGCGTCATCGGGACGAGGTGAGGCACGAAGGTGACACGAAGCTCGTTGCCGTTGAGCGACCCCAGCTCCTGGGTCACCTCGGGCAGGTGGCGGTGGCCGCCAATGGCATAGGCGCCGATCGACTCGTTCACCTCGCTGAAGTGGGTGCCGATGCCCGGCGACCGGCCAGCCCCACTCACACCCGACTTGGCGTCAACCACGATGTCGGAGCCAACCAACCCGGCGGACGCAGCGGGCGCCAGTGCGAGGATGGCGGCTGTCGAGTAGCAGCCGGGCACCGCGACCAGCTCGGCGCCGACGAGCTCGCCGGCGTGCAGCTCGGGCAGCCCGAACACCGCCTTCCCGAGCAGCGCTGGGGCGGGGTGCTCCTGCTTGTACCAGACCGGGTACTGGGCGGCGTCCTTGAGGCGGAAGTCGGCGCTCATGTCGACCACGCGAGCCCCTGCGGACAGCCAGCCCGCGGCCAGGTTCGCGCCGACGTTGTGAGGCAGGCAGCTGAAGACGACGTCAAGCCCGTCGGGCTCGAGATCCGACCGGAACGTGCCTTCGAGGTCGAGCAGCGGAAAGACCGACGCGTAAGGCTGGCCAGCGAACGAGCGCGACGTGAGCTGGGCCAGCTCCACGCCCGGGTGCCGGGCCAGGAGATGCACGAGCGTCATGCCCGCGTAGCCGTTGGCCCCGGCCACGGCGGCCCTAACCTTCATGAACGCATGAGTATACAAGTCTCTGCATAAACATCCGAGAGCGCATCCCTATCAAGATTCACCTCGATGAGCGTCCAGACGATCGACCTCGGTGGTCCGGTCACCTATGTCGATCACGGCGGCTCAGGCCCGCCGATGGTCCTGATCCATGGACTTGGCGGCTCTCGGCAGAACTGGATGCTGGTCGCGCCCCTCATCGCCACTCAAGGGTTCAGCGTCACGGCTGTCGAGCTGGCAGGCTTCGGAGGCACCCCGCTCGCCGGTAGGAAATCGACCCTCCAGACCAACCGGGGCATCGTCGACTCGTTCATCGCGCGTCTGGGCAGGGGCCCTGTCGTGCTGGTGGGCCACTCGATGGGCGGGTTGATCGCGATGATGCAGGCCGGCGCCAACCCCGCATCCGTCTCCCACCTCGTCCTCCTCGACCCCGCGGTGCCCCTCGCGAAGACGAGCCCCATGAGACCGTTGCCTGCTGCGTTCGTGAGACTCCTGGCCGCGCGACCGCGCATCGGGGCGGCGGCCGCCGGCGCTCTGGCGAAACTCGAGGGTCCCGACAGGCTGATCAGGAATGCGCTCCGCCAGTACTGCGCCGACTCCGCCAAGCTTGACCCTGCGCTGGTCGAGGCCCTCATCGAAGGCGAGCGTGCTCGCATCGCCCTCGGCGCCCCATACCTCGGCTACATGCAGGCCTACAGATCGATGCTCGCCCGCACGCGTCAAGTCGGGCCGTTCGACGATCAGGTGGTCAGGCCGGTCAAAGCGCCGACGCTGCTGATCGCCGGCTCCGCTGACACACTGGTTCCGACCGAGCACATCCGGCGACTCGCGACTGTCCGGCCGGACTGGACTTACGAGGAGATGCCCGCGGTGGGGCACAACCCGCAGATGGAGGCGCCTGAGAGGTTTGTTGGGCTGATGCTCGACTGGTTACGAACCGACCACAGCTAGTCGGGACCCCTCGGCGAAGGCCCGAATGTCAGCGTCGGCGGGACGGTAATCAGCGTCCCATCATGGCTGCGCACCAATTGCCAGTTGCCCTCATGCACCATCCAGTGGTGCCGGTGGCACAGGAGGATCAGGTTGTCGAGATCGGTGGTTCCACCATGAATCCAGTGCACGACGTGATGCGCGGCGCTCCAGGATGCCGGCCGGTCACAACCTGGCCACCGGCAGGAACCATCGCGTGCCTTCAGCGCTCGTCGCCCAGGCTCTGACACAACCCGCTTCGAACGCCCGACATCGATCACCATCGACTCGGAGTCGAGCAGGATGCGGCTGATGCTGCAGTCGCAGGCCAGGCGCTCGACGGTCTTGGACGAAACCGGCAGCGAGAACTCCATTTCGGCGGCCGGCGCTCCGACCAAACCGAGCAGCGTCTCGACCGAGCTGGTGACCTGGATCTGGGCCGGCTGCTCGCCGCCTGAAGCAAGCTCGACCAGGGCGTCGGCCAGCCGCCGCTCGCGATTCCGGTCGTCGTGTGCGCCCGACTTGCGCGCGAGTGGCTCCAGCGCCGTACGCAGCGCAGCGCCGCCCACCGAGTCGAGGACTCCACTCAAGAGCAGGGAGCCGTCAAACCAGGTGCTGAGCGTCAAGCGCCGGTTCTCGACCTGCTCGACATGCTCAGCGGCGAAGCTACAGGCGTCAACGGCATGGCGGTAGTGCCGGCAGAGGTGGTGAAACTTGCCCGGCGAGTTCTCCCGTGCTTTCTTGACCAGCACGCTCTCGTTGAACTTGGTCCCGACCGCATCCGCCGTCCTCGCCATCACAGTCAAATGCGCGAAACCAACCTCTCTGTCAGCCAAGGCGTCGACTGTCTGTTCCAAATCGCCGATGTGCTTCCCGACTGCCACTCGATCGGCCGCGGCGGGACCGGTCAT
>JBGOTG010000056.1:0-12849 GCA_041476405.1 Candidatus Dormibacteraceae bacterium | reverse complement strand
AGGCCACTGCCCCGATCTTCATTCCGTTCCTCGGGGCCGCCATCTTCCAGCGCTCACACGCCCAGAGCCCGATGCGCCAGGCCCAGATCGGCATCGCCGGGCCGATCGCCGGGACGATAGGGGCGACCGCCGCGCTCGTTCTCTACAACTCGACGCACTGGACTGCGCTACTCGGATGGGCGTATCTCGGCTTCCTGATCAACCTCTTCAACCTGATCCCGTTCGGGATGCTGGACGGCGGCTGGATCCTGGCACCCGTGTCGAAGTGGATTCAGGTCGCGGGCCTGGCCGTGCTCGCCGCGATGTTCTTCGCCGGCTGGATCAGCCCGCTCGTCATCATCATCGTGATCCTCGGTTTGCCCGTGGTCCTCCAACGATTCCGCAACCCCGCGCACGACGCCTATCTGACCTCCGAGCCGGCGCTCCAGCGGTACGCGATGGGGGCCGCGTGGCTTGGCCTGGTCGTGTACCTCGCGTTCTTCTTCTTCCAGACCGAGTCAATGCTCGGTGGCTTCGTTCGGTAGACTCACTAACCTGGAGACAAGACCTTGAAAGCACAGATACATCCTGCCTACTACGAAGACGCGGTCGTCACCTGCGTGTGCGGGAACACGTTCACGACCGGATCGACACGCAAGGAGCTGAAGACCGAGATCTGCTCCGTCTGCCACCCGTTCTTCACGGGCACCCAGCGGATCGTGGACACGGGCGGCCAGGTCGAGCGCTTCCGGAAGCGGGCGGCTAAGTCCCGCTCCAACTAGATGCCGATCCCGGAGGTTTCGGCTCCGGAAACTGAAACGCCTGGAAAGAACGACCAGTTCTTCTACGGCGGACAGGCAGTCATCGAAGGGGTGATGATGCGCGGCAAGCGCCACTACGCGGTGGCGATCCGCCTGCCGAGCACCAGGGAGATCGTCGTCGACCGCGGCGAGCTGAAAGCGGCCATCTACGTCAACCCGATGTGGAAGCTGCCGCTGCTGCGTGGCCTCGCCCTGATCGGCGAGCAGCTGCACCTTGGCATGAAGTCGCTGATCTGGTCCGCGAACATGAACGCGGGCGGCAACGACGTCGTGATCGGCAAAAAGGAGATCACCGGCTCGGTCGCGTTCGCGGCGGTGTTCGGCCTCGCGCTGTTCCTCGGCCTGCCCCTCCTGCTCGCGGGCCTGGCAGTCCACCGGAGCGGCAGCTTCCTGTTCGTGGTGGTGGAGGGAGTCATCCGCGTCGGCCTCGTGCTCGGCTACCTGTCGGCGATCGCCTTGTTGCCGGACGTGCGGCGCGTCTTCCAGTATCACGGCGCAGAGCACAAGACGATCAACGCCTTCGAGTCGGGCTGGCCGCTCGACGTCGCGTCGGTCCGTCGCGCAAGCCTGCTGCACCCGCGGTGCGGCACCGGCTTCCTGCTCGTCGTCCTCGTCGTCAGCGTGGTGGTCTTCAGCGTGGTCGCGCTGTTCCACCCCAACTGGTTCTGGCTCGTCGTCAGCCGTCTTGTCGCGATCCCCCTCATCGCCGGCGCGGGATTCGAGCTCATCCGGTTCATGGCGCGCAACCGGCGCAACCCTGTCGTGCGCGTGATGCTGCTGCCGGTCCTGGGGACCCAGAAGTTCACCACGCGCCAGCCGACCGACGACATGCTCGAGGTCGCCATCACCGCCTTCAACAGCGCCCGGCAAGGTGAGGAGGAAACGGCCGGAGCGGCAGCGTGAAGGCGCAAGTGGGGCAGGCCCCCCTTGCGGTAAACCCCCCGACGGGCTTGGGCCCAGACGGTTTTGCTCGCTGCGCGTGCTCGGGTGCGGTAGCCCGGCAAAGCCGGGCTACGCGGAGGACGGATAGTGATTGACCGGCTCGAGGGCATCGCTCGCCGGTATCACGAGATCGAGTCCGAGATGGGGCGGCCCGACGTCGCTGCCGACCACGCCCAGATCACGAAGCTCGCGCGCGAGCAGCGGACCTTGCGCGAGACGGTCGAGGCATACGAGGCCTTCAAGCGCGCCAGGCATGAGCTGGAATCGGCGCGCGAGATGCTCAAGCACGAGAAAGATCCCGAGATGCTGGAGTACCTGCATGCGGAGGAGCGGCGTGCGGCCGCCCAGGTCGGTGAGCTGGACGAACGCCTCAAGGTCCTGCTCCTGCCCAAGGATCCCAACGACGATCGAGACGTCGTGGTCGAGATCCAGGGCGCGGAAGGTGGGGAGGAGGCGGCGCTGTTCGCGGCCGACCTCTTCCGCATGTACTCGAAGTGGTCCGAGCGCAAGGGTTGGAAGGTCGAGGTCGTGGACATCTCGCACAGCGAGAAGGGCGGCTTCGACAAGGTCGAGTTCGAGGTGCACGGCCACGGCGCCTACTCGCAGCTGAAGTACGAGGGCGGCGTGCACAGGGTGCAGCGCGTGCCCAAGACCGAGGCGCAGGGACGCATCCACACCTCCGCGGCGACGGTCGCCGTCATGCCGGAGGCGGACCCGGTCGAGGTGGAGCTGAAGCCTGAGGACCTCGAGGTCAAGACGTCGACGTCGCAGGGGCCGGGCGGACAGAGTGTGAACACCACCTACTCCGCGATCAGGCTCACCCACAAGCCCACAGGGCTGGTGGTGAGCATCCAGGACGAGAAGTCACAGCTCCAGAACAAGGAGAAGGCGATGCGGGTGCTGCGCGCGCGCCTCTACGAGATGAAGCTGGCCGAGCAGCAGGCGGCGATCGGCGCGCAGCGCCGCGGGATGGTGGGTAGCGGCAACCGGTCCGAGAAGATCCGCACCTACAACTTCAAGGAGAACCGCGTCACCGACCACCGCATCAAGCTGACGCTCCACAAGCTGGACCAGGTGATGGCGGGGGACCTGGATGAGCTGGTCCAGGCCTTGATCAACGCCGACCGCGCGGCACTCCTCAACGGCGCGACGGCCTGATGAGTTGAAGGTGCTGGAGGTCCTCAAGCT
The DNA here is from genome assembly GCA_041476405.1 of Candidatus Dormibacteraceae bacterium. GTDB lineage: Bacteria > Chloroflexota > Dormibacteria > Dormibacterales > Dormibacteraceae > Palsa-872. The sequence goes on along the minus strand of JBGOTG010000056.1, from coordinate 9,919 downwards.
GGCCTCGGAGCACCTCGGCAAGCACGGCTCCGAATCCGCGCGCCTCGACGCGGAGGTGATGCTGGCCGGGGCCCTGGGAGTGCGCCGGCTGGACCTGTACCTTCAGTTCGACAGGCCGCTGTCGGAAAGCGAGCTCAGCGCCTTTCGGGCGCAGGTCGCGCGCCGCGCGCACGGAGAGCCAGTCGCATATGTGGTGGGACACAAGGAGTTCATGGCCCTCGACTTCGAAGTGACGCCCGCGGTGCTCGTGCCCAATCCCGACACGGAGGTGCTCGTCCAGGTGGCGGTGGCGTGGGCGCGCGAGGCAGGGCGCGTTCTCCGGGTGGCCGACGTGGGAACCGGCAGCGGGTGCATCGCAATCGCTGTCGCGCACTACGCACCAAACGTCCAGGTGTGGGCGAGCGACCTGAGCAGCGAAGCGCTGGCGGTGGCCGCCCGCAACGTGGCACGCCACTCGTTGGAGCAGCGCGTCCACCTGGACTGTGGCGACCTCATGGAGCCGCTGCCCGGGACATTCGACGTCGTCTGCGCCAACCTCCCTTACCTGGCCGCGGGGTCGGCGCTTCCGGCCGATGTCACGGCGCAGCCGAGCCAGGCGCTCTATGCCGGCGGGGACGGCGCCGAGCTGGTGACGCGGCTCCTCGAGGCCGCGCCCGCACGGCTCAATCCCGGCGGTCGGGTGCTGGCCGAGATCGACCCGTCAATCCTCTCGAAAGTGCTCGAGGCTGCGGACCGAAGCTTCGCCGGGCGCCGCATCCACCACGACCTCGGCGGGCACGAGCGGGTGCTCGAAGCGTGGTCCTGAAGCCGACGCGTGCCGGGCTGACGCGCGCGGCACAGCTGATCCGGGGCGGCGGCGTGATCGCGTTTCCGACCGACACCGTCTACGGCCTCGGCGCCGCGGCCGACGACGAGGTCGCGCGGAAGCGCATCTACCGGATCAAGGGCCGGCCCGTCGGGCTGCCCTTGATCCTCATGGTCGCCGCCGAGTCGCAGCTAGAGGGGTGGGTGCACCTCGACTCTCGGGCGCAGGCGTACATCAGGCGCTGGTGGCCGGGCCCACTCACGCTGATCCTTCACGCCAACGGCGGCGGCACCCTGGGCGTGCGAATCCCTAAGCACAAGGTCGCGCTCGACCTGCTGCGCGCTGCGGGCCCTCTGATGACTACGAGCGCGAACCTTCACGGCAGGGACCCGGCGATGACGCCGGCCGAGGCCGCCGGGCTGCCAGGCGTCACCGCGGTGCTCGACGGGGGGGCGGCGCCCGGCGGGACCGCCTCGACGGTCCTCGACCTGACCGGCCCTGAGGTCCACGTGCTCCGCGAAGGCGCCATCCCGGCGCCCGAGCTGCTCGGTCCCCCTCCGTCCCACGCCGGCTGAGGGAGCTAGCATTCGTCCAATGGCCGCGCCAATAGTCACGATGTCGTTCAGGGCCCTGGATCGTGTGGATCCTGACATCGCAGACCTCATCCGCAAGGAATACAAGAGGCAGTCCGAGACCCTCGAGCTGATCGCCTCCGAGAACCTCACGAGCCCCGCGATCCTCGAGGCCCTCGGCACGCTGTTGACCAACAAGTACGCCGAGGGATACCCGGGCCGGCGGTACTACGGCGGCACCGGCGAGGTCATCGACAAGATCGAGACGCTGGCGGTCGAGCGCGCCAAGGAGCTGTTCGGCGCCGAGTACGTGAACGTGCAGCCCCACGCTGGATCTCAGGCCAATGCCGCCGTCTACATGGCGGTCTGCCAGCCGGGAGACAGGGTGATGGGCATGGACCTGTCGGCGGGCGGTCACCTGACGCACGGGAGTCCCGCGAACTTCAGCGGTAAGCTCTACGAGATCCACTCGTACGGGGTCAACCGCGAGACCGAGCTGATCGATTACGACGCCATGGAGAAGCTCGCCGAGCAGGTGAGGCCGAAGATGATCATCGGTGGCTTCTCTGCCTACTCGAGGGTCGTCGACTGGGCGCGAATGCGGCAGATCGCGGATTCGGTGGGCGCGACGTTCATGGTCGACATGGCGCACGTGGCCGGGCTCGTCGCGGGCGGCCAGTATCCGTCGCCCGTCCCTCACGCGGACATCGTCACGACCACCACTCAGAAAACCCTTCGCGGCGCCTGGGGCGCCATCATCCTGTGCCGCAACGAACGCCAGAAGGCGATCGACTCGGCGGTCTTCCCGGGCATCCAGGGTGGCCCGTTGATGCATGCGATCGCGGCGAAGGCGGTGTGCTTCGGCGAGGCGCTGAAGCCGGAGTTCAAGGACTACGCGCGCCAGGTCGTCGTCAACGCGAAAGCGCTCGCCGCCCGGCTGTTGGAGCGCAACCTGCGGCTGGTCAGCGGGGGCACCGACAACCACCTGATGCTCATCGACCTCCGAGCGCAGAAGCGGACCGGCAAGCAGGTGCAGGACGTGGCGGACACCGTCGGGATCACCCTCAACCGCAACTCGATCCCCTTCGACGAGGCTTCGAAGTTCAACCCCAGCGGCGTGCGCGTCGGCACACCGTTGGTGACGACGCGTGGCATGCGCGAGACTGAGATGGTCGAGATCGCGGACTGCATCGCGGACATGATCGAGCGAATCGACGATCGGGCCGTGCTCGACTCGGTCCACGAACGGGCCCTGCACCTCTGCCGGAGGTTCCCGCTCCCGTACGCATTCGACTGAAGCGGTGACGGATTTCTTCGGCGGGGACGCCCTCGTCAACCTGCGTGAGCGCCTGGGACCTGGCCTGATGCCGCTGCTCGTCGCCTTCGCGGTCTGCGCGCTCGTGGTGCCCCTGATGATCTGGGTGTCGCGGCGCACGGGGCTGATTGCCGAGCCGGGCGGGCGTCACGCACACTCGAAGCCGACCCCTCTGCTCGGGGGAGTCGCGATGTACCTGGGCTTTGCGGCCGCGCTGCTGCTCTTCCTGCCTCATTACAAAGACACACTCGGCGTGCTGGTGGTGTCGGGGATCGCGACGGTCCTGCTCATCGCCGACGACCGCTGGCAAGTGCGGCCCGCGATGAAGCTCGTCTTCCAACTGGTGGTGGCGGTCGTCGCCATCGTCGCCTTCGGCTTCACGATCACCTACTTCACCCTGCCCGGGGAGCACCTGGTGAGGCTCGGCCTGCTCGCGGTTCCGATCACCCTCTTCTGGCTCCTCGGCATGCAGAACACAGTCAACTTCCTCGACGGGGTCGACGGCTTGGCCGCCGGGGTGGTGTTCATCGTCGCCGTGACGCTGATGCTTGCGGCGGCGGGCCTGCGTCAGGTGGCGTTCGTGCAGCTCGCCGCCGCGCTGGCCGGCACCTGCGCGGGCTTCCTGCTCTTCAACTTCCACCCCGCACGCATCTTCATGGGCGACTCCGGCGCGCACTTCCTGGGCGCAGCGCTCGGTGTCATCTCGGTGGTCGGGGTCGCCAAGGTCGCCGTCGCATTCGCCCTGGTGGTGCCTGTGCTGGCGCTGGCGCTGCCGATCGTCGACACCGCCTGGGCGATCCTGCGCCGCCGCCGTGAGGGGACCTCCGTGGCGCGGCCCGACCTGGGGCACCTGCACCACCGCCTCCAGGCGTTCGGACTCGACCAGCGCCAGACCTGTTATGCGTTCTACGCCGCCAGCGCCCTGCTCGGAGCCATCGGGCTGACCCTCTTTGGCCATGGGCGGATCCTGGCGGTCGTCCTGGCCACGTCTGCGGCGCTGGCCTCGACCGTGGCGGCGGACCTCCTGCAGAAGACAGGCTGGCGCGTCCGCGTGCCGTACCTCCGCGCCCTGCTGCCCCAACACGGTTCCCGTTAGAATTCGCGCGGGCATGCCGCCCTCCTCGAATCCACCAACTGGGTCTGACCTGGCCGGAATCGGGCTGTACCTGGCGGGCGCGGTCCTCGTGCCCCTGGTCGGAGGCGTCCTTCTCGACAGCGCTTTGCACACGGCGCCTGTCTTTGTTCTGATTGGATTGTTCGTGGGCCTGATCGCAGGCGGAATCGCCATCTGGTTGAAGGTGAGGGAGCTGTCGAAGTGAAGGTGGGTGGGATGCTCCGGGAGACGGTGGTCGCTTCGGCGATCCTGGCTCTGGCGGCGACCATCATCGCCGGCATCTTCGGCCAGCTTTCCCTCGGCGTCGGCCTCGCCTCCGGCCTGCTTCTCGGATCCGCCAACGGATATGCCATCAACGCGCTGCTGGGTCGTGCCACGCCGTTCATGGCCGTGAGCATGCTCAGGCTCGTGACCTTCAGCGCGCTGGCGTTGCTCCTGTCGGTCGCGTTCGGCGTCTCCGCATGGCCGGTCATGATCGGGGTTGCCGGCGCGCAGATCGTCATGGTGGCGGCGGGTGTCAGGCAGGGGTTGCGCGCGTGATCTACGCGGAGGCCGGCCCCGGAACGCATCCGACGATCGACCTTGGATGCGGCACGCTGTGCACCCTCAACTACGACAGCGTGATCTCATCCTTGATCGCGGTGATCGCGACCATCGCGATCGGGTTCTGGGTGCGTTCCAAGCTCCAGGACGGCCGGCCCGGAAAGGTCCAGGCGATCTTCGAGTGGGGTTACGACCAGCTGCGAGGCCTGATCAAGACCAACGTCTCGAACGATGCACTGTTCATCATCCCGCTGGCGCTGACCCTCTTCCTTTACATACTGATCGCCAACTGGATCGAGATCTTCCCGCTCGCCGTGTTCCCCATCCTGCACGGCGCCAACGCTGACCTCAACCAGACGCTGGCGATGGGCGTGATCGTCATCATCGTGGTGCAGTGGTACAGCATCCGCGTGCTGGGCCTGAACGGCTACCTGAAGCGCTTCACCAAGCCGTTCGAGCTGCCGCTCCCGGCCCGAATCGTGTTCATCCCGCTGAACATTCTCGAAGAGGCGGTCAAGCCCTTGACTCTCGCGCTCCGGCTCTTCGGCAACATCTTCGCCGGCGCGGTCATGATCGGCCTGATCGCCAGCTTCGCCGGCCTGCAGCTCCCGGTGGTGGGCACTGTTGGCGGGACCGTGCTCGGCTCCATCCTGCTCGTCATCTGGAAGCTGTTCGACGTCGTCTTCATCGGTTTCATCCAGGCGTTCATCTTCATGCTGCTGACGGTCATCTATTTCGGCGCGGCCCGCGAGGGTCTCGAACACGAACACCATTAGGAGGAACTCATGACAGACCACGGAATCGAGCTCGCCGGCGCACTTGTCGCATTCGGCCTCGCCATCGGCCTCGGCGCAATCGGCGCCGCCTTCGGTGACGGCCTCGCCGGAAACGCCTTCATCAGCGGCGTTGCGCGCCAGCCGGAGGCACAGGGAAGGATGATCCCCTGGCTCTTCACGATCGTCGGCCTCGTCGAAGCCATGTACTTCATCAACCTGGCGTTCGGCTTCGTCTTCCTGTCCAGGGTCGGCTAGGCCCGAAGGAACCAACCGATGCTTTTTCTCGCGGGCGAAGCAGGTGTCATCGACATCAATGGCACCGTCATCGTCGAGCTGATCGCGTTCCTGGCCATGATGGGCATCCTGGCTCGCTGGGTCTATCCCGAGATCGTCAAGGTGGCCGAAGGCCGTCAGCGACTCATCGCCGAGCAGCTGGCGGAGGCTGAGAAGTCGCGCCTGGACGCGGAGGCCCGTCTCAAAGATGCGGAAGCGAAGCTGCAGGACGCGCGCAAGACCGCCCAGACGGTGATCGATGCCGCCACCAAGTCCGGAGAGCAGGTCCGCCAGGAGCTGAAGCAGAAGGCTGAGGAGGAGGCCAAGCGCCTGACCGAGGCCGCCCGCAAGGAGATCGAGGCCGAGCGAGAGCGAGCGATCCAGTCCGTGCGCGGTGAGGTCGCTGGCCTGGTCGTGGCGGCGACCGAGAAGGTCATCGGCGAGACGCTCGACGCCGAAAAGCACAGGCAGCTGATCGAGCGGGCGATAGCCGAGGTGGCGAGTGGCGACGGCAGCCGCTAGGCGCTACGCGCGCGCCGTCTTCGAGCTGGCCACCGAGGAGGGCCGGGTCGAAGAGTGGGTCGAGCGCCTGGCGACGCTTGCCGACCTGCTGTCCGACCCCCAGGTGGCCGCCGTGCTGACCAACCCGACCATCCCCGTCGGCCGCCGCATGGAGCTCATCTCCGCGGCGCCGCACGAACTCGATCGCGAGACGACCAACCTGGCGCGGCTCCTGATCGAGTCGGACCGCGTGCGCGAGGTCCGCGGTGTGGCGCAGGAGTTCGAAGCGCTCGCTGATCAGGCCGCCGGGCGCGTCCGCGCCACGGTCACGACCGCAGTCGAGCTCGCCGCCGACGAGCGTGAGCTCGTCGCCCGCCAGCTGTCCGAGCGATTGGGTAAAGACGTCCGCGTCGAGGTCGTGGTCGACAGGCGCATCCTCGGAGGGCTCAAGCTCCAGTACGGGGACCGCCTCATCGACGCCAGCCTGTCGACCAAGTTGCAGCAGCTGCGCCGCCGCCTGGCGGACGCGTCTTAGGGGGAACTATCACAGTGGGCATCAGCACCAAAGAGATCTCCGAGGTCATCAAGGAACGGCTGAAGGACTTCGACGCCAGCCTGGTGGCGACCGACGTCGGACGGATCGTCGCCACGGGCGACGGCATCGCCCAGGTGTACGGCCTGCAGAACGCGATGGCCGGCGAGCTCCTCGAGTTTCCTCACGACACCTACGGGCTCGCCCTCAACCTCGAAGAGGACCAGGTACGCGCGGTCATCCTCGGCGAGTACGGGCACCTCCACGAGGGCGACGAGGTCCGCACGACGGGCAGGCTGCTCGAGGTGCCGGTGGGCGAGGAGCTGATCGGTCGGGTCGTCAACCCGCTCGGCGTGCCTATCGATGGCAAGGGCCCCATCAAGACGACCAAGACCAGGCCCGTCGAGAAGATCGCTCCCGGAGTGATCACTCGCAAGCGCGTCGACAGCCCGGTTCAGACCGGCATCAAGGCCATCGACACCATGATCCCGATCGGCCGAGGCCAGCGCGAGCTGATCATCGGCGACCGCTTCACCGGCAAGACCACAGTCCTGCTCGACACGATCATCAACCAGAAGGGCAAGGACCTGATCTGCGTCTACGTCGCCATCGGCCAGAACGCCGCGTCGATCGCGCGGGTCGCGGCCACCCTCGAGGAGCGGGGAGCGATGGAGTACACGATCATCGTCGCCGCGACCGCATCGGACGCGGCTTCGCTGAACTTCATCGCGCCATATGCCGGCTGCGCGATGGGCGAGTACTTCATGGAGCAGGGCAAGGAGGCCCTGTGCTGCTACGACGACCTCACCAAGCAGGCGTGGGCCTACCGCGAGCTTTCGCTCAACCTCCGCCGCCCGCCCGGTCGCGAGGCCTATCCGGGCGACGTGTTCTACCTGCACTCCCGTCTCCTCGAGAGGGCGGCCAAGATGAGCGAGGCGAGGGGCGGTGGGTCGCTGACCGCGCTCCCCGTCATCGAGACCCAGGCCAACGACGTCTCGGCCTTCATCCCGACCAACGTGATCTCGATCACCGACGGACAGATCTACCTGCAGGCCGACCTGTTCAACGCGGGCCAGCGGCCGGCGCTGAACGTGGGCATCAGCGTCTCCCGCGTCGGCGGCGACGCCCAGACCAAGGCGATGCGCCAGGTCGCGGGCCAGCTGCGGCTCGACCTGGCCCAGTACCGCGAGCTGGCGGCATTCGCGCAGTTCGCGTCCGACCTCGACACCGCCACCCGCAACCAGCTCGAGCGCGGCGCGAGGCTCACTGAGCTGCTGAAGCAGGACAAGTACCAGCCGGTCTCCCTTGGCGAGCAGGTCGCTGTGATCTATGCAGGCACGCAGGGCCACCTTGACAAGGTGGCTGTGGCGCGCGTCAGGGAGTGGGAGGCGGGCTTCGCTCGCTTCCTGAAGGGCGAGCGGCCTGGGGTCCTCGACGAGATCGAGAAGAAGAAGGCGCTCGACGACAACCTGTTCGAGCGACTCAAGGCCGCGATCTCGACGTACAACCACCAGTTCGGCGTCGAGGGGTATTCCGACGTCGCAGATCCCGGCGCCGGCAAGGCCGAGGAGCCCAAGCCCGGGGACAAACCGGAACCCAAGGCTCACGCGCCGGTCGCCAAAGCACAGCCGAAAGTTCAAGCGCACGTCAAGGCCCCGCGGGTCGAGCCTCGGGCCGATGACGAGGCCTCCGCGGAGCGGCCTTCTCAGCTCAACCAGATCCGAGCGGCGATCGCGGACCCGTCCCCGAAGGCTGAACCCCATGGCGACCCTGCGCCAGAAGGTGCGGCCGATGCCCCGGCGAAACGAACCCGGAAGAAGAAGCAGTAGATGCCCGCATTTCGCGACATCGTCCGGCGGATCGATTCGATCAAGAACACGCAGAAGATCACCAAGGCCATGCAGGTGGTGGCTGCGACCAGGCTTCGCCGCGCCCAGCAGGCGGTGCAGGCGACGCGGCCCTACGCCGAGAAGATGCTCGAGGTGCTGCAGACCGCCGGCGAGCGGGCGACCGAGTACAAGCACCCGTTCCTCGTCAGGCGCGAGGGCAAACGCGCGGTGATGATCCTGGTCACCACCGACAAGGGTCTTTGCGGTGCTCTCAACGTCAACAACATCCGCGCGGCGACCCGCTTCATGAGCGAGAACTACCCGGACCAGCCGCGCTACGTGACGCTCGGCCGCAAGGGCCGCGACTTCCTGCTCCGCTACCGCAGAGCGGTGATCGCGGACGTCGTCGGGATCTCCGACCGGCCGTCGATCGACGAGGTCCTGCCGGGCATCACCGTGGCCCTGGAGGAGTACACGAAAGGGACCACCGACGCTGTCCTCCTCTGCTTCTCCAAGTGGATCTCGACCATCAAGCAGGAGGCCACGGTCCGGACCCTCATCCCCGCCGAGATTCCCCACCGCGATGAGAAGGACGCCGGCGGGCCGCGAGCGGACTACATATACGAGCCGGACCCCGAGTCGGTGCTGGACGCTCTTCTGCCGCGGTATGTCGAGACGCAGGTCTTCCAGGCGGTGCTGGAGAACAAGGCCAGCGAGTACTCGGCAAAGATGATCGCGATGCAGAACGCGACCACCGCCGCCGGTGACCTGATCGACGTGCTGACGCTGTTCGCAAACAAGGTTCGCCAGGCGGGCATCACGACCGAGCTGATGGAGATCGTCAGCGGCGCCGAAGCCATGCGGGCGTCGAGCTGAAACAAGGGAGTTGACGATGGCTGAGACGAAGCGGGCGACGGAGAAGCAGCATTCGGTGAAAACCGGGCGCGTGAGCCAGGTCATCGGCGCGGTGGTGGACGTGTCGTTCCCGCCCGGCGAGCAGCCCGAGCTCTACGAGGCGCTCGAGGTGAAGACCGGGGACGGCCGGGTCGTCGTGCTCGAGGTCGAGGGCGCGATCGGCGACAACGTCGTCAGGTGCATCGCGATGGACGCCACCGACGGTTTTCGCCGCGGCGACGAGGTCGTCGCCACGGGCAAGCCGATCTCGGTGCCCGTCGGTGTCGAGACGCTGGGACGCATGTTCAACGTGGTCGGGACGCCGATCGACGACGAGCCGGCGCCGGAAGGAGCCATCCGGTGGCCGATCCACCGTCTCGCGCCTCCCGTGTCCGAGCAGCAGGCCAAGGTGGAGATCCTGCAGACGGGCATCAAGGTCATCGACCTCATCTGCACGTTCGCGAAGGGTTCCAAGATCGGCCTGTTCGGCGGCGCCGGCACCGGAAAGACCGTCATCGTCCAGGAGCTCATTCGCAACATCGCGTACGAGCACAAGGGCCGTTCGGTGTTCGCGGGGGTGGGGGAGAGGACGCGCGAAGGCAACGACATGTACCACGAGATGCAGGACGCGGGAGTGCTGCCGCAGACGGCGCTCGTGTTCGGCCAGATGAACGAGCCGCCCGGCGCGCGAGCGCGCGTGGGTCTCACGGGCCTGACCATGGCCGAGTACTTCCGTGACGAGGAGGGTGCCGACGTCCTGCTCTT
>JBGOTG010000055.1:0-13006 GCA_041476405.1 Candidatus Dormibacteraceae bacterium | reverse complement strand
CGGAACTTGCGTGCCTCCTCGACACTGTGCCGGTACCTGGCCGAGTCCGGGTGCGCGTAAAGCCGAGCCGCCTGCTCATCTGTCGTCTGGGCCAGCTCGAGCGTGAAGAAGACGCCGTGGCTCGCCCGCTCCGCGTTCGCCTCGCGAACCCGCGCCAGGAGGCGCCCGGCCGCGTGATCGTGCGTGTTCTGGCTGTGGAGGAGGTAGGCATAGACCTCAGGCTTGGCCGCGGACTCCTCGTCCTCTTCCAACTCACGCATCATCGCCGCAAACTCGGAGGGTTCGAGCGTCGCGACCTTGCCCTTGTATTTGGCCTCGAACGCCTGTGCACGCTCCAACGAATGCGCCAGAGTGGCCTCGATCTGACGGTCCTTCGGCGACGTATAGAGGTCGGTGAGATCCCAGCGAACGTCCTCAGCGCCAGTGGTTCTGAGTGCCCTAGCCACGGCCCGTCAGGATAAGCGTTCCGCCAGGTCGCGCACCCGCTGCGGCTCGGGCCAGCGTCCTGCGTACACGCCCTCGTTGACGGCCGCCGTCACGTCCTCCAGCACCTCCTCGATCGGTCCCGGGCGTGCTGCGTTCCGGTACTCGAGCGGCGTTTCGGGTGGGGCGCGGCGTCGGCCCAGCCGGCGCTGCATTCGGTCGTAGAGTCGGAGCAGCTCGGTTTCTCCGGGAGCGGCCCGGGCGACGGTCCCCCACCGGCGCGTCCGGATCCACGCCCACAGCAAGACCACGACCAGCGCGATCGCCACGGCAGTCGGGAGCACCGCCAGGATGCCGAGCGACCCGAGCGCTGCGATCGGGGCGCCGATCGACAAATGGGGCAATAGCCGCGCGATGCCGGCTGCCGCCCAGCGGTTGGGAAACTGCGTCGCAGGCAGCGCCGAGAAGCCGGGCGATGGGTCGACAGGGACCCATCCGTGGCTGGGGAACCACACCTCGACCCAGGCGTGCGCGTCGTGCTCGCGCACTATCGACTGGTTGAGGACGGGGTCGTAGTCGCCCGTCGAGTAGCCCGTGGCCAGCCGGGCCGGGATGCCGAGACTGCGGAGCATCAGGGTCTCGGCGGTGGCGAACTGCTCGCAATAACCGATCTTCGCGTCGAACAGGAACCAGTCGACAGGGTCGCGCCCCGGCGGGACCTGTCCGAGCTGGAGCGAGTAGGCGTAGTTCTGCTGCAGGTACTTCGTCAGCGCCATCACGCGCTCGAACTCTCCATCGCCTTGGCCGGCGACCGCCTGCAGCGCGAGCCGGCGGGCCTGCTCGGAGAGGGTTCCGGAGTCCAGGTACTCGGGGTTCTGCTCTGGGACGTCAGGCCCAACCTGGTCATGGGCCAGCTCCTGGGCGGAGAGGTTGGGCAGGTAGGAGACGACCGAATACGTCTGGCCCGCCCGGAGGACGTCAGGTGTTCGAAACGTCCCATACACGTCCCGGCGCAGCGCGGCCACCGGCGCGTACAGGCTCTGGATCGGGTAGGCGGCGCTGATCACGCCCGGCAGCGTCCGGACGACCCGGAACACCTGCACGAAGGTGCCCAGGTTGTGTGGAGGCGCCGGCGGCAGGAAGCGCGGCTGGACGTAAGGCTGGAAGGTCACGAAGCTGCGGTTGGAGGCCGTCCAGGCGCCGTCTCTGTAGGTGTCGAACACCAACCCGCGCCAATAAGCAGGAGCGCCGGTCCGCACGTACATGACAGGTGCATCTCCGAGCCGGCCTCTGAAGTGCAGGTCGATGCTGCCGGTCGCCCCCGACGGGTCCCCGCTGATCTGGACCAGCGGCAGGGCGGGGTTCTCCAGCTCGCCCCTGAAGCTCGTGAAGTTGGGCAGTGAGACGACCAGCGGTGTCGGCGAAAGCGCAGTGGGCTGCGGGATGAAGATGAACGCCGCGAGCCCGAGTACAAGGGCGCCGGCGACGGTCAGCGCGAGCGGGCGGATGGGCGCCACGACCCTGGCCTCCATTCGGCGTAGGTGTGAGCTCATCCAGAAGCCGGCCAGGCAGAGCGCCCACAGTGCGACCAGGATGCCGAACGCGTAGTCCCACGCGAACACGGCGGCCAGGTAGAGGATGGCGAGGCTGATCCACAGGCTGGAGTAGCAGTTGCGGCGGGTCTTCAGGTCGAAGCTCGTCACCGCGACCAGCAGGATGGCGAAGTTGGCCTGCGGCAGGACGCCCCCGAAGATGGCGCCGACGGAGTCGGCGAGAAAGTACGCCAGCGCCCCCATCACCAGCCCGGCGATGAGGACCTGGCCCGCCGCCGTGCGCTTGCGCGCTCGTCCGCGGTAGCTCACCACGTGGCCGATCGCCGCCACCGCAATCCCGATCGCCGGGACCACGTAGTCCTGTCCGTACAGGACCACTGCCAGCGTCGCGACCGCAAAACCCAGGAACACAAAGACGCGACCTTCGAGCGAGTTCTCGACGGGCGACGCGGGCAGGCGCAGAAAGCGTGGCATTCTCACAACGGCCAGGCGCTACCTACGCGCTGGACTGGACAGTCGACGTCGAGCGCGCCGTCACCGACGAGCCAGGCTCGAATCGTGCCGCCTCGCTGTCTCGCGGTTTCCAGCGCTTCGAGGAGCTCCGCGCTCCCGCCTGCGGTCACGCCCACTGCGTCGCTGACCGGCGGCAGGTCGGCCGCCCCATCAGAGGCCGCCTGCGGATACCGAGCCAGCCATTCGAGCAGGGCCCAGAACGAGCGCGCCTCGCTCGGCAGACTCGGCTCGATGCCTGGCGCCCACAGCACCACCCGGCCGCCTTCGCGAATGCAATCCCAGGCCTCGGAGGCCGCCAGGCGCGCGATCTGGTCGGCGACCTCGCGCGTCGGAGGGCTCGGGTCGCACAGGATGCCGACCGTCTGCACCCCCGGCGGCTCGTACTCGCGCACGACCAGCTCCCCCAGGCGGGCGCTGGAGCGCCAGTGAATGCGCCGCAGGGGATCGCCCGGCCTGTACTCCCGGACTCCGAACACCTCGGTCCCCGATCCGGCGCGAGGGGCGGACACGCTCGCCTCGAGCTCCCTGGCCCGCGGCTGGGCGGAAAGCGAGGTGAAGCGCGGCAGCACGAGGCCGACCTCACCGTCCGCGCCCTTCCGCTTGAACTTGAAGAAACCAAGGGGATCGCCGCACTCGAGGACCCATGCCCGGGCGAGGATCGGCCCGCGCGTCACGGGACCCACGGTCCTGCGTTCCTTCCAGCCCGCATTCGGCACGAGCCCGGTGGCGGCGTGGACCTCGACCCCACCGACCAGGCCGGAGAGCCGGGCAGGGCCCCGCGCGCTTCCTCTCGTGGTCAGCTGGAGGTCGATGTCGGCCTGATCCCCCTCAAAGATCGGAGCCGGGATCGGGCCGCTGCGGAGAAGCTGCTCGGGGAGGGCGTCGAGCGGCGAGTCGGGCGCCGGCCTCGTGCCGGCCAGGGCGAAGCTCGCCGCGAGGCCGCGCCAGTTCCAGCGCGCGTACACGTACGCGGCGACGACCAGCGCCATGATCCAGTACGCGAGCAGGAAGAGCCACGCGACCTCCGAAGTGGACCCGTAGTAGAAGACGACTGTCGCCACTGCTACCGCGCCGACCAGGCGCCAGGTGATCCGTCCTATCAGTTCAGTGTTGCCTCAGTGGCGGAAGGGCGACAGAGGCCACCACGTCTTCGAGGACGTCGGCCGCCTTGGCGCGTCCCCTCATTCCGAGCCGGTGCGAGAGCACGGGCAGCGCAAGGAGCTTGATGTCGTCCGGCAGGACGAAATCGCGACCGTCGAAGAGCGCCCAGGCCTGAGCAGCACGCTGCAGGTAGACGCCCGACCGCATGCTCGCCGGCAACACGACCTCCGGCCGCAAACGAACCGCATGCAGCAGGGAAACGATGTACGTCCGGATCGCGGGAGCCGCAACCACCCGCAGGCATGCGTCCTGAAGCTCAATCACCTCGGCCAGGCTGACGACCGCGCGCAGGTCGGCAATCGGATCGCCGTGCTCGCGGCGGGCGAGTACCTCCATCGCCTCCTCGTCTGTCGGCGGGCCCATCTCGGCTGCGAGCAGGAAGCGGTCGAGCTGCGACTCCGGCAGCGGATACGTGCCGTGGAACTCGCTCGGGTTCTGGGTGGCGACGACGAAAAATGGGCGGTCGAGGGTCCGCGTCACGCCTTCGACAGTCACTTGTCCCTCCCCCATTGCCTCCAGCAATGCGGACTGGGTCCGTGGGGTCGCGCGGTTGACCTCGTCGGCCAGCACGACGTTGGCGAAGACAGGGCCCGGCAGGAACTCAAACGTCAGGTCTTTCTGGTTGAAGATGCTCGATCCCGTGATGTCCGACGGGAGCAGATCAGGCGTGCACTGCACGCGGCGGAAGGTGCCGCCGACTGACGTGGCCAGCGCGCGCGCCAGCAGCGTCTTGCCTGTGCCCGGCAGGTCCTGCAGGAGGACGTGTCCGCCTGCGACGAGGCCTGTCGTGGCGAGCCGCACCACCTTCTGCTTGCCGACGATGACGCGATGGACGTTCTCTTCGATCCGGCCAAGGAGCTCGGCGGCGCGCTGCGGGGCGAGGGCGGGTTCTCGGGAGGCCGACGACATCGTCGACCAGTCTAGTTCGGTGCCGAGCTACCCCTGCCGAATCAAGATTGGCCGATCATCCGCGCGATGACCTCGGCGAGGTTCGGTCCGCCCTTCCCGAACGGAACCGAGTGGACGCGATGCGCGAACACCATCTCGGCGACCTCGCCCACGTGCGCCGTCCCCACCTCGCCTGCCGTGTCGTACGCAGCTTTGGCCTGCGCGGCCCGCGCGCACACGAGGTCGGAGCGGTGGCCGTCCACCTCGAGCGCAATGGAAAGCTGGGCGATTAGACGCAGGATCGAGCGAGGCAGCTCGACCTCCGGGAAGGTGGCGATCGCCTCCGCGATGTGGGACCGCACATCCTGCTCCGACTCGGCGTGCTCCTGGTAGAACTTCGAGGGGTCGTCCTCCCAGTCGGCACGCTTCTCAACGATCGCGACGCGCTGGTCCAGGTCGCGGATCCCTTCGACGTCGACGCAGAGACCGAAGCGATCGAGCAGCTGCGGGCGCAGCTCGCCCTCCTCGGGGTTCATGGTTCCGATGAGGATGAATCGCGACGGGTGGGAGACGGAGACCCCTTCCCGCTCGACCGTGTTGATGCCCATCGCAGCAGCGTCGAGCAGCACGTCCACTATGTGGTCGTCGAGGAGGTTCACCTCGTCGACGTACAGGATGTTGCGGTTGGCCTCGGCGAGGACGCCGGGCTCAAAGCGCCGTGAGCCCTCCTTGAGAGCAGCCTCGAGGTCGATGGTGCCCACCACGCGATCCTCGGACGCGTTGATCGGGAGCTCGACCACGCGCATGCGGCGTGTCGTCGCCGGGAGATCGCCGGCGCGAGCCCTTTCGCGACAGTCGAGGCAGAAATCCTCGGGATCATCCGGATGGCAGCCGAAATGGCACCCCTCGACCACCTTCTGCTCCGGCAGCAGCTTGGCCAGCGCCCGCACCGCCGTCGACTTGCCGGTGCCCTTCTCGCCTCGAATCAGCACGCCGCCGATGGCAGGGTTGATCGCGTTGAGCACCAGGGCCAGCTTCATCTCTTCCTGGCCGACGATCGCGGTGAAGGGGTACGAGTACCTGTCGATTGCCATCAGAGGTGATGTTACCGGGGGCCGGTCGACATCATGTGCAGGCCGGGTCGAGCGGGTCAGTCGGATCGACGCTGAAGTTCCAGCCGTAGTAGGCGGCCGCCAGCTCGTATGCGCTTTTCTCCTGCGAGGCCCGGGCATGGCCGACCTTGCAGTCGCGGCGAATGTCGGACTGGACCGCTGCAAGAGATGCGGCAGGTCCGGCCGACAGGACGCGTGGCGTCAGAGCGGCGAAGTACGCCCATGCTGCGATGTTCAGAGCACCATCGGAGCAGAGCACAGGTCCGGCGCTGCCATCAGCATTGACGGTGAGCGGCTGAGAGCAAAGCGCGATGGCCGGGAGCCCCTTGGCCGGTGGCAGGACATGGCGCGGCACTTGAGACGGCGTCGGGACGGGGGATGCGACCGGCGACGGGCTCGCGACCTGCGTGCTCGACATCGAGGTCGAGCATCCGGCCGATAGGGCCGCCGCAATCAGCAGCGCCCGCCAATGCCTCACGACCGATCGGTGCGGCTGCGCAGCTCCCGCTCCACGGCCGATGCGATCTCGTCCCGCGACAGGTCATATAG
Organism: Candidatus Dormibacteraceae bacterium; assembly: GCA_041476405.1. Lineage (GTDB taxonomy): Bacteria > Chloroflexota > Dormibacteria > Dormibacterales > Dormibacteraceae > Palsa-872. The sequence goes on along the minus strand of JBGOTG010000055.1, from coordinate 6,807 downwards.
GCCGTAGTACCGCGCGCCCATCCTCTCTGCGAGGTCGGCGCACGCATTGATCGCATATGTCTGGTACATCGGCGCGACTCGCGCCAGATGCTGGACTGACGGCAGGTGGCTGTAGTCGCGCGCCGAGTCGATCACCAGCGCATCGATCTTCTCGGCGTCGATCATCGCGGCGACCTTCTGCGCCTCGACCAGCGGTTCCTCTTTGAACATGGAGATGTTTCCGCGCCCGTCGCTGATGAGGACGAGCAGCGGCCTGATGGTGGGGTCGCGCAACAGCTCCGTCTTGACCACCTTGTAGCCCGCCATCAGTCCGTGCGTCAGCGGCGTCGTCCCCCCCACCGAGAGCTTCTCGAGCCGGCGGCGGGCCAGGGACACGCTCGAAGTCGGGCGCAGCACCACCTCCGCGGTCCGGTTCTTGAAGATGACTACAGCGACCCTGTCGCGCCGCACGTAGGCGTCCTGCAGGAGCGATAGGATCGCGCCCTTGGTGGCGGCCATCCGCTGCTCGGCGTCCATCGAGGCGGACGCGTCGACCACGAAGACGATCAGGTTGCCGATCTTGCGTTCCCTCACCTTCTGTCGCAAGTCGCTCCGTTCCAGCTTGAGGCGCCCGCCGGGAAGCCGGCCGCGGTCGTTCTGCATGGGGGCAGCGGCGCGGACTGTGGCGTCGATCGCGAGGTCGTTGACCTTGGCCCGCGGCTGCGCTCGAACGTAGCGGCCGCGACGGTCCGGAGTCTGGCTCGCGGACCGCTTGCCACCCTGCTTGCGGATCCGCCGCTGCCGGGGCAGATCGATGCGCTTCAGGTTGAACGTCTCCGTCGCATCGGGCGCCGACTCGTTGCCGCTCGAGCCACCCGTGGTCATCCCCTGGTCGCTGCCCGCCGACTGCTGTCCGCTGTCGGCGGCGCTCGCGCTGTGCTCGGCCGACGCCTCGGCGCCCGCGTCGCTCTCCGATGCCTGCGGCTCACCCGCTTCGCGCTCGCTCTCCCTGGAGCCGTCCTGCTCGTCCCCCTGCTCAGTGGAGGTCGTCTCGTCCTGGTCCCGACGGATCGGCTGGCGCGCGCGATGCGCCAGGGCCAAGGTGGCTGCGTCGTAGACGTCGTCGCGATTTGGGGAGGCATGCCGGCGGTACGCCGCCAGCGCGCGGGCGGCGTGGTCGATGACGACGTCGGCGCGGTGCCCGAGCACCTCGGCTTCGACGCAGATGGACGAGATGAGCCGCGCCTGGGCTGGTGTGATGCGAACCGTTCTGGTGGCGGCGATCGCTTCAGCGAGGGCGCGCGAGAGGTTGTGGTCGGCGGCAGCGAACTCGCTGGCGAACTCGGGCTCACCTTTCTTGAAAGCAGCGTCGCGTTCCGAAATCAGCACTCGCTGGTCGGGGTCGCGAATACCCTCGACGTCGACGCAGAGACCGAACCGATCGAGCAGCTGCGGGCGCAGCTCCCCCTCCTCGGGGTTCATCGTTCCAACGAGGATGAAACGGGATGGGTGCGCGAACGAGACGCCCTCCCGCTCGACCACGTTGACACCCATCGCCGCCGCGTCGAGGAGGACGTCCACCAGGTGGTCGTCGAGGAGGTTGACCTCGTCGACGTAGAGGATGTTCCGGTTCGCCTCGGCCAGCACCCCCGGCTCGAAGCGCTTGGCCCCGGTGCTCAGTGCGGCCTCGATGTCGATGGTGCCGACCACCCGGTCCTCCGAAGAGTTGATGGGGAGCTCGACCACTCGCATCCGGCGCTTGTGCGACGGCAGCATGCCGCCGGCGTGCAACCGGCTCCGGCACTCCGCGCAGAGCGCTTCGAGGTCCTCCGGGTCGCAGCCGAAGTGGCAGCCCTCGACGACCGAATGCTCTGGCAGCAGCCTGGCCAGGGCGCGCACCGCCGTCGACTTGCCGGTCCCCTTCTCGCCCCGAATCAGGACCCCGCCGACAGTGGGCATGATCGCGTTGAGGATCAGGGCCAACTTCATCGACTCCTGCCCCACGATCGCGGTAAAGGGAAAGACGTGGCGGTCGAGCCCAGCGCTCACCACTTCAGGATAGGTCCGTCAACGAATCGCCTCCCCGGCTCCGCCGGGGAGGACGCGCATTAGATCAAATCCCTTCCACAGCGCGCGGGTGGTGGCCCGCCAAAGCAGCGGATCGCGCCTCCCGCTTACGAAGGGAGGAGGTTTGCCGCCTTCACCAGGTCTCTCTCCTGGATCAGCTCCTGTGTCGTCTTCCGAATACGTTCTTTCGCGTCGTCGTCGTGCTCGAGCCCTTCGACCACCTTCCACCTCGAGCCGTCGGTGGCCACCGGGAAGCCGAACTGCAGGCCTCCCGGGGTCCCGTACTCGCCCTTGCTGACCACCGCCAGCGAGGTCCAGTCACCCCACGCCGTCGGCGTCCTGATGCTGTTCACAGAGTCGATCACCGCGTTCGCCGCCGACGCAGCCGAGGACAGGCCCCGAGCCTCGATGACGGCGGCCCCCCGCTTCTGAACCGTGGTGATGAAGTCGCCCTTCAGCCAGTGGTGGTCCTTGATGACTTCGTAGGCCGGCAATCCCACGATGCGCGCGTTGGCCGCGTCGGGGTACTGAGTCGCCGAATGGTTGCCCCAGATCGCCATGTTGCTGACCGTCGCAACGGGCACCCCCGCCTTCTTGGCGAGCTGCGTCTTGGATCGGTTCTCGTCTAGCCGCGTCATCGCAAACCATCTCTCGGCCGGTAGGTCGGGCGCGTTCGAACGCGCGATGAGGCAGTTCGTGTTGCAGGGGTTCCCGACGACGAGTATCCGCACGTCGGACGCCGCATTCGCCTGGATCGCCTTGCCCTGTGGCGCGAAGATGCCGCCGTTGATGGACAGGAGGTCGCCGCGTTCCATCCCCGCCTTGCGCGGCACCGACCCGACGAGCAGCGCCCACGAAGCGCCGTCGAAAGCCTTCTCCGTGTCGCTCGTGAGGACCATGTCGGCGAGCAGTGGGTAGGCGCAGTCCTCCAGCTCCATGGCGACGCCCTCGAGTGCCTTCATCGCCGGCTCGATCTCGAGCATTCGCAGGACGACGGGCTGATCAGGGCCGAGCAGCTGGCCGGAGGCGATCCTGAAGAGGAGCGCATAGCCGATCTGCCCCGCGGCCCCGGTGACCGTCACATGGACCGGCTTTCGCGAGCCGTCTGAGGAACTCATCGCCACAAATGCTAGGCGTTCGCCCGATGCGAGCGGCGCGGATCACCCGCCGCCGCATCCGCTGGAGCCGTCCGAGAAGAAGACAGCCAGCTCGTGGTGAAAGTGGGCGATGGAGGCGCCGGCGATGACGATCAGTGCTGAGACAACGAGAAGGACCATTGCAAGCGCCCGGCGCCCCACATCAAGAAAACGGAGCAGGCAGGCGGAAGGTTTCGCCCCTGGCGGCAGGGCTAGCGGAACCCCTCGCCCTCCGGCTCGAACAGCTCGTCCTCGGCGATCCGCCTCGCGAAGCACAGGAACCCCGTGTGCGCGACCATCCTGTGGGAGGGGCGCAGGCTCCGGCCACGCACAGTCCACCCTCGTTGAAGCAGCTCGAACACTTCCAGCATCCCGAACCCACGGGCCTCGCGCAGCCCGTCGAAGAAGCGCTGCACCTGGCTCACGTTCGGGCAGTGCGCAAAGACGATCCCGCCCGGCCTCAGCGCGCTGCGTATCGCAGGGATCGCCTGCCACGGCTCGGAGAGATCGAGGAGCACCCTGTCCATGTCGCGCTCGTCGACGCCCTGGTAGATGTCGCCCAGCTTGAGGACGAGGTTCGGAGGCAGGTCGCCGAGGGTCTCCTTGATCGCCCGGGAGGCCGCTTCCAGGAACTCCTCCCGCAGCTCGTACGAGACGACCAGGCCGCCTGGACCGACTGCGCGCAGCGCCGCCAGCGTCAGCGCCCCTGTTCCGGTGCCGGCTTCGAGGACCCGCGCTCCGGGATGGATGTCCGCCCCGACGAGGATCGCCCCCAGGTCCTTGGGATAGATGGGCTGCGCCTGCCGCACGCGCCCGGTCACCTGCTCCGCGAACGTCGGCCGGACCGCGAGCAGGCGGGCGCCCAGCTGGGTCGTGACGACAATGCCCTCCTGCCGTCCGATCACCGCATCGTGCTCGATCTGGCCCGAATGCAGCGAATGACGCTCGCCCGCTTTGAGGCGCACCCTGTGCCGGCGGCCGACCTTGTCCACGAGAAGGATCAGGTCGCCCTCAGCGAAAACCGTCATCGACTCACCTCAGCGGCTTGCGCGCGCGGATCAGGCAGTGCCAGTACGCGTGCCAGAGCTTGCCGTCGCGGCGCTCCGGACGCAGCTGCTCGCGAGCCTCGCCATGGGCAGACTCGATCACCTGCGCCAGCTCGTCGACGAGGGCCGGCGGCACCGCCATGTTCCCCATCCAGTCGGCGAAGTCCCAATCGAGCTCTCGGCCCTGCGCCACCTCGACGTCGAAGCCCGCGCGCTGGAGGCGCTCGGTCCATTCGGGGACCGTGAGCGAACGCACATGCGACGGGTCGCGGCGCACCTCAACCTCGTGCAACACCTCCCTCGCCGCCGCGGGCGGGGCGCAATCGATGAAGGCTGCAGCGCAGCCAGGCTTGAGCACACGCAGGGCTTCGCGCACGAAAGCATCGAAGTCGTGGAAGTGATGCGGGGCTGCCCTCACCGTGTAAAGGTCGAACGATTCGTCCGCAAACGGCAGCCCGCAGGCGTCGCCCAGCACCCACTCCGCGTTGGTGATGCCGCGCTCGGCGGTGACGCGTCGCGCCTGCGCCAGCATCTCGGGCGTCAGGTCCACCCCTACGACGTGGCTCACGAACGGCGCCAGTGCCAGGGCGGTGTTGCCCGTTCCGGTCGCGACGTCGAGCGCCAGGTCTGTGCCCGTCGGACGGGCGAGGTCGATCACCTCGCGCAGCAGCTCCGACGACGTGTGGAACTTGGCGCGGGCGTAGTTGGCGGCGACCGGCGCGAACCTGGACCTCACATCCTCTGGCACCGATTGAGTCTATGGTTCCTCGCATGGGTACGGCTGTTGCCCGTTGGAGTGGGACCAAGGTCAAGTTCGACATCGAATCAGGTTCCGGCCACTCCGCAAGCGCTGACGAACCGCCGATCCTCGGCGACGACGCAGGAATGCGCCCCACCGAAATGCTGCTCGGCGCCCTTGGCAGCTGCACCGGTGTCAACGCCGTGCTGCTGCTCAAGAAGTTCAGGCAGCCTTTCAAGTCGTTGGAGGTGCACGTCGAGGGCGAGCAGGAGAAGGAATGGCCCCGCGCGTTCACGAAGATCGAGATCACATTCGTCATCGGCTGGGACGGCAAGCACGACGACGAGCAGGTCGACACGGCACTCGACATGGCCTGCAACCGCTACTGCCCGATCCACGCCACCCTGTCACGCGGGACCCAGATCGGGCACAAGCGCAAAGACGTCCATTAAAGGCACGGGGGAGGCAGGCCTCCCCCGTGGAACCCCTACCAAGTGACACGATGTCAGCAGTGGCATGGAATTGAATGGCTTGGGTGACGGCCGGAGTAAATCCGGCCTGAAGCTCCGCCTAGCACTGATTAACTAGAATTAACCCGTTCCTAGAAGCCCCAACAACTGAGGCCACCTCCGGAAACTTGCTCGAGAGCTACGTCCCACTGCTGATCTACGTCCTGATAGTTCTCGGTTTGATCGGCGCGTTGGTCACCCTGAGCTTCGTGCTCGGGCCATCCAAGCCTCACAAGTCGAAGCTGGCCCCCTACGAGTCCGGAATCGTTCCCACTTCGCCCGCGCACCGCAGGCTCTCCGTCCGCTTCTACCTGACCGCGATGCTCTTCATCATCTTCGACGTCGAGGCGGTGTTCTTCTACCCGTGGGCGGTGATCATGAAGCAGCTCAAGTGGTTTGGGCTCATCGAGATGTTCGTCTTCATGGGCATCCTCCTGATCGCCCTGGCCCACATCTGGCGAAAGGGGGGCCTGGATTGGGAATAGAAGAGCTCGCGGATTCGATGGGCCAGAACGTCCTCACGACCACGCTCGGCAAGGTCGTGGGTTGGGGACGTGGCAACTCCGTGTGGCCGGCCCAGTTCGGGCTCGCATGTTGCGCGATCGAGATGATCGCCACCGCAACGGCGGGCGTCGACATCGCACGGTTCGGATCGGAGGCCATGCGCGCCTCGCCCCGCCAGTCGGACCTGATGATCGTGTCGGGCCGCGTGTCCCAGAAGATGGCGCCCGTTCTGCGCACCGTGTACGACCAGATGCCGGAGCCGAAGTGGGTCATCTCCATGGGCGCGTGCGCCTCCAGCGGCGGTGTGTTCAACAACTACGCGCTGCTGCAGGGCGTGGACAAGATCGTGCCTGTCGACGTCTACATCCCAGGCTGTCCCCCACGCCCTGAGGACCTGCTCAACGCCCTGATGATCCTGCAGGAGCGCATCAAGGCACAGGGCATCAAGCCGCGCCAGTGATCGCTGACCAACTGATCATCGACCGCGGCGTCAGCGCCGGCGATCAATGGATCACCGTGCCCGCGGAGAGCGTCCGGGACGCGCTGGCAGGCCTCAGGTCCGAAGGCTATCGCCTGCTCACCTTCCTCAGCTGCGTCGATCACCTCGCCGATTCATCGAGAACATGGCCAGCCCGTTTCGAGGTCATCTACCAGCTGCGCAACCTCGAAACTCGCGAGCAGCTGCGCGTCCGCGCGTTCGTCGACGGCGACCCGCCGAGGATCGACTCGGTCCACGACATGTATCCGCCGGCCAACTGGGACGCGCGCGAGACATATGACCTCTTCGGGATCGTCTTCAACGACCACCCCGACCTCACGCGCATCCT
>JBGOTG010000054.1:0-13040 GCA_041476405.1 Candidatus Dormibacteraceae bacterium | reverse complement strand
GAGATCGAGGCAGGACTGAAGGCAGCTCTTTCGACACTCAAACCCGGTGGTCGTATGGCGACGATCAGCTTCCATTCCTTGGAAGACCGCTTGGTGAAGTCATTCTTCAACGTCGAGTCCAAAGACTGTATCTGCCCACCCCAGCAGCCAGTCTGCACCTGCGACCACCGGGCCACCCTCCGAATCATCACCCGCCGCCCCGTCCGTCCCTCCGACGAGGAGGTGGCGGCCAACCCCCGCGCTCGATCAGCGCGGCTGCGGGTGGCTGAAAGGCTCTGAGCTCGCGTTCCCTCCCCCCAAAGTCCTGGTGGCCGGCCCAATCCGCCGGTCACCGGGCACCATTCTTCGAAGTCGCAGCAGACGTTCCAGCAGAAGTCGCACCAATACCAGAGAAGTCCCAGCAACAAATGAGGCACACGTATTGATATCGACCCGAACACTGACCCGGCGCCGGCTCGGCCCCGCCGGCGCACAGCACGTGCCCGCGCGGCGCCGCCGGCGCACGCGTGGCTTCGTCCAGGTGGCGAGCTCGGCCGCGGCCGATCGCCTGCACCTGAACGCGTTCGGCCACGCGTATCTCGGCCTGGGCGCAGTGCTCATCTGCGTCCTCTTCTACCTCGCCCTGGCCGCGCAGATCACGCAGTCGTCATATGACATCGCCCGGCTCCAGGACCAGCAGCGCCAGCTCCTCGCCGAGCAAGACCAGCTCCGCTACCAAGAGGTGACGCAACACGCCCCGGCGCAGGTCCAGCAGGCCGCGGTTCAGAGCGGGATGGAACGCACCTCACCCACCAAGTTCGTGTCGAACCGGGCCATGGCGATCGACCTGCAGGCGCCGATCGGCGCTCCGCCGACCGATTCCACACCGCTGTGGCAGCGCATGGTCGCTGCCGTGGTCGACCGTGTCGTGGGCGCCCACGACGTGATGGCCGCCACCCGCTGATGGCGCTGGGGGTATTCGGGTTCAGGCCCCCCGTACGACTCGAGCGCGCCACCTCTACCCGCCTTCGGGTCTTCGCCATCCTGGTCGCCGCGGTCGTGCTGTCCTCCGTCGTCTGGACGCGCCTGGCTTACTGGCAGGTGATCCGGCACGGGCAGCTGGCTCAGCAGGCGGCAGCTCAGTACCGCGAGGTCGTCGAGCTGCCGGCGGTCCGCGGAGCGATCTTCGACCGCAATCTCGTTCAGCTCGTCGTGAACACCACCGTGTACTCGGCTTTTGTCTCTCCCGACCAGGTGCCCGCCGCGCAGCGCTCGCAGGTCGCCGCGGCGCTTTCATCCGTGCTCGGGGTCGACCAGAACGCGGTGGTCACGACCCTCGCGTCGGGAAGCAAGTTCGCCTACATACAGCGGCGGTTCTCCAAGGACAAGGCGGATCGGCTGCGCGCAATGAAGCTGCCGGGCGTCGGGCTCGAGGAGGAGCAGCAGCGTTCCTACCTGCCCGGCACCTCGACCGGCTCGACGCTCGCCGCGAACCTCCTTGGTTTTGTGACCTACGACGGCCAGGGGCAGTACGGGCTCGAGGCTCAGTACCAGTCGGCGCTCGCGGGCACCCCTGGCTACATCTCCAGCTACCGTGACCTGGCCAACCGCGAGATCGTGCTCGGCTCGCACACCCAGCAGAACCCGGTACCCGGCTCCGACCTCGTGACCACTCTCGATGCCAACATCCAGTACGCGGCAGAACAGGCTTTGATGAACGGGGTCAAGAAGGCCCGGGCCGAGAGCGGCAGCGTCCTGATCATGGATCCGAAGACCGGGGGCATCGTCGCGTGGGCCGACTACCCGAGCTACAACGCAAACAACTTCAACCACACGTCGACCGCGCTCTTCAAGGACAACGTCCTGGGCTACGTGTACGAGCCCGGGTCGGTCATGAAGGTGGTCACCCTGTCGGGCGCCATCGATACGGGCAAGATCAAGCCGAGCACGATCATCGACGACCCCGGCGCGCTGTACATCGGCGGGTACCGGATCGCCGACTGGGACAGCGCGAACCACGGAAAGATCAACTACACGTACGTCCTCGAGCACTCGCTCAACGTGGGCGCCATGAAGGCCATGCTCGCCGAGGGCCACAAGAACTTCTACAAATATCTGCAGTCCTTCGGGTTGACCCAGCCGAGCGGGGTGGACGTGGCGGGCGAGACTTCCGTGGCGCCTCCGCCGCGGGACAAGATGGCCGATTCCCAGTACGCCACCACTGCGTTCGGGCAGGGCATCGACGTCAACATGGTTCAGATGCTCTCAGCGGTCAACGTGGTCGCCAACGGCGGCAAGTACGCGCCGCCCCACGTGGTCGAGCGCATCGGCAACCGGATCAACCCGGTGGTGCTCCAGCCCCAGAGGCAGGTCATCAGCGCGGCGACCGCCAAGCAGATGACGGCGATGATGAAGGCCGTCGTGCAGTTCTGCTCAGGCTGGACCTCGCGGGTCAACGGCTTCGAGCTCGACCAGGCCGGCAAGACCGGCACGTCGCAGATTCCGGTCAAGGGCAAGTACACGCAAAAGGTCTGGGCGTCATTCGTGGGCTTCCTGCCGGCCAAGAACCCGCGGTTCACCATGATCGTGGTCATCCGGAAACCGAACGTCCCCGGCAGCGACCAGGACTGGACGCTGAACGACGGCTACTTCACAGCGGCGCCTGTCTGGCAGAAGATCGCCCAGACGATGGTCGTCAGCTGGCACATAACCCCGGACCGTCGCTAGCTTCGGGGCGCTCGCGGGGCCGTGCCTCGGCGCCGCTCGCCGCGTTACACACTTAGACACATGCGGTTGACACTCCTGGAGATCCTGCGGGCGACCCGAGGCGGGCAAATCGGCGGCACCCTGGTCGGCAACGTGTTCTCGACCTTCCACACCGATTCTCGCGAGGTGGTCGGGGGTGGTGTGTTCTTCGCCCTCAAAGGAGCCGAGACGGACGGCCACGAGTTCACCGCCGATGCGATCGCGCACGGCGCAGCAGTGCTGGTCGTCGAACGGCGGATGGAGTCGGTGCCTGGCGTGTGCCAGGTCCAGGTCGCGAGCACGTGGGATGCGCTCTACGAGCTCGCCGGGTTCGCGCGCGACAAGGTGCGTCCGTTGGTCGTCGCGATCACCGGCAGCAACGGCAAGACCTCGACGAAGGAGATGACCGCCGCAGTCCTCGGCCGCCGCTACAACGTGCTGCGGACTTCCGGCAACCTCAACACTGAGACGGGCGTGCCGCTCACCATGCTGCGCATCGAGCCCGAGCACACGGCGCTCGTGCTCGAGATGGGCATGCAGCGCCCGGGCGACATCCGCCGCCTCGTCGAGCTGGCGCTGCCGTCGATCGGGATCATCACCAACATCGGCGTCGTGCACATGGAGTTCTTCGGCTCACTGGACGCCATCGCCGCCGGCAAGGGAGAGCTCGTGGCCGGGTTGCCCGAGTCGGGCCTGGCGGTGCTCAACGCGGACGACAAGTACTTCGACCTGCTGTCGGGCATGACTCCGGCCGGGGTCGCAGGCTTCGGTTTCGCGGCGGGAGACTATCGCGCCGAAAACTACAAACCATTCCCCAACGGGGGCTCGACCTTCTCCGTTCGCGGCACCGGGGTGCGCCTTTCACTCGAGGGCCGTCATCAAGCGCTGAACGCGCTGGCCGCGCTGGCGGCGGGTGATTTCGCAGGCGTGCCGCTCGCTTCGGGCGCCGAGGCGCTCACTCAGGTCGACGTCGATCACCGCCTGCAGGAGCTGATGTCCCCGGCCGGCTTCACTGTGGTGGACGACGCCTACAACGCCAGTCCCGAGTCGATGCTCGCGGCGTTCGACGCCATGGCCGACCGCCCGCGACGCGGACGCCTGCTGGCCGTCCTCGGCGAGATGCGCGAGCTGGGCGCGCTGGCGGAGGAGTCCCATCGAGCGGTCGGCCGCCGAGCTGCCGAGGTGTTCGACGCGGTCTGCGTGATTGACGGTGCAAGCGCGCGCATTCTCGCGGAAGCCTCCGGAGCCAACATCGTTCGTGACCGGGCGGCTGCCGTCGCGTGGGTGAGGGAGAACGCGCGCGAGGGCGACCGTGTGCTGGTCAAGGGATCGCACGGCATCCACCTCGACGAAGTCGTTAAGGAGCTGACCGCGTGACGATCTTCTCGGCGATCACCTTCGCCGTTTCCCTGGTTCTCGCGCTGATCCTCTATCGGCCGATGATCAGGGCGCTGCGGCGCTGGAAGGCGGGCCAGGTGATCCAGGCCGAGCTGCCCGAGAGCCACCAGAAGAAGGCGGGCACACCGACCGGCGGCGGAATGCTGTTCGCGGCGTTGGGTGTGGTCGCCGGCGTGCTGGCGACGATCGCCGGACACACCGGCGCGCTGCCTGCCACGGCGGGCCTGCTCGCCGGCGGCGTGCTCGGTTTTGCGGACGACCGCAGCAAGCTGCAGGTCGGTGCGCGGGGTATCCCGGCCCGCCTCAAGTTCCCGATCCAGTTCCTTCTGGCCGCTCCCGTCGCGTGGCTCGCCACAGTGCAGGGCGCGTCGCATCAAGTCCTCCTCCCGGTGACGCCGTGGCTGGTCTTTCCCCTGGCGGTGGTGGCGATCGTCGGCACTGCCAACGCGGTCAATCTCACCGACGGGATGGACGGCCTGGCCGGCGGCCTGTCGGCGATCGCGATCGCTGCAATCGTGTTGCTGCTGCCCGGAGCGCCGGCCGGTGAGAAGGCTGTCGCCATGACACTGTGCGGTGCTCTGGTCGGCTTTCTTGTCTTCAACCGCTACCCGGCCCGCGTCTTCATGGGCGACACCGGTTCGCTCGCAATCGGGTTTGCGCTCGCCGCGATGGCGGTCCAGCAGGGAGTGATTCTGCTACTCCCGCTGCTCGGCCTCGTTTTTGTGCTGGAGACGCTGTCTGTCATCATTCAGGTGGCTTATTTCAAAGCCAGCGGCGGACGCCGAGTTTTCAAGATGACCCCGATTCACTACACGTTCCACCACGAGGGTTGGTCTGAGAATCGCATCGCGCTCTCCTTTTGGGGCGCGGGGCTCCTCTCGGCGCTGGCCGCGGCCGGGGTGGCACGGCTGGTCACGTGACCGCTCTGGTGGTCGGGGCGGCGCGCAGCGGCGTCGCACTTGCCCGCCACCTCACCGGCGAAGGCGCGCGCGTGCGAATCGTCGACCGCAGGCCGAGAGCCGAGCTCGAGGAGGCGCTTGCGCAGCTCCCCGCGGGGGTGGACGTTCAGGCTGGCGGCTATGACGAGGGCGTGCTGGCGGGCGTGGACGTCGTGTACGCGAGCCCCGGCGTGCCGTGGGACTCAGATCTTCTGAAGCGTGCGCGCGAGCAGGGCATCGAGGTTTCCAGCGAGATCGACCTTTTCCTGCGGCTGTGTCCAGGGATCGTCGTGGGCATCACCGGCACCAACGGCAAGACGACCACCACTGCCCTGACCGGCGCCGTGCTGGCGGCAGGTGACCGGCCGGTCATCGTCGGCGGCAACATCGGCGACACGGTGCTCGACCGCCTGGACGAGATCACGCCGCGCCACTGGGTCGTGCTGGAGCTGTCCAGCTTTCAACTGGAGTCCGTGGCGAGACCCCGCCTGCACGTCGGGGTGATCCTCAACGTCACGCCCGACCACCTCGACCGCCACGGCACCTTCGAGCGCTACGTGGACCTGAAGGCCCGCGCCGTCGAGTTCGCGGGCGCCGACGATTTCGCCGTCCTCAACGGCCGTGACGAGGCGTGCAAGCGCATCGCGGATCGCACGCGGGCGCAAGTGGTTTGGTTTGACGAGCACCGGCCCCTACCCCCGATGCCACTTCCCGGCAGGCACAACCTCGAGAACGCCCTCGCGGCCGCCGCGATCGGACGGATCGCGGGGATGGCCGATGACGCGATCGAAGCGGCCATCCGCTCCTTCAAGGGCGTCGAGCATCGCCTCGAGCTGGTCGGCGAGTGGGGGGGAGTGCGCTGGTACAACGACTCCAAGGCGACGAATCCGGACGCCGGGCGGGTCGCTCTGAGCGCCTTCCCAAGCACGCCTGTCGTCCTCATCGCCGGAGGCTACGGGAGCGGGTTCGAGCTGGGCGGGTGGTTGGCCGACGTCCTCGCCAACGTCGAGGCGGTGGTCCTGATCGGCGCCTCCGCCGACCTGCTGGCCGAGGCCCTGCACAACCATCCGAAGGTCGTGCGCGCCGCCGGCCTCGACGAGGCCGTCGAGGCCGCCGCCGGCCTGGCGCAACCCGGTGGAGTCGTGCTGCTCAGCCCCGCCTACAAGAGCTTCGACATGTTCAAGGACTACGAGGACCGCGGCCGGCGTTTCAAGGCAGCGGTTCGCGCCAGGTTCGAGGACTCCGGAAGGTGAGCGCCGGCGTCCGCGAAGAGCGACAGCCGGACCGGCTGCTGCTTTTCACGACGGTGCTTCTCTGCGGCGCGGGCCTGGTCATGGTGACCAGCGCGAGCGTCGCGTTCGCCTACACGCAGCACGAGTCCGCGTTCTACTACGCGGAGCGGCAGACCGTCTGGATGGTCATCGGCTTCGCCGCGCTCTTCGTGCTCAGCCGGTTCGACTACAGGCGCCTGCGGCCGCTCGCGCCGGTTGGCGCGGTGGTGGTTGGGCTGCTGATGGTCCTGGTCCTCGTGCCGCACCTCGGCGTGACTGTCAACGGAGCCCGGCGGTGGTTCGACGCCGGCCCTCTCGGCACATTCCAGCCCTCGGAGCTCGGCAAGCTCGCATTCGCGGTGTTCGTCGCCCACTGGATCGACCGCAACGCCTCGGCGATAGGGACCTTCCAGAAAGGGCTTCTGCCCATCGCGGCGATGCTGGCCGGCGTGCTCGCGCTGCTGATGCTCCAGAAGGACGTGGGTACCTCGATCGTGATGGTCGCCATCGTCATGAGCGCCTATTGGGCGGGGGGCGGCCGGTTCCGGCACCTCGTTCTCCTGGTGGCGCTTCTCGGCCTTGCCTTCCTTGCGGTCACGCTGTTCGAGCCTTACCGGTTCGCGCGACTCGTCTCGTTCAGGAACCCGTTTTCCGACCCGCTTGGCGCGGGCTTTCAATCCACCCAGGCACTCTATGGCCTGGGGTCCGGCGGGCTGTTCGGCGTCGGGATCGGCAACTCGGTCGAGAAGTACGGCTGGCTGCCGGAGGCTCACACCGACTTCATCTTCGCCATCACCGGCGAGGAGACCGGGCTTGCCGGTACAACACTCGTGATGCTGGGCTTCCTGTGCTTCACGGTGCGCGGCTACCGCGCCGGACTTCGCGCTCCGGATCGTTTCGGTGTCGTGCTGGCGGTGGCCATCACGACATGGATCGCCTTCGAAGCACTGCTCAACATGGCGACGGTCACGAATACGTTGCCGATAGCAGGAGTGCCACTGCCCTTCTTCAGCTACGGGGGCACTGCGCTCGCCACCACGCTGGCAGCGGTCGGCGTGCTCCTCAGCATCGCGCGGCGGGGCACCAGCTCTGGACAAAAAAGTAGGAGGACTGATGCGCCTTTTGATAGCCGGAGGCGGGACTGGCGGGCACCTTTATCCAGCGCTCGCCGTCGCCCGAGCTTTCCGCGCTGAGGAACCGGACGGCGCCCTGCTGCTGGTCGGACGCTCGGGTGGGCCCGAGGAACGGTTGGTGCCCGCCGCGGGTTTCGACCTGGCCACCATCAACGTGCGCGGCCTCGACCGTGACGCGGTGTGGAAGAACATCGTCCTTCCCGGTGTCATCCCTGCCGCGATGCGCGCGGGGCTCCGAATCGTCGATCGGTTCAGTCCCGACGTCGTGCTGGGCATGGGCGGCTACGTGATGGCCCCGGCGGTCGCCGCGGCTCGATTGCGAGGCATCCCCTACGTGCTGCACGAGAAAGACGTCCGGCCCGGCCTGGCCACGCGCATCTTCGCGGGGGCGGCCGCCGCGGTATGCGTCACGCTCCCCGGGACCGACCGGCGCATCCGGACCAGGCGGGTCGTGCTCACCGGCGTCCCGCTCCGCGACGGCTTCGAGCTCCGCACGCCGGACGTGCCTCCTCGCCACCTGCTCATCACGGGCGGCAGCCAGGGTGCGCGCAACCTGAACCAGGCGGTCTGGTCTGCGCTCGACGCGCTGTGCCAGCGCTTCGAAGAGGTGGTGCACCTTGCCGGTCGTCAGGGAGCCGAAGGGATCGCACAGCACGCGAGGCCTCGATACCGCGGCCTTGCGTTCGCGGACGACATGCCTTCGCTGATGAAGAGCGCGGACCTCGTCGTCAGCAGGGCCGGGGTGGGCACCATCGCCGAGGTCACCGCGGTCGGGCTCCCGATGGTGCTCGTCCCCGGCACCTTTGGCGGGGGCCACCAGGAGGAGAACGCCGCCGCGATGGTGGAGGCGGGGGCGGCGGTGAGCATCGCCGACCGAGAGCTCACGGGTGCCGCCCTTGTCACCACCCTCGACGGCCTGACAACCGAGCGTCTGCGTGCCATGGCGAAGGCGTCAGGCGCGGCGGGCCGGCGCGACGCCGCCCAACAGGTGCTGGGCGTTCTCAGAGAGGTGGCGAAACGATGAAGGTCCACCTCATGGGCATCGGCGGCGCCGGGGTCTCCGCGCTTGCGCGAGTGCTCAAAGCGCGCGGTGACGACGTGAGCGGCTGCGATGTCAACGCGTCGGACACCACCGCCGAGCTCGAGGATGAGGGCATCCGGGTGGACGTCGGCCACGACCCCGAGCACGTGCTGTTCCAGGACCTGCTCGTCTACAGCGGCGCCGTCAAGTCCTCCCCGGAGCTCGACGCGGCTCGAGGGATGGGCGTCAGGGTCCTCTCACGCGCGGAGATGCTTGCCGAGCTGATCGCCGAGCGCGACTCGATCGCTGTCGGCGGCAGCGCGGGCAAGACGACGGTCACGTTCATGATCGGCCACATCCTGACGGAGGCGGGACTCGATCCGACGGTGTTGGTGGGCGACGGTTCGAGCTCGCGGGCAGGACGCTCGAGCTGGCTGGTCGCAGAGGTCGACGAGTCCGACGGCAGCCTCGTCCTGCACCGCCCGAAGCGCGCGATCGTGACCAACATCGAGCTCGACCACACCGACCACTTCAAAGACGTGGAAGCCGTGAACAACCTCTTTGCCGAGTTCGCCGCGCGCCTGCCGGCGGACGGGCTCCTTGTCGTGTGCGCGGACGACGATCGGGCGCGTGCGCTGGCCTCCCCGGCAAGGCGTGTCACGTACGGCTTCAGCGAGACGGCGGATTACAGGTGCGGCGACGGGCGTCCTTTCGCGATCCACCACCAGGGCCGCGAGCTTGGCCGGGTCAACCTCCGGCAGCCCGGCCGCCACAACGTGCAGAACGCAACAGGCGCCGCCGCCATGGCGCTCGAGCTGGGCGTGAGCTTCTCCGACGTCGCCGGCGCGCTGGAGAGGTTTCCCGGCGCGCACCGGCGCCTGGAGTTCATCGGCGTGTTCCAGGGCGCCGCCGTTTACGACGACTACGGGCACCACCCGACCAAGGTGCGCGCCACCCTTCAGGCGGCCCGCGAGCTCCGCCACCGCCGCCTGATAGTGGTCTTCCAGCCTCACAGGTATTCCCGCTTGTCGGCCCTGATGCGCGACTTCTCACGAGCGTTCACCGATGCCGACAAGGTGTTGCTGCTCGACGTCTACTCGGCCGGCGAGGACAACCCGACAGGCGTGCAGGCGTCGGACCTCGCGCACCAGCTGCCCAACGGCACTTACGTGGGTGACTTCAAGGGTGCGCGTGAGGTGCTCGAGGGCCTGGTCGGGCCTGACGACATTCTGCTGTTGATGGGTGCGGGCGACATCCGCAAGCTGGGCGATGAGCTGGCGCAGCGCGTCTAACCTCGCGTGGCTTCGCGGTCTCGCGGGGATCCGCGAGAAAGAACCGCTCGCCTCCAAGACGTCGTTCGGCATCGGGGGCCCGGCGGACTTCTTCGTGGAGCTCGGCCGCATCGACGCGATCGAGAAGACGCTGGACGGCTGCCTGGAGCGCGGCATCCCGTATCTCGTGCTCGGCGCGGGCACCAACCTGCTCATCGCCGACGCGGGCGTCGAAGGTCTTGTGGTGCGCGTCGTCACGCGTGAGCATCACGTCGAAGGCACGCGGGTGCGCGCAGCGGCCGGGCTCAAGATGATGCGCCTCGCGAGAATCGCGGCCGACGCAGATCTGAGCGGGTTCGAGTTCGCGATCGGAGTGCCGGGGACCGTCGGCGGCGCCGTCTATCAGAACGCGGGCTGCTGGGGGAAGGAGCTGAGCGAGGTCCTCGTAGAGGCCTGCGGTTTCGTTCCCGGGGCGGGGCGCCGGAGATGGACGCCGGCCGATTTGCGCTTCGGCTACCGCACGTCGGCGCTTCGTGAGGGCCCGCTCGAAGGCGCGTTGGTGGTGGAGGCGACCTTCCAGCTGAAGCGCGGTGACGGGGAGGAATCCAAGCGGCTGATGGCCAAGCTCACGCGCGAGCGCAACGAAACGCAGCCGATCAAGACCAAGAACTGCGGCAGCGTGTTCAAGAACCCGGCGGGCGACTCGGCCGGCAGGCTGGTGCAGGCCGCCGGATTGAAGGGCATGCGCGAGGGCGCCGCGGTCCTATCCGAGCTGCACGGCAATTTCATAGTCAACGAGGGCGGGGCCACAGCCGCCGACGTGGCACGGCTGATCGAGCGTGCGCGCGCCGAGGTCCGCCGCCGCTTCAACGTCGACCTCGAGCCCGAGGTGCAGCTGGTGGGAAGATGGCGCTGAAGCTCGCCGTGCTGCGCGGGGGACGTTCTGCGGAGCGCGAGGTTTCACTCCGGTCGGGCGCGCAGGTCGAGGGTGCGCTCCGCGGCTTGGGCCACGACGTTGTACCCGTCGACCTGGACGCCAACACGTGGGACACGATTCGCGATGGCGGCTTCGCCTGCGTTTTCAACGCCCTCCACGGCCGGCTTGGCGAGGACGGTTCGGTCCAGGGGATGCTGGAGCTGCTGGGCATTCCGTACACGGGATCGGGCATCCTCGCCTCGGCCCTGTGCATGGACAAGTCGCGCTCGAACGCTGTGATGGCGGGCGCCGGCCTGCACATTCCTGATTTCGAGGAGCTCGAGGTCCTGGACGGAGTCGCCGCGGAGGTCGTCGAAAGGCTCGCCGGGAGACTCGGCCTGCCGCTCGTCATCAAGCCCGTGCGTGAGGGTTCGACCATCGGGCTCACCATCGCGCCGGACGTCGACGCGGCTGCGAGCGGCCTGCTCCTCGCGGCACGGTACGACCGCCGCGTCCTGGTGCAGCGATTCCAGGCCGGGACCGAGATCACCGTGGGGGTGTTGGCTACGCCTGACGTCCAGGTGCTGCCGACGCTGGAGATCGTGAGCGACAACCCGACCTACGACTACGACGCGAAGTACACCGCCGGCAAATCGCACCACATCATCCCGGCCCGCATATCGGAGCGTGCCCAGCTTGCGGCCGCCGACGCTTCGAGCCGCGCCTTCGTGCTCCTTGGGTGTGCCGGCATGGCGCGGGTCGACATCATCGTCGACGCCAAGGGGAACTCCTGGATCCTCGAGGTCAACACGGTTCCCGGCCTGACCGAGCTCTCGCTGCTGCCCGACGCCGCGCGCGCGGCGGGCATCCCATTCGACCAGCTGTGCCAGCGACTTGTCGACCACGCGATTCAGCGCCAGGCACACCGCGTCGGACCGCCGGTCGCATGAGGTTCAGAAGGCGCCGCTCGCTCCTACCGCGATTGAACTTGCGACGCGGTCTCGAGTCAAGCGAGCCGCTGAAGGGCCAGCTCTGGACGCGCTCCGAGCGGGCTCTGCGCGAGCCCGACGTGCACTGGTCGCTGCGGGCCCTCGCGCTGACGGCCGCCGCGTTGGAGTGCGCCCTGCTGGCCTGGCTGTGGTTGGGTCCGGCCTTGTCCGTCCGGACGGTGGACGTCATCGGCGCCCAACACCTGACGAGCGCGCAGGTCGCCGCGGCCGCCGGGCTCGCGAACGGGGCGTCAGTGCTGTCGGTGGACGGCGAGGCCGACCGCCAGCGTCTCCTCAGCCAGACGTGGGTGCGGACCGCCTCGGTCGAGCCACAGATAACGGGGAGCGTGCTGGTGGTGGTCAGCGAGTGGCAGCCGGTCGCCGTCTATCACGCCGGCAAGGCGACCACCGTGTTCCTTCTCTCCGACCAGGCGGTGGTGCTCGGCCCGGCGCCGTCCCCCGCCGGGCTGGTCGACGTGCAGGGTCCCAACGGGACCGACCCAAAGGTCGGCGACCGGCCGATCGACCCGGCGCTCCTGACCGCGCTTGTCAACATGCAGCGCGGCTTCCCGACGCTGCTCGGGCAGCAGGTCGCAGGTTTCGTCTTCGACTCGTGTGGCGACCTGACTCTCGTCGCCAAGCGCGGCTGGAAGGTCTACTTCGGCCGTGTCCTCACCCCGGAGGAGTTCAAGGCGTTGGGCGACAAGTTGTCGGCGTTGAAGGCGATCGCCGGGCACGGCAACGTCGACTACAACGCGACCGACCTCGTCTACGTGAACGTCATGAATCCGACCGAGCCCGCGGTCGGATACCGCTCGCGGATGCAGCCGAGCCCGTCTCCGTCGCGGCCGGGTTCGCCGTCACCCAGCCCGCAACCGTCACCGTCACCATTGCCCACATGCAAGTAATCGTCGTCGCGATCATCTTCGCGATCCTTGGCGTGTTTCTCGGCCTGCTGTCGCCGGTCACGATCCCGATCACGTACGCGCGCTACACGGCGGTCGCCTTGCTCGCCGCCCTCGACTCGATCTTCGGGGCGTTCAAGGCCTACATCTCCGGGACGTTCGAGCCGCGTGTTTTCTTCAGCGGCCTGCTCACCAACATGACGCTGGCCGCGGGCCTGACCTACTTCGGCGACAAGCTGGGCGTCGACCTTTCGATCGCGGCCATAGTCGCGTTCGGAGTGCGGATCTTCAACAACCTGGGCGCCATCCGCAGGCATTACTTGTAGCTAGTCGGGACCCCTCGGCGAAGGACCGAATGTCAGAGTCGGCGGGACGCTAATCAGCTTCCCATCATCGCTGCGCACCAATTGCCAGTTGCCCTCATGCACCATCCAGTGATGCCGGTGGCACAGGAGGATCAGGTTGTCGAGATCG
>JBGOTG010000053.1:0-13054 GCA_041476405.1 Candidatus Dormibacteraceae bacterium | reverse complement strand
ATCGGACCCTTTGACTCGAGCGTGGCCAGGGTCGCGATCCCGCTCGCCAACCAGGCCCAGCTCGCGATGATCAGCCCCGCCACCAGCAACCGCTGCCTGACCAAGGACCCTTTCCTGCCTGCCGGACTGAATCCGACGAGGCTGGCGATCAGCTGCAACGACGCCGGCCTGCCCGTGCCTGCAGACCTCAGGCCGTCCAAGGTCAACAACTTCTTCCGGCTCGCCACCACTGACGACCTCCAGGGCGCGGCTGCCGCCGATTTCGGCTACCAGGACCTCCACCTGCTGCGCGTGGCTGTGCTGTCCGACCACGAGGCGTACGGGGAGGCGCTGGCCGACAGCTTCCGGGCGCGCTTCACGAGGCTGGGCGGCCTCGTGGTCGTGCACCAGGACTTCGTCCCCTCGGGCAACCTGGACCTCACCGCCTTCTTCAATCAAGCCAGGAGGGAGGGCGCGCAGGCGATCTACTTCGGCGGGGTCACTGCGAACCAGGGCTGCTCGATACGCGCTCGGATGGCGGCGGTTTTCGGAGCGGGCGTTGCCACGCCCTACCTGGGCGGTGACGGCATAGCGGAGGATCCCCAGTGCGTGCGCGATGCGGGCAGCAACGCCGCAGGCATGTACGCCACAGTCCCGACCGTCGACCCCAACCAGGTGGCGACTTCCGGGCCCGTCATCGCCGCCTTCAAATCCCAGTACCGCAACGCTTGGGACTACGGGGCTTACACGATGCTCGCCTACGACGCCGTGGCAGTGCTGTACGACGCGATCGGGCGGGCGATCAAGGCCGCCGGCGGCAAGCTCCCGGCCCGCGCTCAAGTGGTGGCCGAACTCGCTGCAACCACTGCCTTTCCAGGCGTGACCGGCACGTTCGGCTTCGACAGCGACGGCGATACCACCCTGCGGGCAGTTTCGATCTTCGAGGCGACCAGCGCCGATCCCGCGGTCGCCTGGCGTTGGGTGAGAGTGGTTGATTACAGCGTCAAGCTACCGTATTGATACTGCGCCGCACTCACGTCCCGCCCCTCTCACCCAAGATCGAACTTGAACTCTGAGGTCCAGCCGGTATAGTTCCGGCTGGAGTAGTGGTTCGGCCATCCCATGTGGCCGCACTCGTCGTCGGCGCACTCTCGCCCCGATCGTGATGATTGGGAAGAGGGCGGCGGGTGAGGGGGAGTTGAGGAAACGCCGTCCGAAGCTTCCCAAGCAACACACAAGGGGGAACCGTATGGTTCGAGCTAGGGGACTCGTAGTCCTCACATTGGCGGCGTTGTTGGCGTTCGCCTGCGGCGGCGGTACTGGCAGCACGGCGAAAGGCACCATCAAAATCGGATCAGACTTTCCGATCTGTACCACTGGCGGCCTGTCGACCCAGAACGGCGTGAAGTTCGCGATCGACCAGAAGAATGCAGCTGGAGGGATCAACGGCTTCACGATCACATTCCAGGGATTCGATGACTGCCGGCAAGGCTCTTACTCCGCCGACGCCGGGGTCGAAAACGTCCAGACGATGCTGGGTGACCCCAAGTTCCTGGGCATGATCGGCCCATACAACTCCGCGGTGGCCAAGGCTGAGATCCCAATCGCGGCCCCGCAGCATTTCACGATGATCAGCCCGGCCAACACCAACCCCTGCCTGACTAAGGACATCGCGGGCTGCGCATATCACCCGCAAGACCTTCGCAGCGGTAACGCCAACAACTACTTCCGTGTCGTTACCACTGACGACTACCAGGGTCCGGCCATGGCCGACTACGCATACAAGACGCTCAACGTCCACAACATCGGCATCCTCGACGACAGCACCGTGTTCGGCGTCGGCATCGCTGGCGCTTTCGAGCAGCGGTTCAAGACCCTGGGTGGGACGACGACCCACTCTGAGTACCAGAAGGCGACGACCAGCGACTGGAAGTCGATACTGCTCAAGTTCAAGAATGCCGGCGCAACGGGCGTATATGTCGGTGGCACCGACGACCAGAACATCTGCATCCCTCGCAAGCAGATGAAGGACATCGGCTGGGACGTCCCGTTCTTCGGCGGTGACGGCATCGAGACCACCAACTGCATCGACCAGGCCGGGAGCAACGACCTGAACGTCAACGCGACGTCAGCCGGCGCCGACGCGACCCAGGTTCCGGGTGCAGCCTCCGCCATCGCGGCCTTCCGCGTGGCCTTCCCGGGCGCAAACGACTTCGGCGGATACACCATGCAGGCTTATGACGCCACCAACGCGCTGATGGCGGCCATGGGCCGGGCGATCACCGACGCCAACGGCTCAACGCCGACCCGCGAGCAGGTCAGGGCCGAGATGGCCCAGACCAAGGGCTTCGTCGGGGTGGTCGGAACCTACGACTTCGACGCGAACGGCGACACCAACCTCAAGATCGTCTCCATCTACACCGTTCAGAAGGTCGCCGACCCGGCAAAGTCAACCGGGGTCTGCGGCAAGACCAATCCGAACGACTGCTTCGTATGGAAGACTCAGTTCGACTTCGCACAGCCCTAGACTTTTAGCCCACAATCCGACGAGGAGGCCCACCACGGGCCTCCTCGCCGTCAGCTCAAGGAGGGGGCACTGGACGCGGGCAAAGTCGGAAGCGGTGCGTCGGCTCTAAAGAGAGTCCGTTCACTGAGGGTGGCCGGTGTGAGCCTCCCCGACGTCGGCTTTTACGTCATCTGCGCCCTGGCCATCATCGGCCTGGCGTATGAGGCCATCACACAACCGACCGCCTTCGTGCAGATCTCCATCTTCGGCATCGCAGACGGTGCCATGTACGCACTCGTGGCCCTGGGCTACACCATGGTGTACGGCATCATCGAGCTGATCAATTTCGCGCACGGCGACGTTTTCACGCTGGGCGCATACATCGGCACGGCGATCCTCGGCTTCTTCTCGTTCAACGAGGACTCCTTCACCACGGTCAACCTTTTGGCCCTGCTGCTCGTCTTCCCTGTGGTCATGCTGATCATCGGCGGCATCAACGTCGGCATCGAGCGCATCGCGTACAGGCCGCTGCGCAACGCTCCTCGCCTGGCCCCTCTGATCACCGCGATCGGAATGTCCTTCGTCGTCGAAGGGGTCATGTTCCTGTGGCACGGGCCCGCCACGGTCCATGTGCCGGACCTGCTCCCACACGGACCGGGCTTCGAAACCACCATCGCCGGCGTCTTTATCGGGTTCAAGGATGTATTCGTCGTCGTCACGACAGTGATCCTGGTGGCACTCCTGGCCGTCTTCATAAATCGGACCAGACTCGGCAAGGCGATGCGCGCCACCGCGCAGGATCGCGACGCTGCGCAGCTGATGGGGATTGACATCAATCGCACGATCGCGGCCACCTTCTTCATTGGTGCGCTTCTGGCGGGCGCCGGTGGCATGATCTGGGGCCTGTACTACAACAACATCTTCTACAACCTGGGATTCCGGACAGGGCTGGTGGCATTCACAGCCGCGGTTTTCGGCGGCATCGGCAACATCCCGGGCGCGGCAATCGGTGGGCTGCTCATCGGACTGATATCCGCTTATAGCGACTCGTACATCGGTTCCAAGTGGACCGAGGTCGTCATTTTCGGAATCCTGATTGCGGTCCTGGTGTTCCGGCCCACCGGCTTGCTCGGAATGAGGGTGCCCGAGAAATGAGCGAGCCTGTGGCACGTAAGCCCCGTTTTCCGATGTCGCTCCTGCAGAGGCGGCGGCGCATACGCGATCGCGATGCAGTGATCTATGGCGTTCTCCTCATCCTGGCGCTCGCATTCCCGGCGGCTGTGCTGTACGCGACGGGCAGCAACGCCCTGATCTCGCAGGCTGGCCACGCCGGCACGTATGTGCTGCTGGCCATCGGCCTCAACGTCGTGGTCGGGTTTGCCGGGCTTCTCGATCTTGGCTACGCGGCGTTCTTCGCGATCGGGGCCTATACGTATGCACTCTTCGCGTCCACCCAGCTCGGCTCCTCGCCGCTGCACCAGAGCTACCACCTGCCGTTCTGGCTGATGATCTTCGTGGGGATGTTCGTGGCGGCGGCTGCGGGCGCGATTCTCGGCTTTCCCACGCTGCGGCTGCGCGGCGACTATCTCGCCATCGTGACGCTCGGCTTCGGCGAGATCGTGCCTCAGCTGTCTTACAACCTTCCGCAATGGACGGGTGGTATCAACGCAATCGGAGGCATCGACTCGCCGAGCCTGCCCGCCTGGATAACCGGCCCGTGGGCCGGGGCAAGCAACATCGCCATCATTCGGCCCGACACTTGCCGGGTGCTCGGCAACTCGACGAAGTTCGCGCCGTGCTTCAGCTTTGGCTTCGATCCGATCGCCTTCTATGTCCTGGTCGTCATCATGATCATCGGGGCGGTGATCCTGGTGGGCAACCTGCACCGGTCGCGTCTTGGCCGTGCATGGATGGCGATTCGGGAGGACGAGGTGGCAGCCGCCGCCATGGGCATCAACACGGTGACCACCAAGCTGCTCGCTTTTGCGATCGGAGCATCGTTCAGTGGCTTCGCGGGCGCGTATTACGGAGCCAGCTTCGGCCTGGTGAGCCCCGACTCCTTCTTGTTCCTGGTCTCGATCACCGTGCTGGTGATGGTGGTACTCGGGGGCATGGGCAACATCACGGGTGTCATCGTCGGCGCGCTGGTGATCTACTTCGTGCTGAACAGCGTCTTGCCCGCGCTGCCCTCCACTGTCGAATCGCTGGCGAACAATTTCGGCCTGAGCTGGTTGAACGTTCAGAACGGTGACTGGCCTGGCCTCGCACAGGAGACTCAGCGCGTCAACTTCCTGGTGTACGGCCTGATCCTCGTGCTGATGATGTTGCTGCGACCGCAGGGCATATTCCCCAGCCGCGTCCGCGAGCAGGAGCTCAAGCACGCAGCCGTGCAGGAAGAAGAGCCAGAAGTCGAGGCGAGCCACGCCTCATGAGCCAACAAGCGACCCCTGCAGAGAACATCCTCGAGCTGACCAATCTCACCAAGCGCTTCGGTGGCCTGCTTGCGGTGGACAACGTGAGCCTGCACATCAAACGCGGCGAGGTCTTCGCTCTCATCGGGCCTAACGGCGCAGGCAAGACCACGCTCTTCAATAACGTGACAGGCCTCTTCCAACCGTCGTCGGGACGGGTCGTGTTCGACGGTCGTGACATCACCGGCTCCAAGCCTCACGACGTTGCGCGATTGGGCATCGCACGAACGTTTCAGAACATCCGGCTCTTCAGCTATATGTCGTGTCTCGACAACGTGCGGGTCGGTCGCCACGTCCGGATGCGGGCCAAGCTTTGGGACTCATTGTTCAAGCTGCCGCGTGAGCGGCGTGAGGAGGAACGCGTCACGCAGGAGGCGATGGACCTTCTTCGCTTCGTCGGCATCGCGAAGCAGGCGAACCAGTACGCCCACAATCTCCCCTACGGCCAGCAACGCCGTCTCGAGATCGCGCGTGCGCTGGCCACCGACCCCAAGCTGCTCCTCCTCGACGAACCGGCGGCCGGATTCACGCCACAAGAAAAAGTGGAGTTGATGCAGCTCGTCGGAAAGATCCTTACCCGCGGCATCACCGTCTTCCTCATCGAGCACGACATGAAGGTGGTCATGGGCATCTCCCAGCGCATCGTGGTGCTCGACCACGGCGAGAAGATCGCCGAGGGCGTGCCGGACGAGGTCCGCAAGGACCCCCGCGTCATCGAAGCGTATTTGGGCAAGTCGGCCTAGCTGCATGGCGATACTCGAGCTCGATTCGGTCGACGCGTTCTACGGACGGATCCAGGCGTTGCGTGGCGTGTCGATAAAGATCGAGCAGGGCGAAATAGTCGCGCTGATCGGGTCAAACGGGGCTGGCAAGACCACCACGCTGCGGACGATCTCAGGGCTGATGCATCCACACTCGGGCACGATCCGATTCGACGACCACGACATCACGCGCACGGGGCCGTCGAAGATCGTCGAGATGGGCGTCTGCCAGTCGCCCGAGGGTCGGCGCCTCTTCCCGCGCATGACGGTGGGCGACAACCTCTTCATGGGCGCATACACGCGCAACGACAAGCCTGGCATCGCGGCCGACATGGATCGCGTCTTCATACTTTTCCCACGGCTCAAGGAGCGACGTACCCAGATCGCGGGCACACTGTCAGGTGGAGAGCAGCAGATGCTTGCGATGGGTCGAGCCCTCATGGCCCGGCCGAAGCTCCTCATGCTCGACGAGCCGTCCCTCGGCCTCGCCCCAATCCTGATCGAGACGATCTTCAGCATCGTGCGCGAGATCAATGCGCAGGGCACGCCAGTGCTCCTGGTCGAGCAGAACGCGCATAAAGCTCTGGAGGTCTCCCACCGCGGCTACGTGCTCGAGACTGGCAGCATCGTCCAGACGGGCACGGGCAAGGAGCTCCTGGCTTCCGAGGATGTCCAGAAGGCCTACCTCGGCATGTAGTCAGCCACCTAGCGTGGCAGAGTTCCTCTCACACTTTTATCGGCCGGGTTGGTAGCTCGAGACGAACAGATAGACCAGGACTATGGCGAAAGCGCCGTATTCCAGAACCACGTTGCGCGTGAAGCTCTCCTCCACCGTGTGACGGACGAGGCCGCGGTTGATGTACCAGGCGAACAGCAGCATCACGGCGAAGGTGCCCTCGTTGACCACGAGGTAGATGGACAGCGCGGTGATCGCCCAGGCCAGGAAGGTGACAACCTGGCCGACGAAGAGCGCGAAGATGAACGCCCGTCGCGGCGCGATCGCCGTTCCGTTGATGCGGAAGCTCCGATATGACGCCAGGAACGTGATGGTGAAGATCCACAGCAGGCGCAGGATCACGTTGAACGGGATCGTGACCACGACCAGGTAGGCGCCCGCCAGGACGAGGACCAGGATCGCCTCCTGGAGCACGATGTGCCCGCGCTTCTCGGCGTTGCGTAAGCGCAGGTAGTCGAGCCGCGCCGACATCACGAACCCCGCGCCGAAGGCGAGTGTGATCAGCCCGTACTTCCACAGCTCGGCGATCAGGGGGTGGCCGGCCGTGTCGCGCCCGCCCGCCAGGCCCGCCAGGGTGATGGCGCCAAGGGCGACCGGGATGTAGTGCTCGATTCTCGGAAACTCATCGGTCCCGCGGAGGTAACCGAGCAGCGCAGGCGCGGCGACCACCACCAGGCCGAGAGCCAGCGCCCACACCTGGCCTTCGGCCAGCAGCTCCGACTTGAAGCCGAGCGCAAGCGCGACCAGCACCACGCCGGCGAAGGTGAGGAAGCTGCGGTCGCGCTCTGAACGTGTCGCCGTGGCGGCCGGGGCGGCCTTCTCAGGCGAGGGCGGCGTCTTCATTCAACGCGAGGAAGTCTAAGCGTCGACGGCAGGCTACGTCGGGACGCGGCCATAGCGGTCGGAGATCCGGACGACGTCCTCTCCTTCCGGCGTCGACACCTCGAAGATGTCGGTGTCCTCGATCGCGGTGAGCCGGTGGCGGGTGCCAGGCGTGATGCGCAGCGTGTCCCCGGCGCGCAGGCGATGGGTCGTCAGGGCACCGTCAGACCCTCCGACCTCGACGTCCACACAGCCCGCCACGACATATTGACTTTCGTCCTTGCGCTCGTGGTACTGCAGCGAAAGCGCTTCCCCCTTGTTGACGTGGAGCAGCTTGCCCAGGTAGCGGTCCGTCACCGCCCAGCGGATCTCGTACCCCCACGGCTTGTCGACCTTCGAGTCCTCCGCGCGCTCGACCCTGGGAAGGTCAGGCATGTGCTCTGAGGCCGACGATGTCCTCGATCGCGGCGAGGCGGGCCTCGACGTCGGCGCTCGTAGGCGCTTCCGAATAGACCCTCACCAGCGGTTCGGTCCCGCTGGTGCGAAGCAGGACCCAGCTGCCATCTGCGAGGTAGAACTTGAAGCCGTCGTCGGAGCGGACGCGCACGACCTTGGCGCCCGCCACCTGGGACGGCTCGTTGGCCGCCAGGAGGTCCAGGATCCTCCGCCGCTCGACGTCGTAGGTGTCGCGCGGGAGGTGGATGTCGTGCCGGGCGTATGCATGCGGACCGACTCGCTTCTCGAGGTCGGCGAGGATCTGCGAGAGCGGCTTGCCAAGCCTGACGATCATGTCCGCGAACAGCAGGCCGACGAGGATCCCGTCGCGTTCCGGGATGTGGCCGCGGATCGCGTACCCACCCGACTCCTCGCCGCCGAGCACGGCGTCCACCTCCATCATCTTCGGCGCGATGTTCTTGAAGCCCACCGGCACCTCGAACACCTCGGCGCCGAACTCGGCGCCCAGCTTGTCGGCCATGGAGGTCATGTTGACCGTCTTCACGACGGGCCCACCCATGCCCCTGACCTCGAACAGGTAGAGCATGAGCAGCGCGTAGACCTGGAGCTGATCGATGAAGCGGCCCGTCTCATCGATGATCCCAACCCTGTCCGCGTCGCCGTCCGTGCAGATGCACAGGTGATTGCCACCACCCGCCCGCATGACAGCCAGCGCTGCGTCGATGTTGGGTGGAATCGGCTCGGGGTTGATCCCGCCGAAGAATGGATTGCGCTCGTGGTGCAGCTCGGTGACGCTCGTGGTGCCGCCCGCCAGCAGGTCGGCGATGTATCCGTAGCCCGACCCGTACATGCACTCGTGGACGATGCGGAGGCCGGCACCCTTGATCGCCCCGAGGTCCACCATGCGCGCGATCTGCTCGTAGTACGACGGCCGCGGGTCGTAGACGGTGATCAGGTCGCCTGCCTTGCCCCGCTCGGGAGCCGCCCTGTCGGGCAACGCGTTGATTCGGCGCTCGAGGTCCTCGATGA
This sequence comes from Candidatus Dormibacteraceae bacterium, assembly GCA_041476405.1. Classification (GTDB taxonomy): domain Bacteria; phylum Chloroflexota; class Dormibacteria; order Dormibacterales; family Dormibacteraceae; genus Palsa-872. The sequence continues at coordinate 4,294 of JBGOTG010000053.1, read as the reverse complement.
CAGCGCTCGGCGCCGAGCTCCCGGTCTCCGGCTTGTACTTGACGCCGTTGAAAAGGTAGGGATTGTGGCTGGCCGTGATCACCGCCGCGCCCGCGGCCTTGCGGTCGATCACCGTCCATGAGGCAACCTGGGTCGGTGAGGGCCTGTCGAAGAGGAGGCTCCGCACCCCGTTGGCCGCGAACACGTCGGCGACGGTGCGAGCGAACTCCTCGGACGCGAAGCGGCAGTCGTAGCCGATCACGGCGAGCGGATCCGTGGACTTCGTGAGCAGGTATTCGGCGGTTCCCTGCGCCACGCGGCGCACGTTCGCAAACGTGAAGTCGTCACCGATGACCCCGCGCCAGCCATCGGTGCCGAACTTGATCTCAGGAATCGCCGCCATCAAGCTCCAAGGTTATACGTCGCCTCCCTCAAATCGCCGATTTGCCTCGATGACTACAGGTAGCGGGTCTTGCCCGCCCGCCGGAGCGCGTCGACGACCTTCCTGACGTCCTGCGCGCGCGAGCGCGGACAGACGAGAAGCGCATCCTCGGTGTCGACGATGATCATGTCGTCGAGCCCGATGGCGGCCACGAGCCGCCGGGACCCGAGGATGAGGCTTCCCTTGGTGTCGACGAGGACGGAGGAGCCCTCGACCGAGTTGCCGTGCGCGTCCGCCCGGACCCGGTCCCCGAGCTCTGCCCAATTGCCGATATCGGCCCAATCGAAGTCTGCCGGCACCAGGAGCAGGCGATCGGTCCGCTCCATGACGCTGCGGTCGACCACCTCGACCCGCAGCCGCCCGTAAAGCGCCGCGGCGGCCTCTTCGTCACCCGAGCCACGCGCGGCCATCACCTTGCGCAGGCCGGCGAGATGCCGCGGGGCGTGCAGGCCGAGCTCCCTGATGAAAACGTCGAGGCGCCATGAGAACCAGGCGAGGTTCCAGTAGTACCCGCCGGCCCTCATGAACCGTCTGGCCGTGGCCAGGTCGGGTTTCTCGACGAACCGCCGCACCGGAATCGTGCCGTCCGTCGCCCGGCCGGGCGCGTGGATGTAACCGAGGCCTGTCGACGGAAACCTTGGTTTCAAGCCGACTGTCACGAGCGAATCGGTGGCCGCCGCAGCGCGCACAGCCGCCCTCACGGCCTTCGCCACTGCCGCCCGCCCGCGCACGACGTGGTCGGCGGGCATCACGAGCATCACCCCGTCTTCGTATCGGTCACGCAGCGTGAGCGCGGCCAGCCCGTACGCGTTGGTGGTGCCCCGGGCAGAGGGTTCCAGGATGAGGTGCTCGGCGTCGAGCTCGGGAAGCACCTTCTCGATGATCTCCCGCTGGCCGACCTCCGTCAGCACGAAGACGTCGCCCGCCAGGCTGGAGGCGCGGTCGTACGTCTCGCGAAGCAGCGGGCGCCCGCTGTCCCCGAGGGGAAGCACGTGCTTGGGGGTCGAGCGGCGCGAGCGCGGCCACAGCCGCGTGCCGGCGCCCCCGGCCGGGATGACCGCCATGGTTCGCTTCAAAAGCGAGCGTCCCGCGGTCAACCGACCTCTTCCGCGAGCTCCTTTGCCCGCGCGGTCGATTCCCAGGGCGCGTCGATGTCGGTGCGACCGAAGTGGCCGTAGACGGCTGTCTGGCGGAACAGAGGCCGCCTGAGATTCAGCTCCTTGATGATCCCCAGAGGGCTGAGATCGAAGAGCTTGCTCACTGCAGCCGCAAGCGCGGACTCGGGCACGGTCCCGGTGCCGAAGGTGTCGACGCGGACCGCGACCGGCTTGACGACGCCGATGGCGTAGGAGACCTGTACCTCGCAGCGCTTCGCCAGCCCCGCGGCGACGATCGTCTTGGCCACGTAGCGGGCCCCGTACGCGCCCGCCCGATCGACCTTCGTCGGGTCCTTGCCGGAAAAGCACCCACCCCCATGGCGCGCGTAGCCGCCGTAGGTGTCGACCATGATCTTGCGGCCGGTGAGCCCGGCATCCGCCACAGGACCGCCGATGACGAACCGGCCGGTCGGGTTGATGTACGAGCGGATTCCGCCCACACGGAGCTCGGGCGGGATGACGGCGTCGATCACGTGCTCGGCGATGTCGGACCGAAGCTGCTCCGTCTCGACCTCCTCGTGGTGCTGCGCGGACACCACGACGCTGTCCACACCGAGCGCCTTGCCGTCGTTGCCGTAGCGGACGGTCACCTGGACCTTGCCATCGGGGCGCAAGTAGTTGAGGGTCTTGTTCCGGCGAACCTCCGCCAGCCGCCTGGCCAGCCGGTGCGCGAGGGTGATGGGAAGCGGCATGAGCTCAGGGGTTTCGTCGCACGCGTAGCCGAACATCATCCCGGAGTCGCCCGCCCCTCCGACGTCCACTCCCTGCGCGATGTCGGGGGATTGCTCGTCGATGCTGGTGATGACCCCGCATGTCTCCGCGTCGAAACCGTACTTGGCCCGCGTGTAGCCGACCTCGCGAATGGTCTGGCGGATGATGCGAGGGATGTCGACGTAGCAATCGGTGGTGATCTCACCGACCACGATGACCAGACCCGTGGTGATCACCGCCTCGCACGCCACGCGCGCGAGCGGGTCTTTGGCCAGGATCGCGTCGAGGATGGAGTCCGAGATCTGGTCGGCGACCTTGTCCGGGTGGCCCTCCGTGACCGACTCGGACGTGAACACGTTGAACGCCTGCTCGCGCGACATCGCTGAGTCCTCCATCGAATCTCCCGCGCCGGCAAGGACGAGCCACCGTGGGCCGGGCCCGCCCCCAGGCGCCAGGTTCATACCTCTGGGACGTGCAGATACTACCTTTCCGTTTGGGGCACCACGGTCTTGCGAGGCTCTCGCAGGTCCAGGTAGTGGATGCCGGAGTGCCGCAGCAGCTTGGACCCCCGCTGCTTGAGAAGCGCGGCCGCCGCCCCGCGCGACGCCTCGATCACCGCCTCCAGGTGATCCTTTCTCATCTCCCAACTCGCCGTGGGGGCGGTGATCGGACACAGGACGACGATCCGCGCGCGCGCCCGCAGGCGCTCATAGTCGCTGAGCATCTGGTGGTGCAGCGACAGCTGCAGGGTGCGGGCGATCAGCTCAGGCAGGCTGCGCGGCGCCGCCTCGTACTCGCCCCCACCCATGAGGCTGATCGCGAGTATCTCCTTCGCCCCGTCGTCGATCGCTATGTCAAGCGGCGTGTTGTCCACCACGCCGCCGTCCATGTGCTCCCGATCGTCGATGTTCACGGTCGGGAAGAGTCCAGGGATCGCGGTGGAGGCGAGGAGCGCGGGGGTCAGCAGGCCGGAGCGGAACACCACAGGCTTCCCGGCGTTGAGGTCGGTCGCGACGACGGCGAGGGGGATTCGCAGCTGCTCGAACGTGGTCATACCCGTGAGCGCCTGGCTGCGCTCCACCAGGCGGCGTACGTTCTGCTGCGGGAAGGCGCTGATCTGGTCGCGCCGCAGGCCGGAGAGGATCACGCCGAGCGGGTGCGCATGAAACACGCTGAGCGCCTGGCGCGACATCCAGACCTCGCGCAGCATCATGATCCCGGCCAGCGACGGGTAGGCCGCGATCGCGCTGCCGTTCAGCGCGCCGACGCTCGAACCGACCACTGCGACCGGCGCCTCGAGACCAGCCTCGAAAAGCGCTTGCAGCACCCCGACCTGCGCGGCGCCTCGAGCGCCGCCTCCGCCCAGCACCCAGGTGCGCCGAGCAGGACCGAACGTGGGCTAGCTCCCTCCCCCTTCCGGGGGGAGGACCGGGGCGACGCGGGTTGGCTCGGACAACCGCTAGGTTCCTTCTTCCCAGGAGGTCAGGTAGCGCTGCTGCTCCTCGGTCAGGGTGTCGATCTCGATCCCCATGGCCTTGAGCTTGAGACGCGCGACCTCGGCGTCGATGTCCGCGGGCACGTCGTACACCTTGTTCTCGAGGCTGCTCGCGTTCTTCGCCATGTACTCGGCGCAGAGGGCCTGGTTGGCGAAGCTCATGTCCATCACCGCGGCCGGGTGACCCTCCGCGGCGGCCAGATTGATGAGCCGGCCCTCACCCAGCACGTTCAAGCGCCTGCCGTCCCCAAGCTTGTACTCCTGCACGGATGGCCGGACCTGCTTCACTCCGGTGGCCATGCCATCGAGCGCCTTCAGATTGATCTCCGAGTTGAAATGACCGGAGTTGGCCAGGATGGCGCCGTCCTTCATCACGTCGAAATGGTGGCGGTCGATGACGTTGACGTCGCCGGTGACTGTGACGAAGATGTCGCCTTCGCGGGCAGCCTCGACCATCGGCATCACCCTGAAGCCGTCCATGGCCGCTTCCAGCGCTTTCACGGAATCGAT
>JBGOTG010000052.1:0-13232 GCA_041476405.1 Candidatus Dormibacteraceae bacterium | reverse complement strand
GACCTCGATGTAGTACCCAAAGACTTTGTTGAAGCCGACCTTCAGCGAGCGGATGCCGGTTCGCTGCCGTTCCGAAGCTTCCAGCGCCCCAATCCACTCCCGCGCGCTTCGTGACGCCTCGACGATCCCGTCGAGCTCGGTGTCGTAGTTGCGGCGGATTGCTCCTCCGGCGCGGGCGACCGGCGGCGGGTCTTCGACCAGTACGCGCGCCAGCTCGCCTGCAAGCTCGGGCGCCGCGGTGACCGCCGCGGCCAGCTCGCGAACCGCCAAGGCGCTGCACCCGGAGAGCGCCTCCCGAACCGCAGGCACCGCTTCCAGCGACCTGCGCAGCGCCACCAGCTCGCGAGCGCTCGCTCGACCTTGCGCCGCCCGCGATACGAGCCGCTCGAGGTCGCCCACCTCTTTCAGCGCGACCCCCAATCGATCGGCGAGCGTGGGAGAAGAGGCGAGCTCGTCGACAGCACCAAGACGAAGCTCGATCGATTCCGCGTCGCGCATCGGGGCGCCGAGCCACGCGCGCAGCCGGCGGGCGCCGATCGGAGTGCGGGTGTGGTCGATCAAGCTGACCAGGGCGGGCAGCTCGAGGTTGCGGACGGTGGCAGCATCGAGGGGCATCGTCGCGTCGGGCGAATAGGTGCGGACAGAGAGCGATCCCGGCACGACCTGGCTCTGGTTCTGTTTGAGGTAGTCGAGAACGACGCCGGCCGCGCCCACCGCCAGAGGGGCGTCCTCCGCCCCTACCGATGCCGGATATGCGATGCCCAGCATGTCCCGAAGCCGATTGCGGCCGCGCTCGGGGTCGAACCTGTAATCCTCGACTGCAGGGGGCATGAGCAGCTCAGCGGGTGCAAGACGTTCAAGCTCGGAAGAGAGCCGCTCCCGAGGCAGCTGGCACAGCAAGAGCTCGCCCGTCGACACCTCGCACGCCGCGAGCCCGGCCTGGTCTCCGTGCGTCCACGCGGCCACAAGGTAATTCGGGCGCGTTGGGTCGAGATAGGCGTCTTCGACGACGGTGCCTGGCGTCAGGACGCGCGTCACGTCGCGACGCACGACACCCTTCTTGCCTCCCGGCTCCATCTGATCGCAGATGACGACCTTGTGGCCGGCGCGCAGAAGCTTGCCGACGTACACCTGCCACGCGTGGTGAGGCACTCCGCACATCGGCGCGCGTCCGGCCTTGCCCAGAGGGCGCGAGGTGAGCGTGACGCCCAAGATCGGTGCCGCGACCTCCGCGTCCTCGAAGAACATCTCGTAGAAGTCGCCGAGCCTGAAGAGGAGGATTCCGTCGGGGTGCTGCTCCTTCGCCTCCCGGTACTGGCGCATCACCGGGGTGGGGGCAGACATCCCGGTCATCACGCCGCGGGCAACCCGGTGAGCTGACCCGCTGTGGCGTGCAGCACATGCAGGTCGACGAGGTCGCCGGGCGCGATTCCCGAAGCCTTGAGGACGATCGCCCGTTTGCCCTGGCGGATCCGGCCGTAGAGCCTGCCGAGCTCATCGCGCCCCTCGACCAGCACCTGGACATCGCGGCCCACCCAGCGGGACGTCTTGCGTGCCGCGATGCTCCGCTGGAGGGCGAGCAGGTCGTTCAGCCGGCGCAGCTTCTCAGTGCCTGGCACGTCGTCCGGCATTCGGTCGGCGGCGACTGTTCCTGGGCGTGGCGAGTACATCGCGAGGTGAACCACATCGAACTCAACCTCCTCGAGCAGGCGCCGAGTGTTCAGGAACGCTGCTTCGGACTCGCCGGGAAAGCCCACTATGACGTCGGTCACAAGGCCGATGTCCGGCATGAGCTTTCGGGCGCCCTCGACGATCGCCCGGTAGTGACGCGTCTGGTAGCCGCGCGCCATGCGCTTCAGGATGCCGTCGTCGCCCGACTGCACAGGCAGCTGCAGCTCCCGGCAGATGACGTCGCTTGCGGCCATCACCTCCAGCAGCTCGGGTTCGAGGTCCTGCGGATGTGAGGTCATGAAGCGCAAGCGCCTTAGGCCTGGCACACGCTCGACCGCCCTGACGAGCGCCGCGAGTCCGCCGTGGCCGTCGGGGTCGTGGTAGTCGTCCACGTTCTGGCCCAACAGCACCACCTCTTTCGCCCCGGCCTCCACCGCCTCGCGGCACTCGTCGACGACGGCGCCGAGCGGGATGTGCCGCTCGCGGCCGCGCACCCTGGGCACTATGCAGAAGGTGCAGTTGTGGTCGCAACCCTGGATTACCCGCACGTAGTGGCTGACGCCCGTTCGCCCGGCGGCCGGAAGCGCCTCGCCCTGGGAGTAGTCGTACCTGGCCTCCAGACCGGCGAGAAAGTCCTCGTATTCACCGATCGGGACCACGATGGGGTCGAGCTGAGGGAAGCGGCGCCTGAGCTCGGGACCCTCCTTGGCGACTATGCAGCCGGTCACAGCCACGGTGCGTTCAGGCGTCTTCCATTCCTTGAGCTCGTGAAGCTTGGAGTACACGCGGTCCTCCGACGCCTGGCGCACGACGCATGTGTTGAGGATCGCCACGTCGGCTCGGTCGAGCGAGTCCTCGACGTACCCGGCAGCAAGGAGTCTCCGCGCAAGGCTCTCCGAATCGGCGGCGTTCATCTGGCAGCCGATCGTCCAGATGTGAAACGACCGGGCGCGGCCGGGTGCCTCCGAAATCAGCGGCTCTCCACCAGGAGTCGGATTCCGGTGCGCTCCTCGCCGTCGATCGAGATGTCGATGAAGGCCGGGATGCAGACCAGGTCGAGGCCGCCCGGGGCGACGTAACCGCGCGAGATGGCGATCGCTTTGACCGCCTGGTTGATGGCCCCCGCGCCGATCGCCTGGATCTCGACCCGGCCCTTGCTTCTGATCACCCCGGCGATGGCTCCAGCGACGGCGACAGGCTTGGAGGTGGCTGAAACCTTCAGCACCTCGACTGGTGCGCGCTCGCCTGTCATTTGCTGGAACCCCTTCAAGAATGCACTCTATCGACTCGGTGGATCGATGTTGCCCGGCCGGTGGAACTGTTAATGGTAACCAGTACCGAATTGAATGTCACAGGCCCGGACGCGACCACGAACCGATTTGGCACCCCTGTGAGAAAGCGCTGGAGGACCACGTCCTTGTCCATGCCGATGCACCCGTCCCGCGGGCCGACCATGCCCACGTCAGTGACGTAGGCGGTGCCCTTGGTCAGGATCCTGGCGTCGGCGGTCGGGATGTGCGTGTGCGTGCCGACCACGGCGCTGACGCGCCCGTCGAGGTACCACCCCATGGCCGTCTTCTCCGACGTCGCTTCCGCATGCATGTCGCAAAAGACGATCTTCACGTCCGGATGGGCTTCCAGGATGGCGTCGGCGGCCCTGAACGGATCGTCGAGGGCGTCGATGAAGATCCGGCCCATGAGGTTCATGACCAGGACGTCGTGACCTCCGGCATTGACGACGCACGAGCCCTGTCCCGGCGCCCTCGGCGGGTAGTTGGCCGGCCGGAGGACGCGCTCCAGGTTGGGCAGCTCGGGCAGGAAGTCCTTCTGCGCGAAGACGTGGTTGCCAGTGGTTATGACGTCGGCCCCGGCTGCCTTCAGCTCGGTGACGAGCTTGCCGGTCAGACCGAACCCTCCCGCCGAGTTCTCGCCGTTGAGGATGGTCAGGTGCGGCTGCAGCTCCTTCTTGAGCTCGGGGAGGATCGACTTCACCGCGTCGCGCCCGGGCTGGCCGACCACGTCCGCCACGAAAAGGATCCGGAAGTCGTCAACCACGTCTTGGAAAGGCTAGCGCCTGGTCACAACAAAAAAGGGGGAGCCGTCGGGGGCTCCCCCTCTTGTTTTACTTTGCGTATTCGATAGCCCGTGTCTCGCGGACGACGGTGACGCGGATCTGTCCCGGGAAACTCAACTCGGTCTCGATCCGTTTGGCGATGTCCCGAGCCATCAGCTGGGCAGCCGTGTCGTCGATCTGCTCCGGCTTGACCAGGATCCGGACTTCGCGCCCGGCCTGGATGGCGTAGGACTGCTGGACGCCCTGGAACGAGTTGGCGATCTCCTCCAGCTTCTCCAGCCGCTTGACGTAAGCCTCCAGTGACTCTCTCCGCGCACCCGGCCGGGCGGCGGAGATGGCGTCGGCTGCGATCAGCAGAAGCGCCTCGAGGCTGTGTGGCTCCTCGTCGTAGTGATGCGCGCGCACGGCGTGAACCACCTCTTTGGGAACTCCGTGCCGCTGCAGCAGGTCCGCCCCGATCACTGCATGCGAGCCCTCGACCTCGTGGTCGATGGACTTGCCGATGTCGTGCAACAGCCCTGACAGCTTGGCGATGCGGACGTCGGCTCCGATCTCGGACGCCATCATGGCGGCGAGATAGGCGACCTCTTTCGAGTGGTTCAGCACCTGCTGGCCGTAGCTCGTCCGAAAGCGCAGGATGCCCAGGTGCCTGACGACCTCGGGGTGCAGACCCTGGAGGCCGACCTCGAGAACCGCCGCCTCACCCTCCTCTTTGACCCTTTGCAGGACCTCCTGGCGTGATTTGGCGACGATCTCTTCGATGCGGGCCGGGTGAATCCGGCCGTCGACGATGAGCTTGTTCAGCGCGACTCGAGCCACCTCGCGGCGGACCGGGTCGAAACCGCTGATGATCACGGCTTCCGGGGTGTCGTCCACGATGAGATCGATCCCCGTCGCCTGTTGAAGGGCCCGTATGTTGCGGCCCTCCTTGCCGATGATGCGGCCTTTGAGCTCGTCTGTCGGGAGCGGAAGCACCGAGACCGAGACCTCTGCGGTCTGGTCGGCGGCGATTCGCTGGATCGACTCCGTGACGATCTCCCGCGCGCGGCGCTCGCTCTCGTCGCGAGCTCCAAGTTCCGCCTCGCGGACCTTGCGGGCCACCTCATTCCGCAACTCCTGCTCGACCTGCGCCATCAGCACTGCGGACGCTTCCTGGCGGGTCATGTTGGCGACCCGCTGAAGCTCCTTCTCCTGCTGGCGGTAGGTTTCCTCGAGCTGCGCTTTGATCTCGTCCAGCGCCTTCTCCCGGGTGCCGAGCTCGCGCTCTCTCCGGTTGAGGTCCTCGGCCTTGCGGTCGTGGTTTTCCTCCTTTTGGAGGAGACGCTTCTCGACCTGCTGCGACTGTGCCCGGTACTCCCGGGCTTCCTGTTCGGCGGCGGTGCGGATCTGGACCGCTTCCTCTTTGGCCTCGAGCAGCTTCTCCTTGGCCTGAGTTTCGGCCTCTGAGAGCGTCTGCTGGGCTTTGATCTCCAGGGCGCTGGTTCCATTGCCCTGCCGGCGCCGAAGCGCGAGATAGGCCACTCCGAAGCCGGCAGCGAGTGCCAGCACCACGGCCACCACCAGTATCGATACGAAGACGTAGAAAGGCATGTGACATGCACCTCATATATTCAATTGTCAAAGTGCGGATCCAATGCAGGGCGTCGAAAGCCCCGCGTCGGGTTTGCTCAATGACTGCGGGCGCTCAAGGGCGCCTCGGAGGCTAGATTCTAGTCTTCGGGGCGGTCCAGCACCGACCGGCACGCTGCCCTAACGATGGTCGTCGAGAAGCCACGCCTGACCAGCTTGGCGCCGATCGTGTTGAGCACCCCGCGATAGTCCATCCCGGACTCCCGCTTGCCGTACAGGCGTTCGGCCAGCCGGGTGGCGGAGGCCAGCTGGGCTTCGCCGTCGAACTCGGCGAGCGCGGCATCGGCTTCAGCGCGATCGACTCCCCTGGCCGCCAGCTCGCCGGACAGGGCACGCGGACCCTTGAGCGATCCACGCCTCCGAACCAGCTGGCTCGCAAACGCCCTGTCGTTCAGGTAGCCCAGCTCGATCAGCCGCGCCATCACGGCCTCGATGGACTCGGGATCATGCCCTTTTTGTCGCAGCTTGCGGCGCAGCTCCCACTGCGAGTGGCTGCGCCGCGCAAGGAGCCCGATCGCCCTGGCAAGCGGGTCTGTCGCGGTAGGCCGCGTGGCGCCGGAGCGGCTAGAACTCCTCCGTTGCACTTGCCGGCGCCCTCACGGGGCCTGATGTCTTGATTGGGGACGCGGCGCCCGCCGCCTTCTCCCGCACCCTCGCCTCGATCTCGGCCGACAGGGTGGGGTTCTCACGCAGGTAGTTTCGGACGTTCTCGCGGCCCTGGCCAAGCCGCTGGTCGCCGTAGGACATCCAGGTCCCACTCTTCTCGAGGATGTTGTACTCGAGCGCGGCATCGATGAGCGAGCCCTCGCGCGAGATCCCCTCGTTGAACAGGATGTCGAACTCAGCGGAGCGGAAGGGAGGCGCGACCTTGTTCTTCACCACCTTCACCTTCACCCGTGCCCCCACCGAGTCGAGCCCGGACTTGATGACCTCGACCTTGCGGATGTCGAGCCGCACCGACGAGTAAAACTTCAGCGCGCGCCCGCCGGGCTGCGTCTCGGGGTTGCCGAACATGATCCCGACCTTCTCACGCAGCTGGTTCAGGAAGATGACCGAGCAATTCGACTTGGAGATCGCCCCTGTCAGCTTGCGCAGAGCCTGTGACATCAAGCGTGCCTGCAGCCCCATATGGGAGTCACCCATCTCGCCTTCGATCTCGGCCTTGGGCACCAGCGCAGCGACGGAGTCAATCACTATCACATCGATCGCCCCAGACCTGACCAGGACCTCGACTATCTCGAGAGCCTGCTCGCCCGTGTCCGGCTGGCTGATCAGCAGGTCGTCGATCTTCACCCCGATCCTCGAGGCGTACAGCGGGTCGAGAGCGTGCTCGGCGTCAACGAAAGCTGCGACACCACCAAGCTTCTGAGCCTCGGCGATGACGTGCAGCGCCAGCGTGGTCTTGCCTGCAGATTCGGGGCCGTATAGCTCGGTCACACGGCCGCGCGGGATCCCTCCCACTCCCAACGCCAGGTCAAGCAACAGCGCGCCTGTCGGGATCACCTTGATCTCCCCGTGCAACGCGGCTTGCTCGCCCAACTTCATGATCGCGCCCTTTCCATAGCTCTTGACAATCTGGGAAATCGCCGAGTCAAGGGACTTCGTCTTCTCTTTGTCTTGTTCCAATCGATGCCTCCTAGGTCGTTGCGGCGAGTGTTCTACGTCGCTGTGCTGAGGTCAACGTGCTTAACAGCAGTTCTCGATGTAGGGCCGTCGCGCCAGTCTAGCGAACATGCGTTCGCCGGTCAAGGGGTCTGATACGGCCCTGGTCACGAGGCAAGCTTTCCCGCGTTCACACGCGCCGCCTCGATGAGCAGGCGCAGGGCTTGTCCGGCGGCCTGGCGCCGGTTGGACCAGCGATCCCCGCCGAAGACGTACTCGGTGCAGCTGGTCCCGCGGGCGCCGGCAATCGCGATGTACGTGAGACCGACCGGCTTCGAGCCCTGCGCGTCAGGCCCCGCGATGCCGGTGATGGACGCCGCCAGGGACGTGGCGAAGCGCGCACGCACCCCCTCGGCCATCGCCACGGCCACCTCGCGGCTGACCGCCCCGTGGCGCGCCAGGAGGGCGACAGGTACCCCGAGCTGGGCACGTTTCACCTCGTCTGCGTAGGCAACGACGCCGCCAAGGAAGTAGGCGGAGCTGCCGGGCCGGTCGGTGACGAGGGCGGCGAGCAGGCCCCCGGTGCAGGACTCCGCAACCGAGAGTGTGAGCCGGCCCCTCGTGAGCAAGCCGCCAAGCTCTTCAGCCAGCGAGTCGACTGGCGACTCGGAACGCGGTGCTCCGCCACTTGGGTTTGCGGGAACGAGGCCTCGGCCGGCAGGCCACACGACGTGGCGGAACCGCCACAGGTAGTCGACGCCGCTCGCGATCGTGAAGATGATGGCGACGCCCACGGCCACCTCGGCCGGCGGGACGAGGAACGGGTAAGGCCTCTGGAGTATCAGAAGAACCACCGCGACCATCTGCATCGCCGTCTTGGTCTTGCCCATCGGAGCCGCGGCGATCACCTGGCCCTGGCTTGCGCCGACCGAGCGCAGGACGGTGATCATCAGCTCCCGCGAGAAGATCACGACGACGATCCAGGCAGCGACGAGGCCCTCCTGCACCAGCACGACCAGCACCGAGAGCACGAACAGCTTGTCGGCCAGCGGGTCGAGAAACTTGCCGAGGTCGCTCACCGTGCCGCGGCGCCGCGCGATCTGGCCGTCCAGCGTGTCGGTCAGCGAGAAGAGCACGAACAACACAGCCGCGATCTGGTCGTGACCTTCGAACCTCACGATCAGAAGGACCATGAGTAATGGGATCGCCGCCATGCGGCTCAGCGTCAAGACGTTGGGAAGGTTCACCTTGGCTCCTACTTAGAAGTTTGCGACGTGAACTCCCGTGTTGCCACTCCGCTGCCGAGAGCTCCACTCGGGCGACCGTCGGTGCCCAGCTCGAGCGACCGCCTCGCGTTCGGAGCCGGGGACCGAAGGGCCTCGACAAGAGGTTCCGGGTCGAGGCCCAGGTACCGCGCATACGTGCGAAGGTAGCCCTTGGCGTAGACGGCAGCCGGCAGCCGTACAGGCTCGTCTGACTCGAGCGCGCTCAGATGCTCGGCCCGGATACCGGTGGCGGAGGCAACCTGATCGATCGTGAGGCCACGCTCGCCGCGCTTTTCAGCGAGGACGTGGCCAGGAGTCAAGGCCGGGGGCTCCGGCGACGATCCGGCGGCGCTCCTGGCTGCGACTCCCGGGTCATTCGATGCCCAGCCGCTCCAACAGCTCGTCGACGTCAGGCAGGTTCATCATCACCTCGCGTGACTTCGATCCCTGGTAGCCGCCGACGACGTGGTTCTCCGCGAGCTGGTCGACGATGCGGCCCGCGCGAGAATAGCCGACATTGAACTTGCGCTGAACCAGCGAGACGGAGGCGGCGCCCTCCGCCGCGACAGCGCGAGCGGCGCGCGCGAACAGCGGGTCGAGCTTGCGCTCGGCGGTGTGGCCTCCCTCCCACTCCGTGGCGGCGCCCTCGTCCAGGATCTCCTCCATGTAGCGGGGCGGGCCCTGCGACTTCCAGAAGTCAACCACCGCCTCCACCTCCGGATCGCTTACGAAAGCGCCCTGGATTCGCGTTGGCTTGCCCGAGTCGACAGGCTGGTACAGCATGTCGCCGCGACCGAGCAGCTTTTCGGCTCCGCCCGAGTCGAGGATCACGCGGCTGTCGACCTGCGACCCGACGGCAAAAGCGATTCGCGACGGGATGTTGGCCTTGATCAGCCCGGTGATGATGTCGGTGGAGGGCCGCTGCGTCGCGATCACCAGATGGATTCCGACGGCCCGCGCCAGCTGGGCGATTCGGCAGATCAGCTCCTCGATCTCCCCCGCCGCGACCATCATCAGGTCGGCGAGCTCGTCGATCACTATCACGACATACGGAAGCTCGCGCGCGAGACGCGCCACGGCCCTCTCGTTGTAGGCGGCGATGTTGCGCACGCCTTCGGCCGAGAACATCTTGTAGCGGCGGTCCATCTCGGCGACAGCCCAGCGGAGCGCAGCCGCGGCCTGGTGCGATTCGACGAGGACCGGCAGGGCGAGGTGAGGCAATCCGTTGTAACCGGTCAGCTCCACGCGCTTGGGGTCGATCAGCAGCAGGCGCATGTGGTCGGGCGTGACCTGAAACAACAGGCTCGTGATGAGAGCGTTGATGCACACGCTCTTGCCCTGCCCGGTCGCGCCAGCGATGAGCAGATGTGGCATCCGCGTGAGATCGGCGACTATCGATTGCCCTGAAACATCGTTGCCGAGACCGAGCGCGAGCGCATGCGTGCCCTCTCTGAATGCAGCGGTTTCGAGGACCTCTCGGATCGTGACGAGGCTCGCCGACTTGTTGGGCACCTCGATGCCCACCGCGGCCTTGCCCGGTATCGGCGCCTCGATCCTCAACGGGGCGGCGGCCAGCGCGAGCGACAGGTCGTTCTGCAGCGCGGTGATCCGCTTGACCTGCACTCCCGGCCCCGGCTGGAGCTCGTACTGGGTGACCGCAGGACCGGGGTTGACGCCCACGACCTTGCACGACACGCCGAACGTCTCGAGCGTGCTCTCGATGATCTTCACGTTGCGCTTGATCTCGTCGGCCATGCGTTCCCTGCGGGCGGTGACCGTGTCGAGAAGGGCGATCGGCGGAAGCTTCCATTCGATCTCGGGGATGTCGTCCTCGGGCTCGGCGACGACGTGCAGCACCGGCGCCTTCGGCGCTGAATCCGGGTCGGCCGCCGCAGCAGCCGAAGCAGTGGCCTGTTCCTCGACCCGGTCCTCGACCTCCCACGGCGGCGTGGTCTCGACCGAGGGTGGCGGGGTGGCGAAGCTGGCGGCGGATCGCGCCAGCGCAGCATTCTTGGCGACGCCGTTCGATTTGGGCGCGCTGCTCTCGGCCGGGGCCCGCGGCGACACGAGCCGTTCGAGACGGTCGCGCTCGGCGAATGCGGCTTGCGCGGCCCGAACGACCGAGGCGATCAGCGCACCAGGGCTGAAGTGAACCGTGACGATGAGGCCGATCAGAAGCCCTGCGCTGAGCAGCACCCACGCGCCTGGATGGCCGACCACCTGGACGACGACCTGGTCGATCCCGCTTCCCGCCGAGCCCCCGACACTTGCCGCGAGCCCGAAAAGCCCGATCAGGGAGATGACTGCGACGCCTCCAGCGACGAGGTCGACAGCGCGCGGCCTTGGTGCTTTCGGCCACAGGAGATAGCCGCCGAGGGCAAGCCCCACCGCCACCGGGATGAACCAGGCGCGGTCGAATGAGGCGAGCAGCCACTCGCGGAGCCCTGTGAGGATGGAGCCTGCGGTGCTCGCGATGGCGAGCAGCCCGAGAAGCGCAGCGAGGATGAGAAGGACGCCGGCGGCCTCGCGACCCTGGCGGGGAGTCAGGTGCGGCCTGCTCGGGCGCTTCTTGCGATTCGATCGGGGGCGCGATGATGCAGCGCGCCGGGCGCCGTTGCTGGAACGTGAGCTTCGTGTGGTGGTGCGGCGCATGCTGCGGCCTCGGGCCGAAGCCGATTCTACCCCGATTCGGCCGCCCCCACCCGGCTTCAGGCCGGACCTAAGCGCGATACTCTCCGCGTGGCAGTCGATCCGTTCGCCGACGCGGAGACCCGCTACAAGGGCCTGGTCGACGAACGCCGGACCGGGTCACTTCCCGCGAGGGCGTTCCGCCTGGCTGTGCGCGACCTGGCAGTCCTCGACGGCGAGGGACGGCGATGGATGCTCGGCCCCGAGGACGGCATCTGGTACCGGCGCGAACGCGAGCGCTGGCTGCAGGCCGACCCCCCCAGGCGGCTCGTCTGCCCGTCATGCGGACACCACAACCTGGGCCGGCACAGCTTTTGCGTCGAATGCGGACAGCGCCTCAACCGCTAGCGTGACATGAGGGTTACTTGGCTGTGTGCAATCCCGCCTGCACGATGCCGTAGATCAGTCCGGCCGCCAGGGGAACCAGGGCCGCCAGGAGCCAAAGCCTCCACCACATCGGGCGAGTCTCCCCGCGGACCATCTCGTGGCCGCAGAAACCACAGAACCTGTCGAACGGCCCCGCCACTCCCCTGCAGTTCCCGCACAGATGAAGCTGAAGGCCACAGTGTCCACACCGAGCGTCTTCCGCTCGATCGATCACCATGGCCGGCTGATCGCACCGCGGACAGAGACTGGGCGCGACGAGCGCCAGGGGCGGCAATTTCATCTAGATACCATCTAGGTTCCCTCTCATATTTCCAGTACGACAGGGATGACCATCGGGCGCCGTCTCGTCTGCTTGTAGACGGTCTGAGAGACGGCGTCATGGATGGCTTCTTTGAGAATGTTCACGTCGGCATGGGTGTCGGCGAAACGCGCAATGCTCGCCATCACCGCCAGGCGAGAGTCGGCCATCAGCTTGGATGACAGCTCGGGTTCGATCACCCCTCTGGAGATGAGGTCTGGACCGGCGCGCAGCAGCCCCGATTCGCGATCGACCGTCAGCGTCACCACCAGAATGCCATCTTCGGCGAGGTGCCGGCGGTCGCGCAACACGACCTTCTCGACGTCACCGACGCCTAGCCCGTCGACGAACACAAGCCCGGTGCTGACCTTCGCGCCCCTCTGGATCGACGTCGCATCGAGCTCCACCGCCTCACCGTCTTCGACCACCACGATGTGGTCGTCGGCGAGGCCCGCTTCGCGCGCGATCTCCGAGTGCTGGAGGAGCTGGCGATACTCGCCGTGCACGGGGATGAAGAAGCGGGGCCGCACGGCATCGAGCATCTCCCGCAGCTCTTCTCGCTGTGCGTGACCTGTGACGTGGACGTTGCCGACCTCGGAGTAAAACACGCGCGCCCCGTGACGGTACAGGTTGTTGACGGTCTGGTGGACCATCCGCTCGTTGCCCGGAATCGGCCGGGCCGAGATGACGACCCAGTCGCCCTTCAGCACGTTGACGAACGGATGGCGCTGCGCGGCGAACCGGGCCAGGGCGGACATCGGCTCGCCCTGGCTTCCCGCAGTGAGCAGGAGCAGCTTCGACGGCGGGAGCTTGGCGGTGTCCTCGAGCTTGATCGTGAGGCCGTCGGGTACCTTCAGGAATCCGAGCTCGCGCGCTGTCTTGAAGTTCGTCTGGAGGCTTCGACCGACCACCGCCACCCGCCGGTCGAACTGAGCCGCCATCCGAACGAGGTGCTGAATGCGATGGATGTTGGAGGCGAAATTGGCCACGACGATGCGCCCAGGGGCCTCGCCGAAGATCCGCTCGAAAGGCGCGTGCAAGTCGCGCTCCGAACCCGAATGCCCGCCACGTTCGGAGTTGGTGGAGTCGCTCAGGAGAAGCAGCACACCCTGGTCGCCGAGCCTCCTGAAGCGGACCATGTCGGTGGGCAGGCCGTCCGGTGGAGCTTCGTCCAGCTTGAAGTCGCTGGTGTAGACGATCCGGCCGACCGGCGTCTCGATCGCGAGCGCGACGGCGTCGGGGATCGAATGGCACACCGCCACCGTCTCGACTCGGAACGGGCCCAGGTGGACGGTGTCACCCACCCGGACCTCGCGCAGGTCGGCCTCGCGCAGGATCCGATGCTCCTTCAGCTTGGGCTTGACGAGGCCGAGCGTGAGGCGCGTGCCGTAGACGGGCACGTTGAGCTTCTTCAGCGCGTAGGGCAGCCCACCGATGTGGTCCTCGTGTCCGTGGCTGAGGAAGATGCCGAGCACCTCCCGGCTGCGGTCGAGGAGGTACGAGATGTCGGGCAGGACCAGGTCGATGCCGAGCATGTCCTCCTGGGGGAACATCAGGCCCGCGTCGACGACGAGGATCTGCTTCTCCCACTCGAGCGCCCACATGTTGATGCCGACCT
>JBGOTG010000051.1:0-13268 GCA_041476405.1 Candidatus Dormibacteraceae bacterium | reverse complement strand
AGAGGATTCGAACCTCCACGCCCTTTCGGACACCAGCTCCTAAGGCTGGCGCGTCTGCCATTCCGCCACGCCGACATTCCCGAATTATTACCGTCGTCGCTTCTGGGGCGCCCTCAGAAATTCTGAATGTCGACGGGCTCGATCTCATCCGCGGTGGCGAAATCGAAGATCTGGGAGTAGAAGTACAGCTCTCCCTCGATCGAGCGCCGGATGTTCTTGGCTTGCCGGAAACCGTGCTGCTCGCCCGCGAAGGTCAGGTACGCATAGGGCAGCTTCTTCTTCTGGCAGACCGCGACGAACTCCTCGGCCTGGCTTGGCGGAACGACCTTGTCCTCGAGTCCCTGGAAAAGGATCACGGGGCAGTTGAGGTGGTCGGCGAAGTTGACGGCGGAGCGGTCGCGGTACACGTCTGCGCGCTCCGGATAGGGGCCGATGAGCGTGTAGAGGTAGTGGGACTCGAACTTGTGCGTCTCCTTGACGAAGGTCGTAAGGTCGCCGACTCCGAAGTGGCTCGCGCCGGCGTTGAAGAAGTCGCGCTTGGTGAGCGCGACAAGAGTGGTGAATCCGCCGGCCGATCCGCCGGTGATCGCCACGCGCTTGCCATCGGCGAGGCCGCGCTCGACGAGATGTCGAGCGGCATTGATGCAATCGTCGACGTCGACCACGCCCCAATTTCCCTCCAGGCGCCTGCGGTAGGCGCGGCCGTAACCAGACGATCCGCCGTAGTTGACGTCGACGATCCCGAAGCCGCGGCTGGTCCAGTACTGAAACTCCAGGTTGAAGCTCGAGTCCGTCGAGCTCGTGGGGCCTCCGTGGCAGTGCACCACGAGCGGCGGCTTCTCGCCCGGCAGCGCCTGGTGGTCCTTGTTCTTTGGCGGGTAGTAGTACGCGTGCGCTGTCAGCTCGCTTTCGGTTGGGAACTCGATGGCGTGCGGGATGCTGAAGTAGCCGGGGTCGATGTGCGCAGAGTTGGAGACCTTAACGACCTCCTGCGCACCGGTGTCGACATCGACGACGAGGATCCGCTCCGAGAGCGTCGGCGAAGCGGCGACCAGTGCGACTCGTCTCGCGCTGACGGCCACGCTCGAGAGTGATGTGTAAAGGAGCTCGATCTGCTTCAGGGCGCCCGTCGTCGTGTCGAGGCGCCCGAGCTTCGTCCCGCCGCCCGGATCCGAGTAGAGGCACGCCAGCTCATGGGCGCCCAGGAACGCGTAACAGGTCATGCCAAAGTTCCACTGCGGAGTTCCGAACTCAGCGGCACGCCTGCAGACCGGCTCATCGCCGTCGCCCCGGACCCTGTAGATGTTCCACCAGTCGTTGCGGTCCGAGACGAAGTAGAGCTCGCCCGCCGTCGACCATTCGGGTTGGAAGATCGACTCGGCCTCGCCGCCGGCAACCTTCCGGGCCGAGGTGGCGCTCCCGTCGGCGTCCAGCTCACCGACCCAGAGCTCGGTGCCGTCCCAGGGCATGTTGGGGTGGTTCCAAGTAAGCCACGCCAGCCGGTTGCGATCGGGGCTCAGCCTCGGTGTGGAGTAGAAGTCGTTGCCCGCGGCGATGGTGATCGCCTCGCGCTCGCCATTCCAATCCAGCGCCACGAGCGTGTTCACAGCCTCTGGCGCGCCTGTCGTGTGGTCTTCGCGCACGGCGAAGATCCGCCGACGCGAGGCGTCCACCAGCAAGTCCGCGTGCCGGACGTCGGCCGGCGGCGTGATCGCCACCGGGCCGGCGCCACGTGGCTGCCGGTAGAGGCGCTGGTCGTCGAAGTTGGCGAACCACACTGTCCCTCCCTCGACCGCGTAGTGCCCGCCGCCGTACTCGTGGACACGGGTGCGTGCGTTGTAGCCGGCCGGCGTCACGTCGGTGTTGGCGCCGCCGGCGGTGCGACGGACGATGACCTGGCGGCCGGCCTCTGTGGGCCTCAGCTCGCTCCAGTAGAGATCGTTCCCGTCCCAGCGGGGCATGCCTCCCCTTTTCAGCGCGACCGCGCCATCGAGGAGCAGGTCGACGGTGATCGGCGACGCCCAGGCGCCGTACGGCGCGATGGTGCCGCTCACGACACCGGGCGGCGGATCACGAGCGCGTCGCCCTGGCCTCCGCCGCCGCACAGGGCGGCGGCGCCAATGCGGAGCCCTCGCCGCGCCAGCTCATGCGCGACGGTGAGCACGAGGCGGGCGCCGCTTGCGCCGATCGGGTGGCCGAGAGCGACAGCGCCCCCGTTGACGTTCACGCGCTCCTCGTCCAGCTCCAGCATCCTGGCCGCGTTGAGCGCCACGGCGGCAAAGGCCTCGTTGATCTCGACGAGGTCCAGGTCGCCCGGCGTGAGGCCTGCCTTTTTGAGCGCATTGCTCAGCGCAAGCGCCGGCACCGTGTGCAGCCACGCATAGCGGTCGGCGCTCATCCCATGAGCGACGATCTCCGCGAGTGGCTCCACCTTCAGCGCCCGTGCCCGCTCCTTCGACATGACCACCACGGCGGCCGCGCCGTCCGAGATCTGCGACGCATTGCCTGCCGTGATCGTGCCGCCAGGCCTGAACGCCGGCGCGAGCTTCGCGAGCGACTCGGCGGTGGTCCCGGCTCGCACGCCCTCGTCGCGCTCCACCGTCACGGCGTCTCCGCGGCGCTGTGGAATGGCGACGGTCACGACCTCGGCCGACATGGCGCCGCCGTCCCACGCACGCTGCGCCCTCGCGTGCGATCGCGCCGACCAAGCGTCCTGTTCCTCGCGGCTGATCTCCAGCTCCTGGTTGACGTCGTCCGAGCTGGCGCCCATGTGCTCCTTGAGGAACGTCGACCAGAGGCCGTCATGGACCATGGAGTCCACCATCTCCGTGTTGCCCATTCGCGCGCCGAACCGGGCTTTCGGGACGAGGTAGGGCGCCTCCGACATCGACTCCATCCCACCCGCGACCACGACCTCAACCTCTCCCGCGCGGATCAGCTGATCGGCCAGCGCGATGGCGTTGAGCCCGGACAGGCACACCTTGTTGATGGTTATGGCCGGCACCTGCTGCGGCACGCCCGCCTCGATCGCCGCCTGGCGGGCCGTGATCTGGCCGGCGCCGGCCTGAAGCACCTGGCCCATGATCACGTAGTCGACCTGGTCGCCCGCCACGCCGGCTCGGGCGAGGGCCGATCGGATCGCGTGAGCGCCGAGCGTGACCGCCGGCACATCCTTGAAAGCTCCGCCAAACTTACCGAAAGGAGTGCGCGCGCCCGCTACGATCACGGATGACACACGGCCAGTCTAAGGGGAGGTGAGGCGCCGGTCATGAGGAACGCCCTGTTGGTCGTCGATCTCCAGAACGACTTCCTCGAAGGGGGCCGCCTTCCCGTCCCGGGAGGCATGCAGGTCGCCGCTCAGGTGGCCCGGCACGTGCGCCACTTTCGCAGCGAGTACTCCTTTGTCGTCGCGACGCGAGACTATCACGAGGATCCGGGAAACCATTTCGCCGACCAGCCTGACTACATCAACACCTGGCCGCCACACGGGGTCGTCGGGACGCAGGGGGCTGCCCTGTGCACCCCGATCTTCAACCTGGTCAGGGAAAAGATCATCCAGGTGGTCCTCGACAAGGGGAGGCACGCGGGCGCGGTTTCGGCGTTCGAAGCCCAGGATCTGCGGGGCCACTTGCTGGTGGACGTCCTACGGGAGCAGCGAGTGGATCACATCGACATCTGCGGGCTCATCACCGAGTACTGCGTCCGCGCCAGCGCGCTGGACGCCCGCAAGCACGAGTTCGCTGTGCGCGTCCTGGTCAACCTTTGTGGAGCCGCCAACCCCGAGGCCGCCCAGCTCGCGTTCGAGGAAATGAAGACGGCAGGCTGCCAATTAATGGCGGCTAGCGCGCCATAAATATGAGAGGGAACCCATGCGGTTCACTCTCATCGGCGGGCGCTTCGCGCGCGCCTGCTCTCTTTCCGAAAATCGATGGGATCTATCGAGAATTAAGCCCTCCAGGGCACGCCCGGAGTGGTTAAAGACAAAGTCATGGCCGGGGGAACCCCGGCCAACCCTGCGACGCTAGAAGCCCCCGGCACCGGTACCGCCGGTGCCGGGGAGTTGAGCTCCTACTTGCGGCGGCCCGCCTTGGCTGGCGGGGCGTCGTACTTGAAGGAGACGTTCAGACGGACTCGGTACTTGGTGACCTTGCCGTTCTCGATGGTGAGGTCCTGCCGGACGATCTCGGCAACGCGAAGATCGCGCAGGGACTTCGATGCCGTCTCGACGGCGCTCTTCGCGGCCGCCTCCCAGGAAACGCTGCTGGTTCCCACCAGCTCGGTCACTCGGTAGACGCTGTCGGCCATGGCTACATCCTCCTCACTACAGTCTGAATCAGCGCAATTGTCGCGCAGCTCACGAGCGAACGCGCTCCACTGCGCGCAGCTCGGGCAGCGCCTGGGCAACCTTTGCCGCCGCGGCCTCGGGTCGCTCGCCGACCAGGTAGACGACGATCTCTGTGACGCCCAGCTCGAACAACCTGGCGCACTGCTCGAGCAGCTCGTTGCGGTTGCCGCCGTCGGATCGCACCTGGACCGAGATCCGGATCTCTGCCG
Organism: Candidatus Dormibacteraceae bacterium; assembly: GCA_041476405.1. Lineage (GTDB taxonomy): Bacteria > Chloroflexota > Dormibacteria > Dormibacterales > Dormibacteraceae > Palsa-872. The sequence goes on along the minus strand of JBGOTG010000051.1, from coordinate 8,714 downwards.
GATTGCGACCGACCGCCCCGCACGCATCCTCGAAGAGCGGTTTCAGCTCGATGACGCGTTCGGGCTCGCCGTTGCCGATCTGCCACACGTCCGCGTAGCGGGCAACGAGTCGGATGGTGCTCGGGCCTGACGCTCCGAGCCAGATCGGCGGATGCGGTTTCTGCAGCGGTTTCGGATTGCCGATCGCGTCCTTGAAGTGGTAGTAGCGGCCCTCGAAGTTGGTGCGCTCCTCGGTCCACAGCGACTTGATGATGCGCAGCGATTCGCTGAGCCGGCCGACCCTGTGGTCGAGCCCGTCGAACCCGTACATCTCGTGCTCGACCTGCGCCCACGCGGCGCCGATGCCGAACTCGAGTCGCCCCCCGGACAGGTGGTCGACGGTGACCGCCGACTTGGCGAGCAGCGCCGGGTTGCGATACGTGTTGCCGGTCACGAGGCACCCGATCCGCACTCGCTTGGTCGCCTCGGCCATCGCCGCCTGGAGCGTCCAGCCCTCGAACACCGGACGGTCTGGCCCTCCGTCGCCGATCGAAGCCAGGTGGTCGAAATCCCAGACGTGGTCGAAGCCAGCCTCGTCGGCTAGCCGCCAGACGGCGCGCAGCGCTTCGATCGTCGTGTCCTGGCCCGACAGCTTCAGGCCGAAATGCAGAGGGTGCGCCACGGAAATCAGGTTAACCCGTACGGAAGCGGGTCGGCCGCACGCGCAGCGCAACGTGGTAGTCGCGAGCAAAGCCCTCGGGTTTCCAGCCGTAGCTCTTGATGAGGCGGGCGTACTTCCGGATGTACGCCGGCACCTCGTGGGCAGGCGGATGGCGCCGCAGCCGCTTAGCGTTGCCGTCCACGCGCACCACGTCCGAACCGTCCGCAGTCGAGTTGAGGTGCATCGTCACCGCCGGGTTGCCCTCGATGTCCTGCACCTTCTGGCCCGGCAAGGAGTAGATGAGGAACGAAACTCCGTCCCACAAGAACCAGACAGGCACGGCGTGAGGCGTGCCGTCTGCGCCCACCGTCGCGAGCCAGATCACGATCTCCTTTTGCAGGCGCCGCTGGACGCGCTTGCCCGCCGGCGTGGTCGTGTCGAGCAGAGGACGCTTTCGTGTCGCCATCGTTCCCAGCAGACACTACAGCCCGCCGGCGGTTTCGCGACGGGGTTTTGGTGGCAAAGTAGGAACGATGAAGAAGATCGAGGCGGTGCAGAAGACCGAGGCGGAGTGGAAGCGCGACCTGACCCCAACGCAGTACCACGTGCTGCGCGAAAAGGGCACGGAGCGGCCGTTCACCGGCGAGTACTGGGACACGAAGACCCCCGGCGCCTACCTGTGCGCGGGCTGCGGCGCGAAGCTGTTCGAGTCGGAGACCAAGTTCGACGCTCATTGCGGCTGGCCCAGCTTCTACGCGCCTGCTGACGGCGCGCCGGTGGCCGAGCACGTGGACCGCAGCCTCTTCATGGCGCGCACCGAGGTGACCTGCGCCAACTGCGGCGGGCACCTGGGCCACGTCTTCGACGACGGGCCGAAGCCCACCGGCCTGCGTTACTGCATCAATTCGGCTTCGATCAAGCTCTCTCCCGAAGAGCGGAAGCCTTAGGCGCCGCTCAGCGCGCGCCGGCCGGCCCTTCGCTTACCAGCCGCCGGCAAGCTCGCCTTTGAGAGTCGGCACCACCGAACCTCCAACCTCGATCTTCGAGGGCAGGTCTCCTTTCGGCGGGTACGCCAGCTTGATGTGCACGAAGCTCTGGCGGCCCATCTTGGTGCCCTGCTCGCTGACGATCGAGACGGCGGCTGACCTAGGCACGAGCCCGTACCTCACGGCCATGGCGCCGAGGGGGCCGCTCGCCGATCCGGTCGCCGGATCTTCGCGGATCTCGAGGGGGGCGTGAGGCGCGAACATCCTGCTGTACAGCCGGTTCTCCCCGGCGGCCGCAAACAGGAACACCGCCTCGTCGAACACTTTGCCGAGGCGGGCTGTCTCCGGGACTGCAGCGTCGACAGCCTGCGCATCCTTGAGCGCGACGTACACGAAGGGCAGCCCGGTGCTCGCGACCTGGACCGGAACATCCGGAGCCAGGTCTCCCTCCGAGAGCCCCAGCGCGGCCGCGGCCGCGCCACGGTCGGTGAGGATCCTGCCGAACTTCACCTTCGGATGGGACATCCAGAACATAAGGCCGCTAGCGACCCGCTCGCCCTGTACTCGCACCGGGCCAACACCCTCCTCGAGCGTGAAATCGAGTGCGCCGCCGGGGACCAATCCCTCCGTGAAGAGCACCCAGGCGGTGCCGACTGTGGGATGACCCGCGAAGGGCAGCTCGGTGCCGGGCGTGAAGATTCGAACACGCGCCGCGTTGCCCGGCTTCTCGGGAGCGAGCACAAACGTGGTCTCCGCGATGTTCATCTCCTTGGCGATGCGCTGCATGACGTCGCTCGGAATGCCCTCCGCGTCGAGGACGACGGCCAGCTGGTTGCCCGCGAGCGGCCGCTCGGTGAAGACGTCGACGACGTGAATCGTGTAGCGCTTGAAGCGCGAGAGGTCGCTCACTTCGGGAGACCATACAGTTTGAGGCCGCGAGTCTTCCGTTTTCTTCACGACGCCGCAGCCAGGATCGCCAGCACGCCGAGTGCGGCGATGGCCAGCCCGCTGAAAAGGCTGATGCCGCGCACGGCGCGTGGAGTGATCCGCGCGCGGAGACCCGCGCCAAGCGCGGCGAGGACGCACCACCAGGTCGCGGACCCGGCGAACACTCCGAGCACGAACAGGACCGGGGGCAGCAATCCGCCGCTGATCCCGATCCCGAGGGATGCCACAAGGGCCGCAAACGAGATGATCGTCGATGGGTTCGTGATGGTCAGACCCAGGGTGGATGTGTAGGCCCATGCGAGGCCCGAACCACTCGAACCACGAGGTGACGCCGCCGGCTCCGCAGGTCTGGGCCGGTCCAGAAGCGTGCGCACGCCAAGCACGACGAGCGCGACGCCTCCGATCAACGCGAGCCAGCGGCGCTCGCCCACCAGCACCGAGGTGACGGCACCGATGCCGAAGGCGGCCACGGCCGCATAGAAGGCATCGGCGGTGGCCACGCCAAAGCCGGAGGTGAGCCCTGTGAGCCAGCCGCGGGCCAGGGTGCGTCTAAAGCACAGGAAGAAGATCGGCCCAGGTGACGCAGCGATCACGAAGCCGAGGACGAAGCCCCTCAGCAGGACGCTGGCCATCCGGACCTGTCATCGCCGACACGATTCTATTCCTGGCTTTGTTATCCTCGCGTTCCTGATGGAGATCCTTCGCAACATCTCGCGGCGGAAGCTGCGCAGCTTCCTGACCATCTCGGGCATCGTCATCGGCGTCCTCGCCCTGACCACGATGGGAGCGATCGCCGAGAACTTCAACGCGCTCCTGGACGGTGGGGTCAAGTACTACGGCTCCAGCATCCAGATCGGACCGCCGGACGGCCAATCCGCCTCCCTCCTCCCCATCTCGAAGATCGACGAGATAAAGAAGGTGGACGGGGTCGCCGCCGCATTTCCAGGCTACGGATTCTCCGCCAAGCCCGGCTCGGTGAGCGTGGTCAGCTTTGGGATCCCGGACACCATCGCGGCCTCGGACCCGGCCGAGAACGACTGGGCGGCCCTCAAGGTGACCCTCGCGCAAGGCCATCAGATCGACGCCGGTTCAACCGGTCAGGTCGTCCTCGGCTCGACGATCGACAAGGAGTTCAAGAAGAAGATCGGCGACACGATCGACCTCCCGGTCAAGCCCGCTGACGCCAAGCCTGATTTCATCAACCACACCTTCACCGTCGTCGGCATCCTGAACCCGACGCTGACCGCGCCCGACACGTTCGCGTACATCAACATCGCCGACGGGCAGACCCTGTTGAAGGACAGCCTCCCCATCGCGATACGCGACCAGATCGACGTCAGCAAGATCACCGAGGGCATCAGCGCCTACGGCAAGCCGGGTACTTCCATAAGCGACCTGGACAAGGTCGCGGACCGCATCAACGCCCAGGTCTCGGGCGTGAAGGCGACGAGGCCGAGCGTGATTGTCGACGGCTTCAAGTCGGGCGGCGCGATCTTCACAGGGATCACGACGGCCGCGGCGCTCCTGGCGCTCGTCATCGGCGGCCTGTCGGTCGTCAACACGATGTTCATGGCCGTCGCGGAGCGGGTCCGGGAGATCGGGTTGAAGAAGGCGGTCGGGGCGACCACCCGACACATCATGGGCGAGTTCTTGCTCGAGGCGACCTTCATCGGAGCGCTCGGTGGGCTGATCGGCTATGGCATCGGCCTGGCGATCACGCTCATCGCCAACGCAACGACGCCGCCTGGCCAGGCGACCCTGTTTCTGGTCACCGTGCGCTTGACCGTATTCGCCCTGGGGTTTGCCATCGCGCTCGGCGCCGTCGCCGGCATCCTGCCCGCGTGGCGCGCCGCCAGGCTCGACCCGGTCACCGCGCTGAGGAACCAGTAAGTGGAGGCCACCACCATGCCGGCGGCGGCCTCCTAGTGGCCAACCTTCAGCTGGTGGACCTGACCAAGCACTACAAGCAGGGCAAGTCGGTGGTCAAAGCCCTCGACGGCGTGACCCTAGAGATCGGCAATGGCGAGTTCGTGGCCGTCGTCGGCCGGTCCGGCAGCGGCAAGACGACGATGCTCGACATGCTCGGGCTGCTGCTGCGGCCGACGGCAGGGAGCTTGATCGTCGACGGGGTCGACACCGGCAAGCTTGGCGACCGGGACCTCGCACGTCTTCGAGGAACGAAGGTCGGCTTCGTCTTCCAGGAATACAACCTCTTGCCCTCGCTGAACGTGCTCGAGAACGTGATGCTGCCACTGCGATACGTGCCTGCCAGCAAGGACGGTCGCCGGCACGCCGAGGACCTTCTCGAGCGCGTCGGCCTGTCCGACCGTGTACGCCACCGGGCGACGGAGCTCTCCGGCGGCCAGCAGCAGCGCGTCGCGATAGCGCGTTCCATGGTCAACCGGCCGTCTCTGATCCTCCTCGACGAGCCCACCGGCGCCGTGGACACCGAGACCGCGGAGCAGCTGGTCGCGCTTCTGAAGAGCCTCAACCAGCAGGACCACGTGACCATCGTGGTCGTGACCCATGACCTGGACGTCGCCAAAGAGGCGAAGCGCCAGATCCGCCTCAAGGACGGCAAGGTTGTGGCCGACGAGGCGGTCACGCCGGTCGCCGTAGGCTAGAAGCCAGAAGCTCGCCGGAGGCTCGCGGGTCGCCGGCGGGGTTGATTCCATGAGTCGCTTGACGCAACGAAGGATGCTCGCGTTTGGCGCGGTGGCTGCCGCGCTGCTGGTCGTCGTTGCGGTGGCGACCGCCGCGTTCCTGGCCCTCCAGGTTTCGTTTCAGGCTCCCACGACCGGCGATGCGACCCCCGCGGTCAACTGCTCGCCCGCCCCCTGCGCGGACGTTCAGGGCTACACCCTGTGGGTCTCGCACGTCGTGGTACAGGGAGACCTGGTGCGCATGCAGGTCGACTTCAAGAACTCGAGCGATGCCACGCATGCCTCGCCAGAAGACCTGCTGATCATCGACTCGAAGCTGCACACGTCCGGTCTCGTCACCGGCGCGCCCGGGTGCCAGACGTGGAATCGCCACGAGTTCAACAACGGAGCGTTGTTCGGGCCGATGACTGTCTGCTTCAGAGTCACCACCTCGGCTGCGCCGCTCGTTCTCCGCTGGTCGCCAGACCTCGGGTTCATCTGCTGCCACACCGACATCAAGCTCACCTGATTTCAGCCGGCCCATCCTTCCTGGCCGCGCTTGCGCGCAACCGCAAGGCGATGTCGGGCCGGTTGGTGATCAGGGTGGCGACCCTCGGGTCGGCCATGAAGTACGCGATCTCCGCCTCCTCGTCCACGGTCCAGACCCAGACCGGCATGCGCCTCCTTGCGCAGTAGCGGAGCAGGCGGACGCGGGCCAGCTGCTGATGGGCGGCGACGAAGTCGGCATGGCTGCGATTCAGGCGCGCTCCGGGGAATAGCTCGGCCACGCGCTCCCCGGCCATCGCCCAGGCATTGGCGCTGCGCATGTCGGTCCCCAGGGTGAGCCCGGCCCGACCGGCTGGGTACTGCTGCTTGATGGTCCGGATCGACTCGACGTCGCCGGTCGTGACCACGAAGCGGTCCTCGGAGGCGCTGAGATGTATCACGCCGATGATCTCCGCTTCGTAGCCGGGCTCCTTCAAATCGATGTGCAGGCCGGCGCGACCCGCGACGACCTCGAGGAGCTCGTCCAGGGTGACCAGCTCAGGGCCCAGCTCCTTCTTCAGCTCCGCGTAATCAAGGTTTCCCGACCGCCGCCCGGATGGCGTGAGGTCGTCGTGGTAGACGACGAGACGCCGGTCGGCGGTCCGGCGGACGTCGAGCTCGACGTAATCCACCCCGAGCTCGATGGCGCGGTCGTAGCGCTCCGCGGCGGGCATGCCCGGAACTCCACACTCACCACGATGGGCGCTGATCAGCGGGCCCACAGTTCACACGCTACTTGCTGAGCTGATCGTGATGCGGCGACACTGAGCGCATGGCGGGCTTCCATCCGGTGGTCGTCGTGACAGGAGCGACCGGCGCGATCGGTTCGGCGACCGCGTCGGTGCTGGTCCGCCGCGGTGCGCGCGTCTTGCTGCTGGCACGGCCGTCTGAAAGGCTGACAGCGACTGTCCAGTGGCTCGGAGGCGAGGAGAACCGCGTCACCGGCGTTCAGGTCGACCTCTCAGTGCTCTCTTCGGTCCGGTCCGCAGTCCGGGAGATCGCGCGCTCGGTCGAGCACATCGATGCCCTGTTGAATGTCGCCGCCACCTTCACGCGCGACTACGAGAAGACCAAGGAAGGTTTCGAGCTCATGCTGGCGACGAACCACCTCGGTCCGTTCCTGCTCACCAACCTCCTCCGCGACCGGCTCGCCGGCAGGGGTCGGGTCATCATGGTCACGGCGCCGTCTTCGACCCGCGTCGACATCGAGCGCCTCCTGGACAAGCAGAGATTCACCGCTCTCGAGACGTTCGGCGCCACCAAGGCTGCCAACCTTCTCTTCACGTTCGAGCTGGCTCGACGCGCAAAGAGGTGGGAGGTTCGAGCCAATGCGTGCCACCCAGGCCTGGTCCGATCGGAGCTGATGCGTGAGGCCTGGGCCCCCCTTCGAGCCGTCACGCGCATGGTGTCGCGACCGCCGTCCCGCGCCGCCGAGGACCTTGCTGACCTGGCGATATCGCCCGCCCACGAGGGCACGACAGGCTGGTTCTTCAAGGGGACCAAGCGCATCGACCCGCCGAAGTCGACGTCCGACCCCGAGGCTCAGAGGGCACTGTGGACGCGAACCGCCGAACTGGTGGAGCTGGAAACCGCGGGCTTCTGAGCACAACCGAACATCCACACGGCGCACTCCGGTTCTTCACACGGCGCTCACAACCTCGTCGAAGGATGAGGGGCGTGCAGTCAGCCTCTCGAATCAAGGAGTGATCGACATGAGACGCGGTTTCAGTTTCGTCTGGGTGGTGCTGACCGGGGTCATCGCCGCCATCGTCGGCGTTGCCTCGTACCAGGCGGGGGTGTCAACACAGCTGCCGGCAGGCGCAGCGCTTCCCCCGTACTACTACGAGCCGCACTTCTACGGCTTCGGGCTGTTCGGGATCCTGTTCCTGGTGTTCCTCTTCTTCGTGCTGTTCCGCCTGTTGAGCTTCGGACGAAGAGGCTGGGGCGGCGGCGGTTGGAAGCACGGCGGCTACGGCGGCGGCGTTCCGCCCGCGATCGACGAGCGCATGCAGGAGTGGCACAGGCGCGCACACGGCGAGCAGCCGGCCACGCCGCCACCCGACCAGAAGCAGGCGTGACACGCCACCAGGCGGGGGCGGGTCGAATCCCGCCCCCGCGCTTTCCCGTGAGGCACCTCATGCTCCAGAAGGCCCATCACTAGGATGGTCACGGTGGCGACCATCCTCGTCGTGGACGACGAGCCGCGCATCGTCCAGCTGGTCCGCGACTACCTCGAGCATGGTGGTTTCACGGTGCTCGTCGCGTCCGACGGACAGGCCGCGCTGCGGACGGCGCGCACGGGACGACCGGACCTGATCGTGCTCGACCTGGGGCTCCCTGGGCTTGACGGCCTCGACGTGGCCCGAGCCCTTCGCCGTGACGGCGAGGCGCCGATCATCATGCTGACGGCGCGCACCGACGAGACGGACAAGCTCGTCGGGCTCGAGCTGGGCGCCGACGACTACCTCACCAAGCCCTTCAGCCCCAAGGAGCTGGTGGCCCGCGTGCGTGCAGTGCTTCGCCGGGCGGAGGGCCTGCGCTCGCCGTCCGATGTGATCCGCGTCGCCGGCGTCGAGCTCGACGTCCCGCGGATGGAGGCGCGGTTCGGAGGCCGTCGGGTGGACCTGACCAAGACCGAGTTCCAGCTGGTGGCGACGATGGCGCGACAGCCTGGACGCGTGTTCACGCGCGCGCAGCTGCTGGATGCGGTGAAGGGCGTCGCGTTCGAGTCGTACGAACGCGCCATCGACGCCCACATCAAGAACATCCGCCGCAAGCTCGAGCCAAACCCTCGCGAGCCCCGCTACATTCACATGGTGTACGGCGTCGGCTATAAGTTCGCGGACTCGTGAGCCGAGAGAACCGCCGATGCCGATGACGCGCGGCAGCGCTCCCGCTCGCCGACCACCGTGGTGGCCCGAGGACGAAGCCTGGCCACCCAAAGGCCACCTT
>JBGOTG010000050.1:0-13316 GCA_041476405.1 Candidatus Dormibacteraceae bacterium | reverse complement strand
GGCTCCGGGAGCATCAGGTCGATGATGGCGACCTCCGGCTGATCCGACTGCGCCTTCTCCAGCGCCTGGTCTGCGTCCTCGGCCATCGAGACTTTGTAGCCGAGCATCCGCAGGTCGGTTTCCAGGATCACGCGCCACGCCCGCTCGTCGTCGACCACGAGCACCGTGGAGCCCCGTAGATCTTCGGGGGTGGGCGCGATCGGTTTGGGCGGGGTGAAGGGCACGGGGTTAGTGTATCGGTGGCGATGCCAAATCCCGCTCGGCGAAGTGTCAGGCCTCATTCCTCGCCGAGGCCCGTGACGCGCGCACTCCGGCCTAAAGCCCCTCCGCCAAAGTCGAAGAACGGCGCCGGTCCTTCGGCCGCGGCCCTCATCCACGAGCTCGGAAGCTGTGTCACCGAAGCCGACCTGGTCCAGGTTCTGTACCACGGGCTGCACGCGAGATTCGATTACGACGTCATCAACCTGCACGTGCTCGAGCGCGAGGGCTGGTTTCGATCTCTGGCGGTCGACTCCGGTGTGCTGCAGGACGTCCGGCGACGCCCGCTTCGCGAGTCGGCGTTTGCCCGGCAGTACGCCAATCCCCAAACCACGGTCGTCGCAGGCTTCGCCAGGACGCAGCTGGTGGGCAAGGGGCCGGGCGCCGGACATAAGGCCAAGACCGCGGTCTGGATCCCTGTCGAACACCAGGGCGAGCTGATCGGAAGCGTCGCCTACCAGTCCTATCGCAAGCGCGCCGTGCCGGACACGGAGATCGCCTTTCTCGAAGAGATACACCGGCGCCTGGGTGTCCTCCTCAAGAACGCTTCGCTCAACGAGCTCACCCGCAACCAGGCTCGCCGGCTGGAAGCGCTGAACAGCATCGCGCGGGCCATGGCCTCGACGCTCGACGAGACGAGCGTGCTCACCGGGCTCCACACCACAATTCGCGAGCTGCTGCAGGTCGATGCGCTCGAGATCGTGGCCATGCCGGATGCCGGCAGCGATCGGATGCGGCTGCTGCACGTCGAGTCCGATTCGGCTCCGACCGCAAGGTGGCTGCCGCCGCGGTCGCCCGCCGCCGCGGCTGCCCGCGCGGTGATGCGCGATTCGAAGCCCGTGCTGGTGTATGAGCCGAGCTCGTCGCTCTGGGTACCGATCAAAGAGGGAGGTGTCACGAGGGGAGCGCTCGGAATCCGATGCGCCCGTCCCTATGCGTACGAGAACTCGACGGCGGCTTTCCTGGAGCTGGTCTCAGACGAGGCTTCGCTGGCGCTGCGCAACGCCCGCAGCTACGAGGCGATCGAAGACCAGAGGCGCAAGCTCGAGGTGGTGAACTCGATCGGACGGCGCCTTGCCTCGAGCCTCGACCGCTGGTCGATCATGCGCACCCTGCGCGAGGAGCTCGCCACCTTCCTGAGCTTCGACGGCTTCATCCTCGCCACCATCACGCAGACCCCCGACGGGCCGGTCGCCGAGGGTTATCAGTACGTGGCCGGAATCGAGGAGGTCGTACCACCGGTCGCCCTTGCCGTCACCGGGCCCTCTCGCGAGGCGTACGAAACCGGGAAGCCCGTGCTGGTGCGCAGCTCGCCGTGGGCTCGCAGTTTCGAGCGCAAAGACCTGGAGCGCGAGCGCTGGACCGTCGGCCGTGGCGCCGCCATCTTCGTGTCGGGACCGCCGACGGACAAGCGCCTGGTGTCGCGCTCGTTCGTTTGGGTGCCCGTTCTGAGCGGCGAGGTCATCACGGCCATGCTGTCCCTGCAGTCGTATCGCGAGGCGGCGTTCGACGACTGGCACGTCAAGCTGCTCCAGGACGTGGCCGCCCACGTGAGCCTGGCGCTTGCCAACGCGGATCACTTCGCCCAGGCGCAGGCCGAGCGCGCTCGTTTGGAAGCACTCCACGTCCTGGAGATGGGCGTCGCAGGTGCATCCGACGAACGCCAGATCGCCGAAGCCATCTTCTCGGCTGTGAGCGAATACGTCGAGGCGACGCACATGGTCCTGGCGTACCTGGATGCCGCCGGCAACATGGCCGGGTTCACCGGGGAGCGAGGCGGAGAGGTCACCGCGATCGGCCCGGTGCCTGTGGCTGACGCTCCGTTCTTTCGTCGCATGATCGAGCAAGGCGGCACCGTCCTCGACGTCGGCACCGGTGAGGAGGCGGACGAAAAGGGGCCGATCGGCAGCTACCTCTTCACGCATTCGCCGAGCCAGGTGGCCTGGGTTCCGATCACTCAGGCAGACCGCGTGGTCGCGGGAATCGCCGCCATGCGCAACGATGGGGCGCATTTTCAGCCGGCGCGTTTCAAGCTGCTGGAGACCGCCGCCCCCGTGGTCGGCATCGCGCTTCGCACGATGCGCCTCCACCATGCGAACGAGCTCGCGCTGGCGCAGTCGGTTCGCATCCAGGAGCTGGCGGCGCTCGCAGGGCATGAGCTCATGAGCGTGGTGGCGAACATCGCGGACCAGGCGCGGACGATGCTCGAATGCGCGGGCGCAGTGTGCTGGGCGTTCGATATCGAGGGACGCATCAGCGCGACCAGAGGCAGCGGCGATGCCGCCGCCGAGGAGGTGCTGTCATGGGCGGGTCTCAGCTCAGAGGAGAGCTGGCGCGACGCGCCGACGGGTCTGATGAGCGGCACGTCGCACGGTCAGGCCTGGAGCTTGATTCCCCTGTGGTACGGCGACCGGCTCGTCGGAGCCATCGGTTCGGTTCACGCCTCGACGCAGCCGGCCGAGGCCACCTCAGGCGCCCTGGACTTTGCGCGCCACGCCGCGGTCGCGATCGAGAACTCCCGGCTGGTCGCTGAGACACGCGGCCGCATCCGCACCCTCGAGGCAGTGGCTGCGTTCACGCAGCTCACCCCGACCGAGCCAGACCGCGCCCGGTCGGAGATGGCCCGGCTGGTCAGCCGCGCTCTCGCGGGTTCGCAGGGAGAGCTCTGGCTGCTGGAGGACGGCCAGCTCGTGCGGCGATCCGACAACGGCGAGACCGTGCCCAGGGTCCCGGTGAGCGACAGCGCCCAGCTCCTGCGAGCGCTCGCGTCGCCCACCGGCAGCCGCCGCTTGCGCGCCCTGCTCGACCTGCTGGGCGCGCCGCCCGACGCGTTCGCGATTCCGATCCAGGTCGAAGGCCGGATGGCGGGCTTGCTCATCGCCAGGATGACCGGTGGCGGCGCCGAGACCAGGCGCCTGGCGGCGGTGCTCGCCGGCCAGGCCGCGGTCCTCATCGGCCAGCTCGAGCTGGTCGACGCGCTGGATCGTGAGCGCCGGATGATGAACGCCATCCTCCGCCACTCGCCCGTCGGGGTGATGCTGGAGGACGCGGCGGGTTCGATCGTCTACGCCAATCCCGAGGTCGAGGCGATCTACAACCTGCAAGCGTCGGAGATGCCAGGCCGAAAGCCTGCGGAGATCTACGCCGCGGCCGGCGCCGTCCAGAACGATGAAGGCGAATCTGACGGGACTATCGAGCTGCGCATGCACGACCCGGACCGCACCGTGCACGTGCGCCGAGTCGTCATCCCAGGACTCGAGGGCGAGCCCGCCGGAATCCTGACGCTGCATGAGGACGTGACCGCGCAGAGGCTCGCGCTCGAGGCCAAGGACCTGATGCTTCGCGCCATCGGCCATGAAGTTCGAAGCCCTGCCGCCGCGATGAAGAACACGCTCGCCGGGATCATGCAATGGGACACCACGATCGACCCGCACGGCCGGCGAGAGCTGCTCCAGGAGGCCTACGAGTCGTCCGATCGGCTGCTCAGCCTGGTCGAGAGCCAGCTCATCATCGCCAAGCTCGAGACGAGGCATTTCGAGCCGAGTCCCGAGCCGGTCGACCTGCGCTCCGCCATCGACGGGGTGATGGGAGTGCTGATGCACCGATACCAGGAGCGTTCGGGGGCGGTGCAGGTGAGCCTGCCCGCGGGTCTGCCGCCTGCGTACTGCGAGCCCACCCACGTTGGCCAGGTCCTGACCAACCTGATCGGCAACGCCCTCGAGTACACGTCCGGCGAGGTGCTGGTCGAGGCCGGGCAGCCCCAGCGAGGCTGGCTCGAGGTGACGGTCACCGACCACGGCCAGGGCCTACCGGCCGCCAGCGTCGAGACGCTCTTTGAGAAGACAGGGCCCGCCGGGCGCAACCGGTCGCAAGGGGGCCTTGGCCTGGGTCTTTATCTCTGCCGCCTTGTCGTCGAGCGCTCGTTCGGCGGCCGGATCTGGGTCGCCTCGAGCGACCGCACCGGCACAACCTTCAAATTCACGGTTCCGTCCAGGGTTCGCGGCTGATCTACCGTTAGGCGTTCTATGACCTCCGCCCGGTCGATGTGGGTGAGAGTTGGCGGCGGGATGGAATCGATCCCCGAGCACCACCGCCACGGACCCGCCGACGTCGACTTTCCACCGCCTGGCGGACCATGGGAGCCGCTCATCCTCAGCGGCCGCGTGGTCGGTTGGGCCGACGAGGGCGGCCTGCGGGCGGCGCGGCGCTGCGCCGAGCTCGGCTTGCAGCTCGTCGAGCAGCACCGGGACCACCTGATCGGCCGTCTCGGCCACAAGCTTCGCTCTTCGGTGCTCGCCCTACAGGAGTCGGCAAGGCAGGCAGCCTTCGGTCGCCCCGAGCTGCTTGAGGCGGTGTTCGAGCTGGCGCAGGAGGTGGGCCGACGCGCCGCGGCGCTGGAAGCGGCGTCGGTCCAATCGAAAGACAGCGCGCGCGGGGTGGTGTTGGGCGCGGTGCTCAACCTGGCGATGCCTGGAGCCGCGCGCGACCTGCCCGGGGACGCCGTCGTGCTCGGATCCGAGCCGGCGTTGGTCGAGGCGTTCTCCCGCGCCAGCGAGTGGCTTGGAAGCGAGGGCTTGAGCGTCGGTGCGGAACCCGTCGGGTCATGGTGGAAGGTGCGGATCGACGCGTCGGGTCCTCGCCGCGTGTTGGCAGTGCCCGAGATGGGTGAGCCGCTCCTTCGGGTGATCGTCGACACGCACCTGGACGGGTGGCTCGATGCAGACCGCCCGGACGGGGCCAGCATCTACCTTCCAGCCGTCCGCCGTTGACATACGAGCCCCGGCCTTGGCTCTAGTCCGACGAGTCGTCGCGCCGAACCCGGGACCGTACACCGGGCCCGGCACCAACACCTGGATCGTCGAGGCTGGACCGGTGGTGGTGGTGATCGACCCCGGCCCGGATGACGACTCTCATCTGGCGGCCATCAACAAGCGGCTCGCCGGAGCGACAGTCGGCGTCGTGCTCGTGACCCATTCGCATCCCGACCACCTGCCTCTTGCCGAGCGCCTCGCTGCGCCGCATCACGCGCCCGTGAGGCGTTATCCAGAGCTAGGCGACAACGACGTCGTTCGGATCGGAACGCTCAATGTGACCGCGCTCCACACGCCGGGTCACAGCGCCGACCACCTCGCCTTCTGGCTCGCCGCCGACCACGCCATCTTCACCGGCGACCTGATCCTCGGTCGTGGGAGCTCGATGGTGACGTACCCCGAGGGAGATGTCGCGGCCTACCTGCGCTCGCTCGACCTGCTGGCTTCTCTCGAGCCACGCATCCTCTTTCCAGGGCACTGGGACCCGGTCGAGGACGCGATGACGAAGATCGAGGAGTACCGCGTCCACCGGCTCGAACGCGAGGCACAGGTCCTGGCTGAGGTGAGGCGGGGCAGCGGCACTGCGGCCGAGCTGACGAGGAGGGTCTATGGAGAGCTCGATGACAAGCTGATGGTCGCGGCGGAGATGACGATGCGCGCGCACCTGCGCAAGCTCGTCGACGACGGAGTGGTGCGCTCGAGCGGAGAAGTGTTTGAGCCATCGGTATCGTAGGTCCGGTGATTAGAGAGCCCCGGCCGTGGCCCTAGACCCCAGGCCGCCGATTCTTTCGCTGTCCGCGGCCGAGCTGGAGGCATGGCTCGAAGCCAACGACGCGCCCGCATATCGGAGGCGGCAGCTGTGGGGCTGGCTGGCGCGCGGCACATCAACGTTCCAGGCCATGCACGACGTGCCGAAGCCGCTGCGCGCGGCAATGGAGCGCGACTTCAGGATCACTTCGCTGCGCTCGGTGGCGGTCAGCCAGGCCGACCGCAGCCTCACGACCAAGACGTTGTTCGAGCTCGACGGCGGCCATTCGGTGGAGGCGGTCGTGATGCGGTACACAGAGCGTTCCACGCTGTGCATCTCGTCGCAGGCCGGCTGCCCGATCGGGTGTCCGTTCTGCGCCACCGGAAAGTTTCCCTTCGGCCGCAACCTCAGGGCGCATGAGATCGTCGAGCAGGCGGTCGACGCTGTCCGGGTGCTTGCTGTCGACGACCGGCGGCTGTCGCACGTCGTGTTCATGGGGATGGGAGAGCCGATGGCCAACTACCAGGCAGTGGTCGAATCGATGCGCCGGCTATCCGACCCAGAGCTGCTCGGCATCAGCCCACGGCGCATCGTCGTGTCCACCAGCGGTTTGATCCCGCGCATCGTCGAGCTTGGAACCGAGCGTCTGCCGGTGACGCTGGCCATCTCCTTGCACGCCGCCCGCGATGAGCTTCGCGATGTGCTCGTGCCCATCAACCGCAAGTACCCGGTGCAAGACCTCGTCGACGCTGCCCAGGCTTACGCCACCACGACCGGCCGTCGCGTGAGCTACGAGTGGGTCCTGCTCGCGGACGTCAACGACACCGAGCGTGATGCGAAGGAGCTCGGGCGGCTGCTGCGCAAGAAGCTCGCGCACGTGAACCTGATCCCGTTCAATCCGGTCGAGGACACGCCCTATCGCGCCCCCGACCGCGCATCGATCCGGCGTTTCAAGGAGCTCGTGGAGGCGCAGGGGCTCAACGTCACAGTGCGCGACACACGGGGGCGCGACGTTGACGCGGCGTGCGGCCAGCTGCACGAGCGCGTCATGCGCGAGCGGCCGGCCGTCCAGGCGGTCGGATCCTAGTCGGCGTGCTGTACGCCGGTACGTCCGGATTCAGCTATGCGAGCTGGAAGGGCATCTTCTACCCGGCGAACCTTCCAGGGAGTCGCATGCTCGAGTACTACTCGGAGCGGCTCAACGGCATCGAATTGAACGGAAGCTTTTACCGGACGCCGCCCGAGCCGACGTTGATGAAATGGGCGGCGGGAACGCCCTCCACTTTTCGATTCTGCATGAAGGCCCATCGCGGCCTCACCTACTCGGCGGACGGTTTCGACCGCGTCGGGCTGGCCCGCATCATCGGAGAGCGCATGGCGCCGCTGGGGGAGCGGCTCGGGCCAGTCCTGCTGCAGTTCCCGCCGGCCAGGCAGCTCAACGTGGGACTGCTCGACTCGCTGCTCAGCGCGCTTGGCAGGCCTGTCGCCGCCGAGTTTCGCCACGAGTCGTGGTTCGACGACGAGACCTATGGAGTGCTGCGGGCTCACGGCGGCGCCCTCGTGGTGACCGACGAGGAGAAGTGGCCTCGCGCCCCGGTGGTCGAGATCGGACCTGTCGCCTACTTCCGGCTCCGGCGCGGCTACGACGAGGACTCGATGAAGCCGTGGCTCTCGACCATCAGGGCAGCGGTTACGGCGCACGACGAAGTTCACGTCTATTTCAAGCACGACCCGGGGTCGCCTGCGCTGGCTGGGATGTTGCTGCGCTCGACCTAGAGAACGCTAGGCTGCCGCCGTCTCCGGCTCGGCGGGCTTGGTCGAGCGGTTGCGCCGGAACAGGATCGGGATGGCGATCACCGCAATCACGACCATCAGCAGCGAGGCGAGCTGAGCCTGCCGCAATCCGGCGAACACCGCCGGGTCGGTGCGGAAGTTGCTCAACAAGAAGCGGCCGACGCCATACAGCGCCAGGTATGTGAGCCCGAGCACGCCGCTCGGCACGCGCGCCTTCAGGCGCTGGTGGAACGGCAGGATCGCTCCGAAAATCGCCAGCGTCAGGATCATCTCGTACGCGACCTCCGGGTGCACTACCTGGCCCGGCTGGCCCAAGGTGTCGGCGTTGACGTACTCGACGCCCCAGGGGAGATTGGTCGGCGTGCCGTGATGCTCGCCGTTGATGACGTCCCCGATGCGGCCGATTGCGAGGCCGATCATCGCCGCGGCGCCGGCGGCGTCCATGATCTTCCAGAACGAGAACGAGGCGCGCCATGCCCAGATGTAGGCGCCGACCATGGCGCCGAAGAGCCCGCCCCACTGGCTGATGCCGCCCTCTGTGATGAGGAAGATCCGGCCCAGCTGGCCGGAGAAGAGCTTGAAGTTCTCCCATACGTAAAGAAGGCGGGCTCCGATGAGCCCGAAGACCACCATCCACGCCACCCCGTCCGCGCCGCGGCTCACGTCGACGCCGTCCTTGCCCAGGAGCCAGAGTCCGAGGCGCGCGCCCGCGAGGATGCCGAGCACCGCGAACACGCCGTGCCACGTGATCAGGAATGGCCCGATCCTGAAGAGGTTCGGCTCGAGGTTGATGACGATGGTCAGTGGTATCAATCGGGACCCCCAGCAACTCTAACGAGGCGGGCCATCGCAACGTCGCGGGGCAGCAGGGCGAGCGTGTAGTCGATCGGCGGCGAGATCTTCTTGCCGGTCACCGCCTGCCGGATCGGCATGAACGTCTTGTTTGGCCCGAGGCCGGATGCCTCGACTGCCCGCATCAACGCGTCATGGATCGCCGCCGGTTCCCATTGCACGTTGCGCAGGGCCTCCATGGCGGCGCGGAGGCGCTCGACGGCGTCGGGATCGAGCGTCGGTGGCGGGGGGTCCGTCCACAGGTACTCGAGCAGGTCGACCGCGGCGGCGAGCTTGGGCAGTCGGGTCTTCAAAGCCGGGACAGCGCGCATGATCGTCGCCTCGTCCAGCTTCGGCAGGAAGGGGCGCAGCCGCCTTGCGAGCTCCTCGTCGTCGAGGGCGCGGATGTACTCGCCGTTGATCCAGTTGAGCTTCTCCCAGTCGAATCGCGCACCGCCGTGCTGCACGCGGTCGAAAGTGAACAGCTCCACCAGCTCGTTGAACGTGAAGATCTCCTGCGACGTGCCTGGGTTCCACCCCAGGAGGATGAGGTAGTTGAGCAGCGCCTCGGGGAGGTAGCCCTGCTCGCGATAGAGCATCAGGTTGAGCTCCGGGTGCTTGCGCTTGGACATCTTGCTGCCGTCTGCGGCGAGGATCAGAGGCATGTGCGCGTAGGCGTCCGGGCGCGGGTAGCCGAGGGCGTCGATCAACATCAGCTGATACGGGGTGTTGGACAGGTGCTCCTCGCCGCGTATCACGTGAGTGATCCTCATCGTCGCGTCGTCGACCGGGCTCGCGAAGTTGTAGGTCGGAAAGCCATCCGACTTGACGACGATGAAGTCGCCGATCAACCCCGAGTCAAAGCTCATCACCCCACGGATCAAGTCCGTGAACGTGACCTCCCCGCCCGGGACCTTGAAGCGGACAGTGAACTCGGTCCTGCCCGCGGGAGGATTGTTCAAGCATCGGCGCGAGTACCTGTACGGGCGCTTCTCGGCCTGCGCCTGCTTGCGCTCGGCGTCGAGCTCCTCGGGCGTGCAGAAGCACCTGTACGCCTTGCCATCGGCCAGCAGCCGAGCGGCGTGCTGCTTGTAGAGGTCGAGGCGCTCGGACTGCCGGTATGGCGCGTCGGGGCCGCCCTTGTCGGGGCCTTCGTCCCAGTCCAGGCCCAGCCAGTGCAGGCCTTCATAGATGAGCTGCTCGTATTCGGGGCGGTTGCGTTCGACGTCGGTGTCGTCCACGCGCAGCACGAACGTGCCGCCGTGCTTCCGTGCAAAAAGCACGTTGTAGAGGGCAGTGCTGGCGGTGCCCAGATGGGCAAAGCCGGTAGGGCTGGGCGCGATCCGCACGCGGATCGAGGCATGGTCGGACACCGCCATATGCTAGTTGCCGTGCCCGGACTGCTCGCCTTGGTCGGAGGCGACGAGTTCAACCCTGGCAACGATGAGCAGGACCGCATGCTCGCGGCGGCCGCCCGGCCAGGCGAGGCCTTCGTCGTCCCGACCGCCGCCGCGCGCCAGAAGCCGGACCAGTCGGTCGCTCACGCAATCGCCTGGTTTCGCCGGTTCGGCCTCGAGCTGCAAGAGCTGCCGGTCCTCAAACGCAAGGACGCCAACTCGCAAGTGCTTGCCGAGCGGGCGCGGTCCGGCGGGTTCTTCTACCTGGTCGGCGGCGACCCGGGGTTGGTCGCCACGGTGCTCCGCGGCTCGGTGGTGTGGAGGGCCATCTTTGAGGCCTGGCGCAATGGCGCCGCGCTCGCCGGCTCATCGGCCGGGGCGATGGCTCTGTGCAGCCATACGCTCGTTCGCGCGAGCTGGCCGATCCATTTCAACCGCCGGCCCGTCGATGCGCTCGGGCTGGTGCCCAAGACTGCGGTCCTGCCCCATTTCGACACCTTCGGGCAGCGCTGGATCGAGTCCGCGCAGGCGGCGGCACCCGAGCTGTGCCTGCTCGGGGTCGACGAGCGCAGCGCCGCGGTGTGGGATGGCGCCAGGTGGCTGGCTGCAGGTCCTGGCGCGGTGACGGTGATCAACCGTTCGAAGGTCGCGCGTTTCACTGCAGGCCAGGAGGTGTTGGGCCTCCGACAGCCCGCAACTATGCTTCCAGAGCAGTGATCGCATCCGTCGTCAATCGCCCTCCGAAAGGGCTTCGCGCGGGCATGATCCACATGGGATCGCTGCGCGTGCACCACATGCACGGCGGCCGCGGTACTCCTGTGCTCTTCATCCACGGCCTCGGCTCATCCGGCTACATGGAGTGGCGCTTCAACCTCGAGGCTGCCGCCGCCCGCCACCGGGTCTATGCGCCCGACCTCCCCGGCTTCGGCAGGACCGAGAAGCCGCGCGCCCGGTACGGCGTCCCCTACTTCACAAGGTTCATCGACAGGTACTTGCAGGACCGCGGCGTGCGGTCGGCGGCCGTAGTCGGCGCATCGCTTGGGGGACGCATCGCGCTGGAGCTGGCCCTCGAACACCCCAGGCGCGTCAGCAAGCTGGTGCTCGTCAATGCGTTGGGGCTCGGGCGTCCGAACATGCAGCTCTATTACGGACTGATGCTGCTGCCCAGGGTCGGCGAGGCCTTCATGAAATTCGCCGGCGACGCCCTCCGCTGGGCGCCGGAGCCGATGATCCGTCGCGTGGCGGCTCGCTACGCCGGAACGAGCGTCAACCTGAAGCGGACCATGGACGGCGACTACTTCACGAATCTTCGGGAGCTCTACGCGGCCGACGGTTATGGCGACGCCTACCTTGCGACTGTGCGCTCTCTGATAACCCCGAAAGCGCTGCTGGACGCGGAGCACGACCTCGGGAACAGGCTCGGTGAGATCAAGGTGCCGGTGCAGCTGATATGGGGAGCCGACGATCCGCTGTTCCCGCTCGCGCACGCGACGCGCGCGCACAGCCTGATCAAGCATTCGCGGTTGGCTGTGTTGGAGGGTGCCGGCCACACTCCTCAGTCGGAGCGTCCCGAGGAGTTCAACCGCGTCCTGGAACATTTCCTCTCCACCTGAACAACGGAAGCAGTACACCGGTTCGGAGTACCGGGCGCTGGTCGACGCCCCGCTCGACCCGCTCGTCCACCCGACGCCGCGGGATCCACCGCGTCTTTACAGGGCGGTCCGCCGATTCGTGAGATGGCTGGTGCCGAAGATCTTCCGAGTCACCATCACGGGCCTGGAGAACATCCCGCGTGCGCCTTACATCATCGCCGCGAACCATCAGGCCTGGTTCGACCCCATTCATCATCCCGTTCTTTCCTGAGGCCCCGATGATCTACACGATGGCCAAGCGCGAAACCGTCTTCAATCGAGGGTGGAAGAGGCGGCTCCTGCCGCTCATCGGGGTCTTTCCGATCTCGCCGCACAAGGGCGAGCTCGATGAGGCGGGGCTGCGAACGGTCTACCAGGTGCTGGCGCGAGGCGGCGTCGTGCTGATGTTCCCGGAGGGCCGCTATTCGCGCGGCCGGGCAGTCCGGCCGTTGAAGGTCGGCATCGGTCACTTCGCGCTGCAGGCGGGCGTTCCGATCTGCCCGGTCTCGGTGAGGGGCACCGACGTCCTGCGCCCGTTCAGCCGGGTGGACATCTCGGTCGGCCCCGCGATCCACCCGGACCCGCCGGCCTGGTGGTCCCTCGGCCGCAGAGTCGGCGAGGTGGTGGAGAACGTCCAGCGCGCCATCGCATCGGGCCTTCAGAGAAGGCGCGGCTGAGGCCAAAGGTTAGTATCCGGGAGCTTTGCACCTCGTCATCGGCGCCGGTGAGTTTCTCGGCGACCACGTCTCGCACGCGCTGGCCGGCGAAGTCCCAGTCATCGCGCTGAATGCCGATGCGGATGACGACACGCTGACCGACGCGATAAGCACCGTCGACGTGGTTCACATCTGCGCCGAGACGTGGTCCCCCGCCCGTAGGCTCCACTACCGCCGGGCTGCCCCGTCCCTGCTCAAGCGGATCGTCGACGCTGCATGCCGCTCCGCGGTGCGGCGCATCGTGCACGTCTCGACTGCCGACGTTTTCGGCCCCGACCACTTTGCGCGAATCAGTGAGAAGTCCAGGCTTCGCCCGGTCCATGCCTATGAGCGGCTGAAGCTTTTCGAGGAGCGTTGGCTGCTCGAGGCCGCCAACGACCTCGAGGTCGTGATCGTCCGCCCGGCGCGCGTGTTCGGGACTGGCGAGGACTGGATCCTGCCCCGGCTCATGGGCTCGCTCGCCCGCGGCCGGCTCTGGCTCCCGGGAGGCGGGCGCAGCCCGCAGAGCTTCATCTCGGCGGGGGACGTTGGGCGCGCGTGCCTGGCCGCCGCCGACCGCGGACGGCCCGGGCACAGCTACCTGGTCGGCGGGTTCGACGCGTCGTGGCGCGACCTTCTCGAGTCCGCTGCGAGGGTTGCCGGCATCGCAGCGGACATCTGGTCGATGCCGTACGACGTGGCCTATCTGAAAGCCCTCGCCACCGAGACGGTGACGTCAATCGGAGCAGTGGTGTGGCCGGGGATCTATGCAGTGGACGTGATCGGCAAGCCTCACTACTACGACGATTCGCACTCCCGCCGAGAGCTGACCTGGTCACCGTCGGTGGGCAGCTTTGAGCAGGAGATACCTCAGATGGCCAGGTACCTCGCCGGGCTCACGTCGAAGAGCGCGGGTGAGGACTGAGTCCTCCCCCGCGGAACCCCCTCCTGTTAGCCGCCACGCATGGAGGCGCCCGGAGAGGTACGCACGGGGACGGCCGGAGTAAATCCGGCCTTTTGGCAACCCGTTGACGAAGCGCGGGTGAGGACGTAAGTCCTCCCCCGCGGAACCCCCTCCTGTGAGCCGCCACGCTTGGAGGTGTTTGGAGAGGCATGCACGGTGACGGCCGGAGTGAATCCGGCCTTTTGGC
>JBGOTG010000049.1:0-13388 GCA_041476405.1 Candidatus Dormibacteraceae bacterium | reverse complement strand
GGTCTCGTCCTGACCGGGAAAGTCGCTGACCAGCGTGTCGGACCCCTGGCGAGCCTCGTTCTTTGGCGGCAGCTGGTCAACATCACCGTTGGCCAGCCGCAGCTGGAGAAACGGCGTGCCCGCCAATAGCAGCAGGCCGAGCGCAGGCACCAGCACGACCCAGGGCCGTCGCATCACCCAGACCGCCATCGAATGCCAGGCCCCCGTGCCTTCTGGCTTTCGCCGGCCGAGGAACGGCAGCCGCAACCGATCCACGTTGGGGCCCATCACCGACAGTAGCGCCGGCAGGAACGTCAGCCCATATACGACGGCGACGGCGACCACGATCGCGCCCGCAGCGCCCATCGACGCCAGGAACGTGCCCTGGAAAAAGAGCATGGCCGACAGGCCGACGGCAACCGTGACGCCCGAGAAGGTGATCGCGCGGCCCGCGGTGGACAGGGCCGTCGCAATCGCCTCCTCGCGCGACGCTCCCGCCGCGAGCTCGTCCCTGAAGCGGTTGACGATGAACAGCGAGTAGTCGATCGCCACTCCGAGCCCGATCAGCGTGACGACGTTGATGGCGTACTGGGACACGTCGGTGAGGCGTGCCAGGAAGAGGGTTCCGCCGACGCCACCGACTATCGCGAGTATGCCGACGCTGATCGGCAGGAGAGCCGCGACGATCGATGCAAAGATCAGCACCAGCAGGAGCAGAGTGATGGGCAGCGCGACGATCTCGGCGCGCTGCAGGTCTTGCTCCAGCGTGGTGTTGAACGCGCGGTTGATCGGCACCTGGCCCGTCGCCACGACCTTCAGCACGCCGGGGTTGACTTCGCCGACCACCTGCGACACGTAGCCCTGGGCCTTGAGGGAGGAGTCTTTCAATCGAACTATCACCAGGGCCTTGTGGGAATCCTTCGAGATGTAGCTCGACTGGGCCAGGGCCGGCACGCTGTAGGGCGTTTCGACGCCGATCACTCGAGCGTCACCTTGCAGGGGTGCCAGCGCCTGCTTGACATTCGACTCGAACGCCTGGTCGGTGGCTGTGAGAGCGTCGCTGCTGAAGATGAGCTCGAAGCTCGAGCCCGTCGCAACCTGCTGGGGCTGGATCTCCCTGGTGATCAGCTTCGCCGCTTGACCTGCCGGCAGGTTTGCACCGAACCCTCCGTTGCCCGCCAACGTCCCACCCGTGAGGATGCCGGCCACGGACAATCCGAGCAGCACGCCCGAAACGACAAGCGTCGCCCAGCGCCGCCGATAGACAAAGCGGCCCCATCTGGCGAACATCCGCACCACGATACAGCGCCAGGTAATGAGCCCCGTCGAGCCTCGATTAAGAGGTCGTGCGAGTCAGATGACGGCTAGGTGAGCTTCCACTGAATGCTCTCGAGGATCGGCGCGGTCTGGTTGATGAAGCTCTTGACGTTGGATTGGCTGGTCAGCAGCTGGACCACGTAGTAGACGCTGCCGTCAGAGTTCGCCCCGGCGAACAGCGGCGCCTCGGCCTGGACGCTCTGGCCTCCGGTCGACAGCGTGAAGCACACCTCCCAGAAGATTCCCGTTGGACCGTTGAGGGCTCCCGTGTTGGTCTTGCTGCCGGAGCAATTCTTCGTGTCCGGATACCTCCCTTCGTAGAACTTGTCGATCCTGTCCTTGTTCTGCTGGGCGGTCTGAGCCGGATTCATAGCTCCGCTTCCGATGGTTACCGAGCCGTCACCGTTCGGGTTGGTGATCGTGATGGTCTGGTCGTCCTTGTTGGAAATCGTCCAGCCCGCGGGTATGGCGATCGTCACTCCCTTGTTCGAAGCGGTCCCTCCTCCGGCTCCTATCGGCGAAGGCGAAACCCTCGGGCTCGGCGTGCCGGCCGGGCTTGGGCTCGGCACGATGCCCGACAAGCTCCCCGAGATGGTGACGCGGTTGCTCAGCACGGCGATCACCGTGCCGCACCCCGCCATCAGCAGGATGAGCACGACTATCGCGCTGATGATGAGGACCCAGGGCGCGCGGTGAACCTGGGGCTGAGGGCCGACGGCGCTCGCAGCGTAATAAGGGCTCTGATATGCGCCGGGCGCCGGGGGCGGTCCGGGGGGGACCGACGTAGGAGCCATTTGAGCTGCACCGCCAGGCGCAGGTTGGGCTGCTGCCACGGCGAGCGGCGTCCCGCACGCCTGGCAGAACTGGTTGCCGTCCGGGTTCTGCGTGCCGCACCTGGCGCAGATGACCGCCATCTATGCGTCTCCCGACGGAGTTGCCGCACTGTCGCTTCGAGGCCGGCGGCTTCGCTTGATGGCGTTCGGGGACGCGGCCAGGGCCATCCCGCAGTTGGGGCAGAAGCCGGAAGCCACGATGTGGGTGTGGCAGCTTGCGCACACGGTCTCGGCAAACCCCATGTGCGCGGCCTCTTCCAGAAGGGCATGGTGGAGCAGGTAGCGGATGTAGATCAGTAGCGCCCCGACCACCGCCGCCTGCCAGACCAGGATGAACAGCGGGCTCACCGAAGAATCCTTCATCACCAGCGTGCCGGCGGTGAACGCGATGTGAGCGATCACGGCCATCGCCACGCCGCCGATCTCGCGGCCGGCCAGGCTTCCGCGGCGATAGCGCCAGATCGTCGCCACCACCATTCCTGTCGCGCTGCCCTGAAGCAGAGGCTCGAAGACCGCCAGCGTGGCGAGGTCGTAGATCCAGTTGCCCGGTGCCACGTGGGCGGGCAGGCTGGTCAGAGCACTGGAAAATCCGATGAGACCTTCCGCGAGGCTGAACCCGAGGCCTGCGGCCACCCCGAACACGAGGCCGTCGACTGTCTCCGGGTAGTCGGCGCGGTTGGGCAGAAGGATTGCGGGCACGGCCTTCAAGATCTCCTGGACGATGGGCATGAGCAGCCCCACGATCAGCACCGCCCCGATGCTGATGCCCGCGTTGGCCAGCGGGTTTACGTTGTAGTCGAACGGGTTGTAGATGGCCCGACCCAGAATCGTGGCCACGATGCCGACGATGACCCCGCCGCCGATCGTGAACCCCAGGACCGTCGCGGGTTCGTCGCGGTAGACCTGCGCCTCGTAGAGGTAGATGAGGTAGAGGACCGGGATCAGGAAGACGGAGACGAGGATTGCCGCGGTGATCAGCCCGGCGAGGTAGAGCAGGAGCACGCCGCCGACCCCGACGATGAACGCCCAGCGGAACTCATGGATCTTGTGGCGCCCCAGGTGCGGGAACAGCGTCGTGAAGATCGATGGTTGGGCCACGTGCTCGCCGGGGTGGGCCGCGTAGTGATGCTCGCGCAACTTGGCGTTGCCTGATTCCCCGGTCGTGCCCTGGTGAGCTCCGCAGCGCGTGCAGAAAACGCCGTCAGGGACGTCGTGCGCGCAATGGTCACACTGCACCGGGTACCTCCTGCCGCCGCTGCAGGTGACCGCTGGGCCCCTCGATTCCGGCGCGCGCGTTAAAGAATAGGGCCCTCGTCACGAACTGTGGCAAGCGCGAAAGCAGCTCGCTCGAATCGATCCGCTTCGCATGGCCCTTGAAGCGGCAGCGGTTCAGGTGGTGCTGGCGGCCGCCTCGGGAACCCAGCCTCGAATCCAATGGCAGGACCCGTGTCCGGGGTGCTTGTCGAAGTACCGCTGGTGATAGTCCTCAGCCGGCCAGAAACGGGGGGCCGCGACGATCTCGGTCACGATCGGGCGTTCGAAGTACTTCTGCGCCGCGCCGGCCGATGCGCGCGCGATCGCCTCCTGCTCGGGACCGTGGAAGAAGATCGCCGATCGGTACTGGTGGCCGTGGTCAGGGCCCTGGCGGTTGAGGGTCGTCGGATCGTGCATGTTCCAGAAGGCGTTGAGGAGCTCCGCGTAGCTGACCTTGTCGGGGTCGAATGTGACCTCGACAGCCTCGGCGTGGCCGGTCCGGCCGCTGCAGACCTGCTCGTAGGTCGGGTTGTCACGCGAGCCTCCGGCGTAGCCGGAAACGGCGTCGAAGACGCCAGGGATCTGGTTGAACAGGTGCTCGACACCCCAGAAGCAGCCGCCCGCGAAAGTCGCTTTCTCCATCTCACGTCCAGCATACGCCGCACCTATGATGCCCCTCGCCATGTCGCACCTTCCCACCGGACCGCCGCCCGCAAGTCCAAAACGCGGATGGCTGCACATGGCGACCATCGACCTCTCGCCGCTCCGGCGTCATCGCGATTTCCGCCTCCTCTTCATCGGGCGGCTCGTCTCGTTCTTCGGCACCATGATCACCGTCGTCGCGGTCCCGTACCAGGTCTACCAGCTGTCGCACAGCGTGCTGCTGGTCGGCTTTCTGGGCCTGGCGGAGCTCGCGGCCCTGATCGGCTTCGCGATGCTCGGCGGAGCCCTGGCCGACGCCGCCGACCGGCGCACGATGGTCCTGCTGAGCGAAGCCGGCCTGATGGTGGGCAGCCTGCTCCTCGCCGGCAACTCGCTGCTGGCGCATCCGCTGGTCTGGCTGATCTTCGCGGTCGCCGCGCTCCAGGGCGCATTCGACGCCTTGCAGCGACCGTCGCTGGACGCGCTGCTGCCGCGCCTGGTGGACCGGGACGAGCTGGCAGCCGCCGGTGCGCTTGGGAGCCTGCGCGGAACGGTCGGCATGATCGCGGGTCCCGCGCTGGCCGGGGTGCTCGTGGCGGTCGCCGGCCTCCCGATCACCTACATGGTCGATGTGGCCTCGTTCGTGGTCGGCCTGGCCTGCCTGCTCCTGATGCGGGCGGTTCCGCCTCCTGTCGATGCCGCGCGCCCAAGCATCCGGCGGGTGGTCGAGGGGATCCGTTACGCGCGCAGCCGTCCGGAGCTCATCGGCACCTACGTCGTGGACATCGTCGCGATGCTGTTCGGAATGCCGATGGCTCTGTTCCCGGCGATCGCCCAGGGCCTGGGTGGGCCGAGCGTTCTCGGTCTTCTATACGCGGCGCCGGCGGTCGGTTCCTTCTGCTTCGCCGCGACCAGCGGCTGGACGCGCCGGGTCCACCGGCACGGGATGGGCGTGATCGTCGCCGCCACCATGTGGGGCGCAGCGATCATCGGCTTCGGCCTCGTGCCCGGCCGCACGGCGGCGCTGGTCTTCCTCGCCCTAGCGGGCGCCGCGGACGCGATGAGCGGCGTGTTCCGTCAGGTGATCTGGAACCAGACCATCCCGGACTCGCTTCGTGGCCGGCTCGCGTCGATCGAGCTGCTCAGCTATTCGGTGGGGCCTACGCTCGGCAACTTCGAAGCCGGCGTCGTGGCATCGCTCTTCAGCGTGCGCACCTCTGTCTTGTCCGGCGGCATCCTCTGTGTGATCGGTTGCGTGCTCTGCGCGGTGGCGCTCCCGGCCTTCCGCCGCTACGACGAACGCGAGTGGCGCGCCGCCCCGGCGCATCCGACCACATGACGCGCCGAAGGTTTGCCGGGACGGCGTGTACGATCTGCGTTCGACGGCGTCACAGGATTGCGATCGATCGGCCGTCAAGCGTGTGGGGTAGTGAGCACGGACAACGTTCTGCTGGGGTTGGGCATCGTCACAGCGCTGCTGGCGCTCTGGGCGGCCGTGTTCGCGACGCGGGCCGAGCTCGCCACGCGGCGCGCGGCGGACCTGGCCAACAAGCGCTGGGAAGACAGCGTTCGACCCTCGCCACGCCTCAGCTTCACGACACCACCGGCTCCCGGCCAGGCGATCGAGCTGGAGGTGGAGAACCTCGGCGGCACGCTCGCGGCCGGCGCCGTCATCGTCCAGGCGGGCGATGACCTGTACGCCGGCGAGCTCACCATGCCAGAGCACGCTTCTCCGCGCCGGATCCGCCTCAGCCCGGTCATGAAGGCCTGGCAGAGCTCGAATCATCCCGTCTGCCTGCTGCTCGTGGGCCGGGATCTAAGCGGCAAGTGCTGGGATTACCTCGACGGCAACCAGGCGATCGACGAGCCGCGCAAGTGGCTCACCGCACGGCTGCGCGAGCTGCGCGTCCAGGGCGCCGTCGACTTTCCCGCTGTCGCAGGTCCCGCCAAACCCTGACCGCCTCGCTCAGCTCTCGAGGCGGGCGTCCAGCTTCAGATCGACGTTGCCCTTGAGGGCCTTCGAGACCGGACAGCCTTCCTTGGCTTCGGCGGCGAGCTTCTCAAACTCCGCCTCATCGATCCCTCCGACCCGCCCACGGACTGAGAGTGTGATGGTGGTGATGCCGGTCCCCGGAACGAACTCCACCTCGGCTGTGGTGTTGAGCTCCTCCACCTTGTGCCCGGCCTTGCTGAGGCTATTGGAGAACGCCATCGAAAAGCAAGCCGAGTGAGCCGCCGCCAGCAGCTCTTCGGGGCTTGTCTTGCCGGCCTCCCTGGCCGCCCGGCTCGCCCACGAAACAGGGAGCTCTTCGAAAGCCCCACTGTCGGGCTTGACCCGGCCGCTCCCACTCATGAGATCCCCTGTCCAGACCGCGTCCGCGCGACTTATCGTTGCCATTCGTACATCTCCTTTCATCAACCGCCGAGGGCGCTGGTCGACGGCCACGTGGCCCACACCTGATCGAGCCCGGACTGCGTCTCGACCTCGTCGCGCAGGTCGTACACGAACGTGGACCGCTGGTTCACTGTGCAGCCCCGCTCATCGCCCTTGAGCCAGATCAGGTCGTTGGTCAGGAAGAACGGTCGCTTTCGCCCATCTGAGCTGACCGTCCCTTGGTCCGCCCCGCTCACCGCGTCCATCACGTGGACTATCGAGAGGCCGCCGGCTCCACGCACCGCGTATGCGATGCGCTTGCCGTCGGGAGATATCGCGGGGTCGATCCACCTCAAGCCAGACTTTAGCTGCGACGGGCCAACCGCCGGAGTCCAGGTCCACAGGTTTCCCTGCTGCTCGTAGTACAGCCGATCCGAAACCGGCGACCAGACCGCCATGCGCGGCCCGCCGAGCGGTCCCCAACCGGCAGGCGGTGGCGCCATCGCGGCGATGGGCGCTCGATCGGCGACGATGTTCAGGTAGGTCGGCGTGGTCGGGCCCTGGTCCCAGAGCGCGTAGCCGTACTTGCCGTCTCGCGAAAATGCGCCGAACCGCGAAGCGCTGTCCGCATCCCCACATGGCGTTCCGAATGGCGGATACACCTGGATCACCGTGTCACCCGCATCCGATGAGACGTGCAGCGCCGGCGGGGTGGCGTGAGGCACCCAGAGCACCTGCGACAGATCCGAGTCGACCGCGACGAGCCTGCCCGTGACGGCAAGCTCGAACGGCTGTCCCGAGGGAAGCTCGACGACCGCCGGCACAGGCCTGGAGATCACCACATGGTGAGGGTCGAGTATCTCGTCGACCACGATCCCCGGTCCGAATGAGCAGAAGTTGCGCGGATTGGCGGAGTCGACGTAGTCGCGAAGGAACGCACCAGTCCTTCCGTGGATGGTCACGACAGCGACAGGATCCGTGTCCCCGACCTCGCCGGCGCAGGTGATGGCGAGCGGCGCATTGAGCGTCGGCGGCGTCGCGGCCGGGAGGTGCCCGAACTGGCCGGGAGTCAGCGTGAACAACGGGCTCGACGAGGGGGATGCCGTTTGCGATGCGGACGCCACCGGCGACCCTGACGTCACAGTCGGGGGAGCATTGCCGCAGCCGGCGGCGAGCACCACCACCAGCGCACAGGCAAACCGGCGGGCGGGTGCCATGTCTACCATCATCGTCGACCTACCTCATGCCCTGGCCGGCCTGAACGTGCGAGGCCGTTCAGGTGCCGCCGCCATGACCAACAAGAAGAACCGACAAGGAAGTGAGAACTTGAAAGAAGACGAGCGACTCCAGCGAATGGCCCGACTGGCCGTGGAGGTCGGCGCCAACGTGCAGCCCGGCCAGACCGTCCTCGTCAGGGGTCGCGTCGAGCACGCGCCCCTGATGAGGGAGGTCGCGCGCGCTGCCTACCGGGCAGGCGCCGCCACTGTCGTGCCCAGCTACAGCGATAGGCATTTCGACCGTGCCCTGATCGAGCTTGGACCGGAGGCGTCACTGAGCCTGTCGCCGGCAGGTGACCTGGCGACGATCGACGATCTTGGCGCGCGCCAAGGCTCGATGATCTCCATCACCGGGGATCCCGCCCCGGATCTCCTGAGCGACCTCGACCAGACGCGGGTCGGGAGGCTGAATCCGATCACCCTCCAGCAGCACTACATGGGCCTGATCGGCCGGCGCCAAGTCAACTGGACCATCGTGGCGCTGCCCAACGCCGCTTGGGCCCAGCAGATTTTCGGCGAGCCCGACGTCGAGCGGCTCTGGCTCGCCGTCGAAAAAGCGGTGAGGCTGGACACGGCGGACCCCGTCGCCGAGTGGAACTCCCACATCCGGCGGCTGGACGCCATCGGTGCGGCGCTCACCGAGCGCCATTTCGACGCTCTCCACTACCGCGGCCCCGGGACCGACCTGACGGTTGGCCTGCTGCCAGGATCGCGATGGATGTGCGCGAACTTCCAGACCGCGTTCGGCATACGGCACGTGCCAAACCTTCCCACCGAGGAGGTGTTCACGACGCCGGACCGGCGCAGAGCCAGCGGCCGCCTGCGGTCCACCAGGCCGCTGCAGGTCGGCGGTTCGGTCGTGCGAGGCCTCGAGATGGTCTTCGTCGACGGCCGCATCACCGAGGTGAACGCGGAAGCGGGCGCGGACGTCATTCGAGCGCAGGTGGCGACTGACGAGGGAGCCGCCCACCTCGGCGAGCTGGCGCTGGTGGACGGGTCGTCAGAGGTGGGCAAGTTGGGGATCACGTTCTTCAACACGCTGTTCGACGAGAACGCGACATCTCACATCGCCTTCGGCGGCGGTTTTGAATTCGCGGTGGGCGAGGACGACAAAGGGGAGGGGCTGAACGTCTCCGCGATCCACACCGACTTCATGGTGGGCGGCCCGGAGGTCGACGTCGACGGCGTCGAGAAGAACGGCGCCAGGGTGCCGATCCTCCGCAACGACGAGTTCCAGATCGGGTGATCAGGTGAGCCTGCCTTTCGACGGGCGCTTTGCGGCCTGGATCGCAGTCGCCGTGGTGCTCATCGTCACGCCCGGTCCGGACACGGCGCTCATCATCCGCAACGCCTTGCGCGCAGGCACGCGGGCGGCCTCCCTGTCGGCCCTCGGCGTCGGCGCGGGAAGCTTGGTCTGGGCCGCGGCGTCGGTCTTCGGGCTTGCCGTCCTTATCGAAAGCTCGACTCTCGCGTTCACCGTCTTCAAGCTCGCGGGAGCGGCCTACCTCGTCTACCTTGGTGTGCGGAGCATCGCCGGAAGCTTTCGCTCGCCCCGCGAGGCTTCGGCTGGTGGCCCCACTCCTCCGGCGCGAACCCTCGACGACTCGGCAGCCTTCGGACAGGGGCTGCTGAACAACCTCCTGAACCCAAAGGCCGGCGCCATCTTCGTGACCGTCATGCCCCAGTTCATCCAGCCACACGACTCAGTGGTCCGGCTCGTGGTCATGGTGGTCTGCTATGAGGCGATGGTCGTGCTCTGGCTCTGCGCGTATGGGTACATCGTCAGTCGAACGGGGCGGACTCGAACCGGCGCGCGGGCTCGCAGGGCCCTCGAGCGCCTCACCGGAATCGTGATGATCGGGCTCGCGGGACGGCTCGCATTCGAGAGGCGCTGAGCTCAGGCCTTCCCCCACCCCCTTCATCCTGCGAAGATTTGGCGGCCATGCTTTCGCACAACGCGTCAGGCGGTTACCGCTTCATCGCCGCGCCAGGGCGCCCGTTCTCGGGCGGGGCCGTGGCCGACCCAGGCTTCGACATGGTTCACGCCGTGTTCGAGCGCCCCATGGCCCTTGATAGGGGCCTGGATGCAGTAGCGCGACATCTCGAGGAGGCGGGACGCCCCATCCAGGCGATCGCCGGCTTCGAGCTCCGCATCCCCGAGCCGCTGACCCAGGACGGCTTCGAAGAGCTCAACCGCGGCTACGTCGAGCGCCTGAAGTCGATCGGTCTCGTCGTGGGCGGATTGTTGCCGGCCGCTCGGACCAACGTGGCGGCCGCAGCGGGCGGCGTATCGGTGCCCAGCGTCTACGCGATGACGTATACGGTGGCCCGCGATCGCGGCCGGCCGGCATTCCTGCTCTCGGGTGTGGCCGAGGAAAAGCCTGACGACCTGGTGTCGATGCTCGATTCCATGATGCGTGCCATGTCGGCCCGCATGACGGAGCTAGGCGTCTCCTGGGAGGAGGCCACGACGATCCAGCTTTATGGAATCGACGAGGTCCAGGGGCTGCTTGTCGACAGCGTGCTGCGACGTCTCGGACCAGCCGCGGTCCATGGCATCCATTGGTTCCCATCGCTGCCGCCGATCGAAGGCTTGCACCTCGAGATTGACGTCCGATCGGTGGGTAGGGAGCTCGTTCTGCCCGTTTCCTAGGTGGACGTGGCGTTCGAACGGCAACTCAGCTCCGACTTCAGCCGGCAATCGAGCGAATGCGCATCGCCTTTCGCGTCGTCGAGCGGGCGACCCGCGGGCGCGGTTTGGGTTGGCGCGACGAGATGCCCGCGTCGGTGAAGTAGTGCTGGATGGCCGGCCCCACCCAGCCCGCAACCTCGGCTGACGGCGCCGAGGCGAGAGGCTCGACCTTGACCACGTATCGCAGCATCGCCAGCCCGATCAGCGAGCTCGCCGCCAGGCTCGCGCGCAGTTGCGGTTGGTCCACCTCCAGGGCTTTGGCGAGGCGTCCTAGAACCTCACGGCTGATGAACTCGCGCATAAGAGCGGCGGCGCTCGCGCTGCCGACCACCGACCGGATCAGCCCCAGCAGCGGCTGCCCGGCCGGGGAGTCCCAGGTGTCGAGAAAGAACCGCGTCAGGCGCACGCCCAGGCCGTCCAGCCCAGGCGCGAGCAACCGGGGGATGAACTCCGCCGGATCGATCGGAAAGTCCATGGCGGCGCGAAAGACGCCCTCCTTCGAGCCGAAGTAGTGCATCACGAGAGCCGGGTCGACCTTGGCCCCGGCCGCGATGCCGCGGACCGTCCCGCCTTCGTAACCGGCCTCGCCGAAATGGGAGCGGGCTGCCGCCAGGATCTTCTCGCGCGTGCCGCCGGCTCCCGGCCGCCTTCCGGTTCGAGGCATCGAGGTCAGGTTACTGTGGGGTGGCGGAAGCGGTCGAGCGCCGCCGCGTATCGATTCGCTCCGCGAGCCACATCAGCGCCACGCCGCCCGCCAGCCACGTGGCCAGGACCGCGATTGGGTTAACGAGGCCGGCGCCATCGAAGTAGAGGGCTCCGCGCAGCGAGCTGTAGAGGGTATCGGCCGGCATCCAGGGCGCCAGCCACCTGTAGAAGTCAGGCAAGAGCCGGCTGCCCGCCGGACCTCCGGATGACACAAGACCGAGCAGGACCACCAGCAGCCCGGAGGCCGCGAGTCCGGGCGCTCCAAAGAGCTTGACCAGGCCTGCCACGACCGCACCGACAGCGGCCGACCCGAGCGCCGCAAGGCCAACCGCCATCCAGAGTCCCGATCCATATCCACCGGCGATCCATGCTGCGGTGCCCATCCCGATGAGCCCGGCCAGTGCGCTGAACGCGACAAGCACGCCGAGCCGCGGGCCGAACTCCGCATCGGTCGTGGTGCCGAAGACGAGAGCCTGCGTGACCAGAGTGGAGACGAAGACCGCGACGACGACGAAGAACAGGATGAGACCGTGAGCGTCGCCTGCGACAAAGGGATGGACGGTCTCGACGGTTACAGTCGCCCCCTGAGCTTTGAGAGCACTCGTGATTGCCACGGTGATCACGCCCGCGGAGCCGTCACCCGCTGCTCCGGCCACGATCAGCTGCGGGGTGGCCCCGCCGAGGATGAGGACGCCGTCGACCGCCCGCGAGTCGATGGCACCACGCGCGTCCGCCTCTGAAGAGTAGGTCGTGAAAGCGAACGCGCCGGGTGCGGCTGAGCCGAACGCCGCCGACACCTGCTGCACCGCCGGAGCCGGCCCGACCAGGCCGACCGGAATGTCGTGCGGCCGCGGATCCCGGATCGCGGTACCGATCAAACCCAGAAGCGTTACCAGGAGCACGAGGCCTCCCACCACGGGCGGCACGAGCCTGGCAATTCCTGCGCGCGGTCCCGAATGCCCCATCTCCGCTGCTCGCTCCAACGCTTCGCTGTGTGCCATCTCCAACACTCCCAATTAATTCAACGTCGGTGGAATTCTAGTGTCGGTGAATTGAGATTGTCAAGAGGGGCGTCCTCCGCGGAATCGAGCTATCGCCTGCGCCGCTTGATGCCGAGGAGTCGCTCGAGCTGCGTCAGCGCCTGCTCCAGCCGCTGGGGGCTCGTGGTGGCGGACGGCAGCATGAACATGCCTCGGAAAGTCGCGGTCACCAGGGCCGCTGTGGCGTCCGGCTCGATTGAGGGATCGATGGAACCGTCGGTCTGGGCATGACGAAGGAGACCTCGAAGCGCCGCGTGCCACGTGTCGTTCGTCTCCTTGAATATCGCTGCGATCGCCCCGTCGCGAGCGGACCGTTGGGCCAGCTCGCCCATGACCGCGAAGAGCTCGGGTTCGTCTCGAACCAGCCTACGAATGCCGCGAAAATGGGCCTCCAGCTGCGCGCCCGGTGAGCCGCCGGGTTCGAAGGTTGTGCGGAATCGGCCCATCGCGTGCCCGACGACGGCGCGGATCAGCGCCTCCTTGGTCGGAAAGTAGTAGTGGAGGGTGGCGACGTTCACCCCCGCCTCGGAAGCGACGTCGCGCGTCCTCAAGCCCTCGAAGCCGGTCTGGGCGACACGCCGGTAGGCGGCCAGCACGAGCTCATTACGCCGAGGCTCGGCCTCGGGATCCGCAATCGGGCGTCCTCGCTTGTTGCGGGTGGTCATCGAATCAATCAATCACTTGATGGAATATACTGGCGCAACGGGGCTGTTCTCGCATGCACTGAACCAATGGAGGAAACGATGAGCACCAACGCCAAGGTATCAAGGCCGGCCGATGTCTCGGGCGTCGTCGACAGGGTGGTGAGGCCGCTGACGCGGATCTTTAACCCGTTCATCATGCGCGTCGCGGGCGGGCGCTGGTTCCCGATGTTCTCGCTGCTTCGCCATCGCGGGCACCGGTCGGGCCGCATGTATTCGACGCCGGTGACCGCCCTACCCCATGGCGGGTACTTCTGGCTCGGACTGACGTTCGGGCAGGACTCGGGATGGGCGCGCAATGTCCTGTCCGCGGGTGAGGGCTCGATCCGCTTCAGGGCGGCGGACTACGGGCTGGTCGAGCCGACGGTGCTCGAAGGCCCGGCGGTGCCGCGAGACCTGCCTCTCGTCATGCGCATCGGCATGTGGGCGATGGGAGCTCACAAGGTCTTGCGAATGCGCCCTGTCACGGAGGGATGATCGCACCTGCCGGGCGTCCCTGATTCAGGGGGTAAGGGTCTCCGGCGGGGGGAGCCCGCCGGAGATGAGGGAGAGAGAATGCGATCTTTAAGCAGGT
>JBGOTG010000048.1:0-14021 GCA_041476405.1 Candidatus Dormibacteraceae bacterium | reverse complement strand
GACGCGGCGCCTGCGATCTTCCTGTACGCCCCGCACTACGACTACGCGGTGTCGCAGCGCGTGCACGGCGTGCGCCTCAATGGCGTGATCGAGCCCGCGGACCGGTTCCAGTATGTGACTCAGTGGTACGTCAATACGACAGGGTAGTCACAGGTCGATCCAGACGGGACGCTGCCCGATTCCCAGCATGCCTTTTAAGCCTGATCAGATACCGGAGCCGTGGCGGCCGTGGTGGAGTTCCTTCGCCGGCCCCGCAAATACCTGCGAGGAGGGCAACAATGCGCATGGAGCGAGGCTGCCCGGCCTCGATATGGGAGACGCTGCTAGACGTGCTAGAGCGATACCCCTATCGTCTATTCATGACGCCTCAGCTAGGCCACCATTCGGACGAGCCGTGGGTGTCCATTACCTGGGATGCCGAGCACGAGTGCGTTTATTCGGATTGGAACGGCTTCGCGAACAGCGGCGAACTCCGGGCAAGCATGATGAAGATCATTGATGCGATTCGAGAGCGCCACGCAAGTTCGTTTGTCAGCGACAACCGAAGGCTTGAAGTGGTTGCTAATGAAGATCAGCTCTGGATTCGTGACACTTGGACTCCATTAGCGGTAGCCGTGGGTCTCAAGCGAATCGCTGTGGTGTTGGCAGCTCACGGGCTTGGCAAGATTGCGAGCGAAGCGGTACTCAGTCAGATTGGAAAAACGGCGTTCGCAACGCGTACCTTCACCACGGTTTCCGAGGCGATCGAGTGGGTGGTCGACGAGCAGACCAAGGGCGCCGCTCGGTGACGAGCCGATCCGGTCGAGGGCGTTGGCAGCGCGTTGTGGATGCTCGCGCTCAGGTGCGAAGCGCCCTTGGTCGTGATCCGACCGGCTACGAGGCCTATGGCCCGCACAAGGCAAAGACTCCGCTCCCTGAGCCGCCACAGCCGGTTTGGGTCGCTCATGGCACTGGCCCAGTAAGGTCAACGCCAGCACCGGTAGGTCGACGGTCCAACTAAGCAGCGGAAACACAAGCCGGGCCATATAGACGGGGTATTCCACATTGAGAGCTGTGCTCGTCAGAGTGGGCCGTGGAACGATCGGCCTCCGTTACGTGCAGACGCAACCACCCTGCGTTGGCCGATTGGGTTCGGTCACGACAGGCTGACCTAAAGCCGGCGCGTGATCACCCGGGGATATTCGGGAAAGTAGCGCTCGATATCGGAGAGCGAGAACCGGCTCAGGATGCTCTGCGGCGGCTCGCGCTCGAGGAGGAACTCGAAGCTCCGCCTGACGAGCTCTTCGACTGACGAACCTTCCCCCAGGCGCTCCACATCAGCTTTCGTCGCCGCAACCACGTGATCGCTGATGGTCAACCCGCCTTCGTCGATCTTCACGCGGCAGCTCCAGCCCGCCGCATCCGGGGTCGCATCGACCTCGATGATCCTCCGCACGCCACAATTGTCTACGTGGATCTCGGTCTCGACGGACGCCACGCGCTGGTCACCGCCGCCAGCAAGGGTCTCGGCCGCGCATGCGCCGAGGCACTCGCCTCGGAGGGCGCGAAGGTTTACATCTCGTCGCGCGACGCTTCAGCGATCGAGAGCGCCGGCAAGGCGATCGGGGCGGCGGGCTGGCAGGCCGCCGACGTTTCCCGGGCGGGCGACATAGAGCCGCTCGTCGAGTCTGCGGTGGCGAAGCTGGGCGGCCTCGACGTCCTCGTGGTCAACGCCGGTGGGCCGCCTCCTGGGACCTTCCAGTCCACGCCGCTGGAGAGTTGGGACGCGGCGTATCAGCTGACGTTGATGAGCGCCGTCCGCCTCGTGAATGCGAGCCTTCCGCACCTCAAGCGCTCGGGCCAGGGGCGGATCGTCTTCATCACGTCCGTATCCGTGCGCCAGCCGATCCCCAACATCGCGCTCTCCAACTCCTTGCGCGCTGCAGTCACCGGCCTGGCGAAGACGCTGTCGCGCGAGCTCGCGCCTGACGCGATCACTGTCAACTGCCTCGCACCCGACGGGATCCTCACGGACCGCATCAGGCAGATTGCTGCCACATCCGGCGGGAACCTGGACGAACAGATCGAGCGCATGGCAGCCGACA
The DNA here is from genome assembly GCA_041476405.1 of Candidatus Dormibacteraceae bacterium. Lineage (GTDB taxonomy): Bacteria > Chloroflexota > Dormibacteria > Dormibacterales > Dormibacteraceae > Palsa-872. The sequence goes on along the minus strand of JBGOTG010000048.1, from coordinate 11,937 downwards.
AGCCGTTGGGCAGGTTCGGCGATCCAGCGGAGTTTGGGGCGGCGTGCGCTTTCCTGTGCTCGCGCCAGGCCGGCTACATCACCGGTCAGACGCTCGGAGTCGACGGTGGCACGCTTCTGGGGGTCCACTAGTAGGATTCGCTGGTGACCATCCGCTTCGCCGAACGCATGTCGAGGCTCGGCACCGAGGGTGCGTTCGTCGTCCTGGCCAAGGCCCGCCGCCTCGAGGCGGATGGCAAGAGGATCGTCCACCTGGAGATCGGCGAGCCGGATTTCGCAACTCCAGACAACATCATCGAGGCGGGCATCTCCGCCCTTCAGAACGGCTACACGCACTACACGCCCGCCAGCGGGATCATGGAGGCGCGGGAGGCGGTGGCCGGCTTCGTCTCGCGCACGCTGAAGACTGAAGTCGATCCCAACGAGGTGGTGCTCGTGCCGGGCTCCAAGAACGTGCTCCTGTTCACCCTTCTCGCGTGCATCGAGCCCGGCGACGAGGTGATCCTGCCGGACCCCGGCTATCCCGCGTATGCGTCGCAGGTCAACTTCATCGGCGCAGTGCCCAAGCACGTCACCCTGCGCGAGGAGACAGGTTTTCGCATGGACCTCGACCAGCTCGCGAGCCTCGTCACCCCGAAGACCCGGATGCTCATCATCAACACGCCTCAGAACCCGACGGGCGGCGTCCTCACCGAGGAGGACGTGAGGTTCGTTTGCGAACTCGCGCACGAGCACGACCTGCTGGTCGTCTCGGACGAGATATACAGCCAGCTCGTCTACGGATTCACTCACGTGTCGCCGCTGTCGCAGCCAGGGATGCGTGAACGCACCGTGCTCATGGACGGCCTCTCGAAGTCCTACGCGATGACGGGCTGGCGGCTGGGGTACGCGGTGGCGCCCAAGGCGCTCGCAGCGAAGCTCGACCAGCTCATGATCAACTCGTCCTCGTGCGCCGCGGGTTTCACGCAGATGGCGGCAATCGAGGCGCTGAGCGCTCCCGAATCGGAGCACGCGGTGCACCGGATGGTCAAGGTCTTCGAACGCCGGCGCGACCTCGTCGTCGACGGCCTGAATGCGATCCCTGGAGTGCGGTGCGCCAGGCCCCAGGGCTCCTTCTACGCGTTCCCGAACATCGAGGGCACCGGCTTCGACGATAGGGAGCTGGCCGACAGGCTGCTCGCCGAGGCGGGAGTCGCAGTGCTTCCAGGTACCGCGTTCGGGGCGGCCGGCAAAGGGTTTATCCGGCTCGCCTACACCCAGTCGGAGGATGAGCTCAAGCACGGCTTGAAGCAGATGGCTGACTTCATCGAGGCGAATCGCCCTTGACGGTCTCATCCGGGCTACCCCGCGCACCACGGGCGCGGGGACCCCAAAGGAAAAGCCAGGTGGGGCTCGAGCGTCTGACCCAGCCGCTCGTCAGAGATGGCGGCAGGCTTCGCCCGGCTTCGTGGGACGAGGCACTGGCGCGGGCCGGGGCAGGGTTCGACAGGGCGAGGGCTCTCGGACCGAACGGCTTCGGCATGTTCAGCTGTTCCAAGACCACTAACGAGATGAACTTCATGGCGCAGAAGTTCACGCGCGTGGTCATGCACAGCAACAACGTCGACAGCTGCAACCGGACTTGACACGCTCCAAGCGTCGCCGGTCTGGCGACAGTGTTCGGAGCCGGAGGAGGGACCTCGTCGTACCGCGAGGTTGAAGAGACGGATCTCGTGCTGCTCTGGGGCTCCAATGCACGTGAGACGCACCCGATCTTCTTCCACCACCTGCTTCGCGGAGTGCGCAACGGCGCTCGCCTGATCGCGGTGGATCCGCGCCGCACCGGCTCTGCGGAGTGGGCCGACATCTGGCTGGGCCTCGATGTGGGCAGCGACATCTCGCTCGCCAACGCGATCGCGCGAGAGATCATCCACGAGGGCCTCGCCGCCACCGAGTTCATCGCACGTGCCACGACCGGTTACGAGGATTTCGCGCGCTGTGTCGAGGCCTATCCGCTGGGGCGGGCGGAGCGCGAGACAGGCGTGCCGGCCGCCGCGATCAAAGAGGTCGCGCATGCGTACGGGCGTGCCGAAAAAGGGATGATCTGCTGGACCCTCGGCATCACCGAGCATCACAACGCCACCGACAACGTGCTTGCCCTGATCAACCTGGCTCTCCTCACCGGCAAGGTGGGGCGCTATGGCTGTGGCTTGAATCCGCTTCGCGGGCAGAACAACGTGCAGGGTGGCGGCGACATGGGCGCGATACCAGCAAGGCTTCCGGGCTTCCAGGACCTGGAGGTTCCGGCCGTCCACGACAAGTTCTCGAAAGCGTGGGGCGGTGCGACGTTTCCTGCGAAGAAGGGCTACCACCTCAGCGAGATGTTCGAGGCGATGGACCACGGCGAGCTGAGGGCCGCCTACATAGTGGGCGAGAACCCCGCCCGAAGCGAAGCGGACCAGACGCGGGCGGTCCGCCTGCTGAGCGGTCTCGACCACCTCGTCGTGCAGGACATCTTTCTGACGCAGACCGCGGAGCTCGCGCACGTCGTGCTGCCCGCGGCCGCCGGCTGGGCCGAGTCTGAGGGAACGGTGACCAACAGCGAGAGGCGCGTCCAGAGGGTGCGCAGGGCGCTCGAGCCGCCCGCAGGCGCCCGCGACGACATCGAGATCATCTGCGAGATCGCAAGGCGCCTCGGCTGCGACTGGGGACATCCGACCGCCGAGCAGGTGTGGGACGAGTGCCGCACCCTGTCGCCGATGCACGCCGGCATGGCATACCGGCGCATCGACGAGCTGGGCGGCATCCAGTGGCCGTGCCCGGACGAGACCCACCCCGGGACGGAGTTCCTGCACGCGCGCCTGTGGAAGGACCCTGTCGAGGGCGCACGGGCGCCGTTCCACGCAGTCGAGAACGACCCTCCCGTCGACCTGCTGACCGACGAGTTCCCGATCCGGCTCACCACCGGCCGGCGGCTGGACTCCTTCAACACAGGCGTGCAGACCGGCGGCTACACCTCGCCGCTGCGCACCCGCGAGGCTCTTCTCATCTCGCCGGCGGACGGAGCTCGGCTCGGGATCGTAGACGGGGAGCGGGTCCTTGTCAGCTCGCGGCGGGGCTCGGTCGAGGCGCCGGTGCGCTTCGACGCGTCGCTTCGGCCGGGGCTTGCGTTCATGACGCTGCATTTCCCGGACCAGGTCTCGACCAACGTGCTGACGATCGACGCCATCGATCCCAAATCGGGCACCGCCGAGTTCAAGGCGAGTGCCATCAGGATCGACAGGCTGACCTCCCCAGTACCCAAGTAATGGACATCAGGACGACTGGAGGCCCGCCGACCGCCGAGGAGATGGCGGCGGTCGACGGCTTCCTGGGTGCGCCGGCATCGTTGTGGGAGGGTGGCGCGCGCGTGGTGCAGGACGACCACCTCGCGTACGGCGGCAGCGCGGCGAGGTCGCGACGCCACCTGCTGCTGCCGGCGCTGCACGCGCTGCAGGACCATGTCGGCTGGGTCAGCCGCGGCGGTCTCGAGTACGTATGCAGGCGTCTCTCCATCCCGCCGGCGGACGCTTATGGAGTGGCGAGCTTCTATGCACGCTTCGCGTTGGAGGAGCGCCCGCCTCTCGCGGTGTACGTGTGCGATGACATCGCCTGCAAGTGCGCAGGGGCCGACGAACTGTGTACGGCGCTGGAGAAGGAATTCGGCCCGGCAGGGGTCCCTGGCACCGGCGGCTCGGCCGCGTGGTATCGAAGCCCCTGCATCGGGATGTGCGACCGAGCGCCGGCCGTCCTCGTCGAGCGTGCGGGGGGCGAGGGTCATCACGCCGAAGCGCGCGTCGCCCCCGCCGGGCTCGATGCAGTCAAGGCGATCCTCGCGGGCGGCTGGCCCGCCGGCGAGCCGCGGGCACTACCCCAGAAAGTGGGGATGGTGAGGCTGCTGCGCCGCGTGGGCGTGGTCGACCCGGAGAGCATCGAGAGCTACAGGAAGGAGGGTGGGTACGCCGCCCTGCGGCGGGCGCTGGAGCTCGGTTCGGAGGCAGTCATCCGTGAGGTCACCGAGGCGAAGCTGCTCGGCCGCGGCGGCGCCGCATTTCCGACCGGGCGCAAGTGGGACGCGGTGTCGAAAGCCCCGGCTCGTCCGCACTACCTGGTCTGCAACGCCGACGAGTCCGAACCGGGCACCTTCAAAGACCGCGTCCTCATGGAGGGCGATCCGTTCGCCGTCGTCGAGGCGATGACGGTCGCCGCTGTCGCGACCGGCTGCGAGCAGGGTTATCTGTATGTTCGCGGCGAGTACCCGCTTGCCCGCGCGCGGATCGAGCACGCGGTGGTCGAAGCTCGGGCTCACGGATTCCTGGGCGACGATGTCGCGGGCGCGGGCGTGCGGTTCGACATCGAGGTCAGGCGTGGGGCGGGCGCGTACATCTGCGGGGAGGAGACGGCGCTCTTCAACTCGATCGAAGGGAAGCGGGGAGAACCTCGAAACAAGCCCCCATTCCCCGTCCAGGCCGGCCTGTTCGGCAAGCCGACGCTGGTCAACAACGTGGAGACCCTTGTCAACGTGCTCGACATCCTGACCGGCGGTGCAGCTGCATTCGCGAAGGTCGGGACACCCGATTCGACGGGGACCCGGCTGTTCTGCCTGTCAGGACACGTCCGTGTGCCCGGCCTGTACGAGATCCCGATGGGCACGACGCTTCGCGCGCTGATCGAGCTCGCAGGCGGCCTCCGTGAGGGCCGCAGCCTGCGTGCGGTGCTCCTTGGCGGCGCCGCCGGCTCGTTCGTCACCGAGCCGCAGCTCGACGTTCCGCTCTCCTTCGAGGGCACGCGAGCGATTGGCGCAACCCTGGGCTCCGGCGCGGTCATCGTCCTCGACGACACGGCGGAGCTCGACCAGCTGCTCCTTCGCATCGCCCGCTTCTTCCGCGACGAGTCATGCGGCCAGTGCGTCCCGTGCAGAGTCGGCACGGTTCGTCAGGAGGAGGCGCTGAAGCGGATCCTGAGCGAGAGTGACGCATCGCTGCGCGCCGGCGACATCACCCTTCTGAGCGACATCGCGCAGGCGATGCGCGATGCGTCAATCTGCGGCCTCGGCCAGACCGCCGCCAACGCGATCGGTTCCGCGGTGATCCAGCTGAAGATGGTGGGCGGAGGCTCGGCAAACTGATGGCAGGCGGGGTTTTCGTCGGGTTGCCCAAGCGCATGGTCAAGCTGAACATCGACGGCGAGGACGTGCAGGTGCCCGAGGGCGCCACGATCCTCGAGGCCTGCCGCGGGCTCCGCATCGATACGCCGACCCTCTGTCAGCTGGAGACGCTGACACCGGTCAACGTCTGCCGCGTCTGTGTCGTCGAGGTTGAGGGCTCACGAGTTCTCGTCCCGGCATGCTCGCGCAAGGTCGAGGCCGATATGAAAGTCCGCACCGACTCGGAGCGTGTGCGTCACAGCCGCCGGCTGGTGCTGGAGCTGCTTGGCTCCTCGGTCGACATGTCGCTTTGCGCGCCGGAGGTCCATGGCTGGATGGCCCGATACGGCGCAGAGCCACAGCGTTTCGGCGCCGACTCGGCCACCGTGGCGCAGCCGGTGAAGGTGGACAACGACCTTTACGTGCGTGACTATTCGCGCTGCATCCTCTGCTACAAGTGCGTCGAGGCGTGCGGCGTGGACGCCCAGAACACTTTCGCCATCGGTGTCGCAGGCCGCGGATTCGATGCGCACATCTCGACCGAGTTCACTACCCCGCTGCCCGAGTCCGCGTGCGTCTACTGCGGCAACTGCATTGGGGTGTGCCCGACGGGCGCGCTGATGTTCAAGAGCGAGCACGACATGCGCCGGGCGGGCACCTGGGACGAAACGCAGCAGAAGGTGACGGAGACGGTGTGCCCGTACTGCGGAGTCGGATGCATGCTCGAGCTGCACGTGCAGGACAACTCGATAGTCAAAGTCACATCACCGCTCGACCACAGCGTCACCGCGGGACATCTGTGCGTCAAGGGACGATTCGGCTTCCAGTTCGTCCAGCAGAGGAAGCGGCAGGCCGAATAAAGGAGAAGGCCGGGCATCCGCGCCCGGCCTCCACTGGACTTCGCTCTATCTGCGGCTAGTGATCGCCGTGCTCGTCGCCGCGCTCGTCGCCGTGGCCGTGGTGGTCCCCGGAGTGCTCGTCACCGATTCGATCCGGGTCGCCCTTGTCGTGATTGCCGCTCTCGCACGGCTTCTCGGTGGCGTCCTCGGCCTTGTCAGCAGCCCTCTCGGCAGCGTCCTCGGCCTGCTCTGCGGCCCTCTCGGCTGCATCTTCCGCCGGGTCGTCCGGCTTGCCGGCCGCCTTCTCGGCGGCGTCCTCGGCCATGTCGGCGGCTCGCTCGGCCGCGTCTTCGGCCTGGTCCGCGGCCCGCTCGGCCGCGTCTTCCGCCTGGTCGGCCGCAATCTCAGCCGCAGTGCACTGCGAAGCGGCAGCTTCAGCCGCCTCTTCCGCGGCCTTCGCCTGCGCTCTCGCCTGTGCTTTGGCCGCCGCAGCGGCCTTGGCCGCCTTCAACTTCGCCGCCAACTTCGCGGCGTTCGCCCGAATGATCGAGGCCTCTTTCAGTCCGCTCACCGTTGTAGTGGTGAGCATCCCGGTCGCCGATATGGCACTTGCGTGGCCTGTCACCTGGCTGGCGTGAGCTGCGACCGATGTGATCGCCAGGATCACACCGGCTGCGGCCGCCACGGTGGCGACCCCGATCTTGAATGCGCTGGTTCTCGGCACTGTTTCCTCCTCGGGTTTATCCGGCGATTCGACCGGTTACTGCCTGAGAACGCTCAGACGTGCCAAAGTCGGAAGCTGCTCGGCCCCCACCGATGGCCTGACCGGACGGCAAAGCCTCGGAACGAATTTGCATCGTGCCCGCCGGCACGATGGTGGGAATCCCTGGAATCCGAGTCCTCCCCGGAGCGTGGCGAGCGATCCGACCGGTCGTGCCGGGACCGCTGGCCATGGTCGCCACCCGAGTCGTTCGGGCGGCTCGGCACGGATCGCTGGCCTGACGGAGTCCCCTGGGTGGGTTTGGGCTTGGACTGCGGCCCGTGGCCGACCGCCTTGATGGTGATTGCGGCCCGCTGCGTCCACACAGCCGGGTTGGTGCTTCCCGTAACGACGGTGGCGCTGGTCGCCATGATCGCGATCGCGCCAATCCCGACCAGCGCCGGCGTGAGCCGCCACAGCCTGCCTGAACTGAGCTGCATCTTGGCGCTGTAACGCGCGCCGGCCAGGTCGGGCGTGGGGGGCACGATCCTGTCGAGGGCGACCGCCAATCGCCTCTCGAAGGCAGGGCCAAGCGTGCCGCGTTCAGTGATCTGCATATGACGTCCTGTCTGTCCGAAAAGACAACGCTCCGGGCCCTTCAAGTGAGAAGGCGGAGCCGTCGAGTTCGCCGAGCGCGCCTCGCAGCCGCTCGGCCGCTTGCTTCAGTCGAGTGCCGACGGTGCGTTCGGACACGCCCAGGGCGGCGGCTATCTCGCGGTTGTTGTAGCCGTGGTAATGCCGCAGCACGATGGCTGCGGCGAGCTTGGGCGGCAGCGTGCGCAGCGCTCCCAACAGGTCCGGCTCGGTGGCGACCTGGGCGGGGTCGGGGCCGTGGGGTGGGCGTCCCATGCGGCGCAGGATCTCGCCGACGGAACGAAGGCGCGCCCGCCGCCGGGACGAGATCGCCGCATTGACGGCGATGCGGTGGACCCAGGCTTCGGCGGGAGCGTCGGGGCGCCAGCGCTTCCAGGCCTTGAAGGCTTGCACGAACGCTTCCTGGGCGCAGTCCTCTGCCTCCGCCGGGTCGGCAAGGATCGCGACGAGCGTCCTGTACACCCGCGGATAGGCCGTTCGGTACAGGCGATCGAAGTCCTCGGCGGAACCCGGCTCGTACTGGGCCGGGGCCGTGTCAGGGTCCTTCAACACCAAGAGTTATAACGCCTTGGGATACCAGGGCTGGTCGTTATAGGCCCGCCGGTAGGACCACCACGGTCACCGAGATGTGCTGGGTGATGAGGGGCAACCACAGGGCGACCGACGGCGAAACTCGGACTTCGGCGCTGCTCCCGGGAACTGCCCGCTCCAGCTTCTTGCGAGCTTCTGCGGGGCTGAGGCCTCTAATTTGTGTCTTCAGATCCTCAATTGGGAGCTTGGGGGTGACATGACCGGACGCGGTGCCGTGCAGCATCAGGCCGCCGTTGAAGTCTGTCAGTTGAACCTGGTAGCTCGTCTGAACCGGGTCGGAGGTGAGCGACTGTCCGGGTTGGACAATCGCAGCGAGGGCTGAGCGCAGCAGGGAAACAGCGTCGGAGTCGGAGTACGCGGTGGCGCCTGTGCTGCCGGTGATGGTCATGGTGAACGAAGCCACCTGGTCGCCAACCTTGTGATCGGTGACCGCATTGAGAATCGGCGGACCATCGACCACGTAGCTTGACTGTGGCGCCTTGGCCTTCAAGGCTGCGCCGAGCGCGGCCGTCACCTTAGCGGCCAGGATGGCGTGCACCGAATCGATGTCCGATTGCTGTATGGCCTGGGCAGAATGCGCGTCTGTCCCGCCCGTGATCGCAGCCGGGTTGGTGACGCGAAGCTCACCACTTCCGTTGACGATGGTGGTGACGGTGTTGGGAGCCGTGTTCCACGATGCACCCGGCGCTGTCGCGCGGACCGCCACTGTCGCCGGCTTTTCGCGCGTCACCACGACCGCCACCGGCGTGATGTATCCGAGTGATCTGGAGGTGGTCACGAGCGTGCCCGAGGGGACTGTGACCGGGCCGAAGCACTGTGCCCTGCACGAGAAGACGACGCGGCCGGATGCGTACGTCCCATCGACAACCACCGTGTTTGTTGTGCCGCCCTGTGCCTCGGTGACCGTCGCTGCAATACGGACTGTCCTGAGGTCTCCACTTGCCTGGCCCCCTCTGAGCGCCACATTCGCCACCAGTTTTTCCGGTGGAACCGACAGCGTCACAGACGCCGTCTCCATGAAGAGGAGGCTTCCAAGGACCGCGACGAGCACCGCGGCGCCGCTGAGTATGTAGGCGCGGACCATCTGCCTTCGGTTTGGGGTCATGTCATCCCAACCTTAGATCTATCCATGGGAGTCGCGATAATGCGGAGATGCCGATCGTGTGGACCGACGTGCCTGAGGCCAACCGGCTGCTGGAGACCGATCCTCTGGCTCTGCTGATCGGCCTGGTGCTGGACCAGCAGGTCAAGATGGAGAAGGCGTTCGCAGGCCCCTACGAGCTCAAGCAGCGCCTCGGCCACCTCGACGCTCGCAAGATCGCTGTCATGGACCCCGACAAGCTGATCGCCATCTTCCGCGAGCGCCCGGCCCTGCACAGGTTTCCCGGCAGCATGGCCCAGCGCGTGCAGGCTCTCTGCAGGGCGGTCGTCGACGAGTACGGCGGAGATGCCGCAGCGGTCTGGACCGGAGCCCGCGACGGTGACGACCTCGCAGTCCGGATCAAGAAGCTCCCGGGATTCGGCGACATGAAGGTCAAGATCCTGGTCGCAGTGCTGGCCAAGAAGTTCGGGGTCAAGCCGAACGGTTGGGAGAAGCACGCGGCCAGCTGGCACACGGTGGCGGATGTCGACTCCGAGGAGACGATGGCGGAGGCGCGCCGTCAAGCGCGAGATGAAAGCAAAGGCCAAAGCCGACAAGAGCTAGCGTCCCACTCCGAAGGCTCGACCGAAATGCCATGGGCAGCGCTGCGCGGTGCCCGTGGCACCCTGCGGGTTCATCCCGCTAGGCGCCCGATCTCCGCGTTGCCGGCTGCGCTACTCGCTTACAGGTCTATCGACATGCTCGCTGCGTTGCTCACCGGCGTCTTGAGCTCGGGCGCCGATCGGGCGACTTTCGGCCGAACCTCCGGAGCAGGACACTAGCGATCTGATAACGTTTGCGATCCGGCCGGCCCAGCCGGAGTGAGCTGGGCGACGAGATCAGACGAGACGAGGGAGTTCTAGTGAGAGAGTGCATACCCACCCGGGAGGAGTCCCGGGCGCTGGCGAAAGACCATGCGCTCGTCCCGCTCTACAGGGAACTGCTCGCCGACATGCTGACCCCGGTGCGCGCGTACACGCTCCTCTGTCCTCCAGGCTCGCCTGGCTTTCTTCTCGAAAGCGTGGAGGGCGGCGAGCGTCTCGCCCGTTACTCGTTCATCGGCTTTCAGCCGAAGACGCTCGATCTGGGCGACGGGGACCCGCTGCCGGCGCTGCGCTCCGTGGCAGCGGAGACGACGGCGCCGGTTCGAGGCATCCCACGGTTCCATGGCGGGGCTGTCGGCTACCTCGGATACGAGACCGCCCGCCACTTCGAGCGGCTGCCCCTGGCCCAGGGAGCAGCTCCGCCGATGCCCGAGAGCGCCTTTCTCCGCGCCGAGGACCTGGCTGTTTTCGACCACGTCACAAGGCGGCTCAAGCTCCTCACCATCCACAGGCCCGAGCGTGAGAGCTACGACGCGGCGGTAGGGCGCATCGACGAGATGGAGGCCCGCCTTGCCTCCGACCAGCCGCCCCCAGCGCCTCGCGATGCGGACGGGGCGCCCTGGAAGGCGAACATGACCCCTGGCCAGTTCCACGCCATGGTCGACGCAGCAAGGGAACACATCCTCGCCGGCGATGCATTCCAGATCGTCGTCTCGCAGCGATTCCACAAGCCGCTCGCTGCCAGCCCGTTCGACGTGTACCGGTGCCTGCGGGCGATCAACCCCTCTCCCTACATGTTCTTTCTCGCTCTTGGCGGCGACCGGCACGTGGTGGGCACGTCGCCCGAGAAGCTGGTTCAGGTCGAGGGGAGGCGGGTCGAGACGAGACCGCTCGCCGGCACTCGCCGGCGCGGCAGCGACATGGCCGAAGACGTGGCACTCGAAAAAGAGCTGCTCGCCGACCTCAAGGAGCGGGCGGAGCACGTGATGCTGGTCGACCTCGGGCGAAACGATGTCGGACGCGTCGCACGCCCTGGCACGGTGAGCGTGGACCGGCTGATGGAGGTGGAGCGGTACTCGCATGTGATGCACATCTCGTCGACGGTGAGCGGCGAGCTGCGCGAAGGCTGCACATCGCTCGACGCGTTGCGGGCTGCTTTCCCGGCAGGCACCGTTTCGGGAGCGCCCAAGATCCGCGCGATGGAGGTGATCGCCGAGCTCGAGCCGGAGCAGCGCGGCGTTTATGCGGGCTCGCTCGGCTACGTCAGCTTCGGGGGGAACCTCGACATGGCGATCACGCTGCGAACCGTCGTCATCGCGGACGGCATCGCGTACGTCCAGGCCGGCGCCGGAGTCGTGGCCGACTCCAGGCCTGAGAGGGAGTTCGATGAAACGCTCGAGAAGGCCGGCGCGATGTTCAAGGCGATCGAGATGGCGGAGCAGATGTGAACGCGCCTGCCCCGAAGCTCGCCGTCGTCGACAACTACGACTCGTTCACCTACAACCTCGTCCAGTACCTCGGCGAGCTCGGGGTCGAGCCGGTGGTCTATCGCAACGACGAGGTGACTGTGAATGATCTCGCCCGCTACGACGGCATCGTCATCTCGCCAGGCCCGGGGACGCCCGAGGATGCGGGCGTCTCGACCCAGGCCATCAGGGAGCTGAGCGGCAAGGTGGCAATCCTTGGCGTGTGCCTTGGCCACCAATGTCTCGGCGAGGCGTTCGGCGGCAAGGTGGTGCGGAACGAGCCGTGCCACGGCAAGACCTCGTGGATCCGCCACGACAACTCGGGCGTGTTCGCCGGGGTCAACGACCCATTCGAGGCCACCCGATACCATTCGCTGATCGTCGAGCGGTCATCGCTGCCCGACGAGCTGGTCGTGACAGCCTGGACGGCCGACGAGACTGTCATGGGGCTGCGCCACGCCAGGCACCCGACCTATGGCGTTCAGTTCCACCCGGAGTCGGTGCTCACGAAGGAGGGGAAGAAGATCCTCGGCAACTTCATCCGCCGCGCGGCGCGGGG
>JBGOTG010000047.1:0-14054 GCA_041476405.1 Candidatus Dormibacteraceae bacterium | reverse complement strand
TAGGCCGGCGCCTCAGGTCGGGCTGACGCCGGCGAGCGCCATCACGGGGCGCATTCTGTCGACCGCCAGCTCGGCGTCGCGGAGCAAGCCGGCTTTGTCCGCCAGCACGAACAGCGTCGCAAGGTGGACGGCGGATCGGCCGCTCTCCAGTCCACCGACCATCCGGAAGTGGTCCTGGTGCCCGTTGAGGTAGGCCATGAAGACGACGCCGGTCTTGTAGTAGAACGTCGGGGCGCTGAAGACATGACGGGAGACGTGCACCGTGGGTGCGAGGATCGCGTCGAACCCTGCCCTGTCGCCCGCATCGAGGGCGAGGAGGGCGGCCGACGCCGCAGGCGCGATCACGTCAAACGCACCCAGCAGGGCGTCGCTGTGGCGCTCGCCGTCGCCGGCGATGGTGGTCGGATAGTCGAAGTCGTCTCCCGTGAACATGCGCACCCCGTCAGGCAGCCGCGAGCGCATGGCGATCTCGCGCCTCTGGTCGAGGAGCGAGAGCTTCAAACCTTCGACCTTCTCCTTGTGCGCGGTGATGATCTCGAGGCAGACGGCCATGGCGCCGTCGAGGTCCTTATGTCCCCAGTAGCCGGCCAGCGCGGGGTCGAACACCTCGCCCAGCCAGTGGATGAGCGCCGGTTGTGCGAGCTGCGAGAGCACGCGGTCGTAAACCCGCGCGTAGTCCTCGGGTCCGCGGGCGATGCGCGCCAGCTCGCGGCTGGCCATCAGCACGACCTGGCCGCCCTGCGCCTCGACGAACTCGCACTGCAGCTCATATGCGGCCTCGATGTCGCGCAGGTCGCGTGCCGACCCCGGCAGGAGATGGTCGGTCTGGGCGCCGCACACGATCCTCCCGTGCGCGGCCCTGGCCTCGGCGACGGAGCGCCGGATGAGCTCCTTGCTCGCCTCCCAGTCCAGGCCCATCCCGCGCTGGGCGGTGTCCATGGCCTCCGCCACGCCGAGGCCATAGCTCCAGATGTGGCGGCGGAACGCCAGGGTTCGCTCCCAATCGATGGCCGCGGGCGAGACGGGGCTGGTGTCGGCCAGCGGGTCCGCCACCACATGGACCGCTGCGTAGGGGAGGCGCGAGCGCGGCGCGGCGCCGCTGTCGGAGTACAGAAATTTCGCGCTCGGCGTGTAGTCGTAGACGCTGCCCTCGGCGTCGGGCAGGCGGATCGTCTCAGGCATCAGGGTCGCCCATGGCGATAGTATCCGTGCGGCGCGAGACGCTTCGCACTTTCGGCCTGAAGGAGTTCCTCAGCATTTGAAGCTCGGCGTCTTCCTTCCCTCCTACCTGCTGCCTGGCGATGCGGACCGGCACGGCGATCAGATTCGCCGTTTTGCAGTCCACGCCGAGAGCCTTGGCTTCGCTTCGCTGTTCATCACCGACCATCTGCTGACCGCGCACCGCTTCTACAGGGTCAGCTGGACCGAGCCGCTGATGACGCTCAGCCACGCTGCTGCTGTCACGTCCCGCATCAAGCTCGGGACCTCGGTTCTCGTCCTGCCCACGCACGATCCCGTCGTGCTCGCCAAGGAGATCGCCACCATCCAGCACCTGTCGGGCGGCCGGTTCATCTACGGAGTGGGTACGGGTTGGTACCCGCCCGAGTTCGAGTCGACAGGCGGGACCCTGCAGCAGCGTGGCCGCCGCACCGACGAGGTGCTGGAGGCCTCGATGCAGCTGCTCAGGGCGCCCGATCAGACCTTCGAGGGCACGTACCACCGGTTCAGCGGCATCACGGTCGAGCCGCTGTCGCACGTGCCGCCGGTCTGGGTGGCGGGTGGCCGCCAGCTCGCGCACGAGGCGTCGCCGGAGAAGCCGGCGATGGACCCAAGGGTGCTGCGGCGCATCTGCCGGTGGGACGGCTGGATCGCACGACCGACCTCGGCCCCGGAACAGATCACCGAAGACCTGGCCGAGATCGACGGCGAGCTGGCACGACTCGGCACGTCTCGGCTCGACAAGGGGTTCACCGTCGCCCACGAGAACTTCGCGTGGCTGACCGAGAAGGCGCGCCACGACGATGCGATTGCCGAGCAGCGGGCGAGGATGCTCGCGGTGGTCTCGGACGAGAGGCCGTGGGACTACATCGAGGCTGTCTACCTCACAGGCACCATAGACGAGATCCAGCGCCGGATCCAGGACAGGATCGACGTCGGCGTCGACCATCTCTTCCTGCACACGATGACCGCCGACCTGGGTCAGCTCGACCTCTTCGCCAAGCACCTGCTCGAGCCGTTCAGGAACACCGCGCCGGCCGGTTCGGCCGCTCGACGTAAGAGCTGAGGTGGGCGGCAAGACCGTCGAGGACATCGCGATAGGTCTCAGCACGCGGTTCAGCAAGACGGTCAGCGAGTCCGACGTCTATCAGTTCGCGGGGATCACAGGCGACCTCGACCCCAACCACGTCGACGAGGAGTTCGCGCGAAAGACGTCCCTGGGGCACCGCGTGGCGCACGGCGCGCTCATCGTCGGCTACATGTCAGCCGCCTCCTCGCGAATCCTCGATGACTTCGACCGGCCGATGGTGTCGGTGGGCTACGACCGCATCCGCTTCCTCAAGCCGGTCTACATCGGCGACACGATCACGGTCCACTATGTCATCACCTCGGTCGATGCCGAGCGAGAGCGGATCCTCTCCAGGGTCGAGGTGAAGAACCAGCGCGAGGAGCTGGTCTGCGTCGCCGACCACATCATGCAGCTCGTAGATTGACCGCCCCGCTGCGGACTCTTTCCGGGATTCGCATCGCGGCTTTCACGCAGTTCCTGCTCGGGCCGGCCGCTGTGCAGCACCTGGCCGATCTCGGGGCCGACGTGGTCAAGGTCGAGGCGGTCACAGGCGCGTGGGAACGCCATTGGTCGGGGGCCGAGACGTTTTTCAATGGAGTGAGCGTGTTCTTCATGCTGGCCAATCGCAACCAGCGCAGCGTCGCGCTCGACCTGAAATCCGACCTCGGTCGCGAGGCGGCGCTGCGGCTGATCGGTGCGTCCGACGTCGTGGTGTCGAACTTCCGCCCAGGGGCGATGGAGCGGCTCGGCCTCGGTTACGAGGCCGCCAGGGCGATTCGCCCGGACATCATCTACGCGTCGGCTTCGGGCTACGGCAGCGACAGCCCGTCTCGCGACCTTCCAGGCCAGGACCTGCTCATCCAGGCGCTGTCCGGGGCCGCGTCGCTGACCGGACGGTCGGGCCAGGACCCGACCCCTGCCGGCGCGCCCATCGTCGACCAGCACGGAGGAGCCCTGCTCGCGATGGGGATCCTGGCCGCGCTGTTCCACCGCGAGCGGACCGGCGAGGGCCAGCGCGTGGAGGTCGCCATGATGCACGCCGCGTTCGAGCTCTTCAGCGAGCCCGTCGTCTACGGGTTGAACGGGGCGCGCGTCGAGCGGCCCCTGGAGCCGATCGCGGACGCATTCCACCCAGCCCCCTACGGCGTCTACCGAACGTCGGACGGTTTCGCTGCGATATCGATGGCTCCGATCAAGGCTCTTCTACACGCCCTTTCGACTCCCGGGCTCGAGGAGATGGAAGACCCGGCGATCGCGTTCACCAGGCGCGATGAGATCAGGGCGGCGTTGGGGCCGATCATCGCCCGGCTGACGAAGCGCGAGCTTGTCGAGCGGCTGCGAGCCGATCACATCTGGTGCGCGCCGGTCAACACGCTGGACGAGGCTCTCGCCGACCCCGACACGCGGCACCTCGACCCCTTCATGGAGATCGAGCATCCTCGCGCCGGCACGGTGAAGGTCATCAAGCACCCGGTGCGCTACGGGGCGGGGGAGCCGGAGCTGCGGCGCGCGCCACCTGAGCTCGGACAGCACACCGCCGAGGTCCTGCGCGAGCTGGGCTATTCGGACGAAGAGATCGCGAGGATCGTGAAGGCGAAGGTAACCTAGGCAGGTGTTCAAGGTCGAAGACCTCCGTGGCGTGCTGCCGGCCCTGGCCACTCCGCTCACCAGGGATGGCGAGGTGGACGGCCCGGCGATCGCGCGGCTGGTCGAGCACGTGCTTGCCGGCGGCGTGCACGGCCTGCTCCCGCTCGGGTCCACGGGCGAAGCCGCTTCGCTAGGGGAGCCCGCCCGGCGCAGGGTGCTTGCCGCCGTGGTCGAGGCTGCGGGCGCTCGCGTCCCGGTGATCTGCGGCGTGGTGCAAAGCCAGCTTGCCGCAGCACTCGCAGACGTCAAGGCGGCGGCCGAGCTGGGCGCGATCGCCGCTCTGGTCGCCCCGCCTTACTACTATCCGATCGACCAGGCCACCGTGCTCGCGTTCTATCGCCGGCTGGCGGCCGCCAGCCCTCTTCCGATCATGGTCTACAACATCCCCCAGAACACCAAGGTGGTGACCGAGCCGGCGACCCTTGCAACGCTCGCGCGAGAAGGCGCTGTGGTCGGGATCAAAGACTCCAGCCGCGATTACGAATACTTCGAGAACGTGTGCGTGGCGACGCGCGACCTCCCGGATTTCCGGATCTTCACCGGCAGCGACACGATGCTCCTCGCAGTGCTGGCCATGGGCGGCGCGGGCACGATCTGCGCGGCGGCGAACATCGCGGCGAGCTGGGTGGTGAGAGTCTTCGACGACTTCGAGCGCGGTGACTGGAAGTCCGCCCGCGCACACCAGGACTCGCTTCTCGAGCTCGCATCGGTGGCGCGCGCAGGCGTCTTTCCGGCCGGGATCAAAGCGGCGCTGCACGCCCAGGGCGTCTGCGAGCCGTGGCCTGCGCCGCCGGTCGCGGCCCTCGACGGACCTGCGCAGGCCCGCATTCGCGAGCAGCTGCAGAAATGGGGGTTGCTGACCGCGATCCCGCAGCCGAACGCCTAGCCGCGGCGATGACGGTCCAGCTCGAGGATCTGCCGTCGACGGCCTGCCTCGTCAGGTTGGACCACGCCGGCCGCCGATCGGTCGCGACCTGGTCGGAAGGGCGATTGAAACGGGTTCACCTGGATCTTGACGAGCTGCTGGGCCTGTCCGCTCACGACATCCGCGGCGAGCTTGACGCCGCGACGGAGAGCATCGACCGTGATCGGTGCGAGCTGCTCCCGCCCGCCCAGTCGCAGGAGGTGTGGGCGGCGGGCGTGACCTACATGCGAAGCCGCGCGGCGCGCATGGAGGAATCGAGCGAGGCCGACGTCTATGCGAGGGTGTACGAGGCCGAGCGCCCCGAGCTGTTCTTCAAGGCGGCGGGCTGGCGGGTGGTCGGCCACGGCGGCACGGTGGGCGTCAGGCAGGACTCCGCCTGGAACGTCCCTGAGCCGGAGCTCGCGGTGCTGTCGAACAGCCGCGGCGAGGTGGTCGCGTACTCATGCGGCAACGACATGAGCTCGCGCAGCATCGAAGGCGAGAACCCGCTCTACCTGCCTCAGGCCAAGGTTTACGACAGGAGCTGTTCGATTGGACCCGCCGCGGTGCTCGCGTGGGGGATGGACCCGTCGGCGGCCACCATCACCATGCGCATCGCCCGCGGGGGCAGGCTGGTTTTCGATGGCGCGGCAAGCCTGTCGGAGATGGTGCGCGACCCGGCCGAGCTCTCGGCGGTCCTGCACTCCGCCTACCCTCTGCCGGCCGGCGCCTGGCTGCTGACAGGCACGTCGATCGTTCCACCGCCGCCATACACGGCGGAAGCCGGCGACGTGGTGACGATCGAGATCGACGGCGTCGGGCGGCTCGTGAACACGATCGCTGTCGTGCCTCATTCGGGGGCCCACGCCCGGCCCCGGTTGGCCTGATGGGCGTGCTTCCCCCCGGCGAAGTGGTCGACGATCGTGGCGCTCAACGACAGATGACAGCCACCAACCGCGTCAATCTGTGGACCGCCGGAATCCTGTTGGCCCTGGCCGCGGCCGCGTGGTACCTGTCAGCGACGGGCCTCGGGCCGATGTCGATGATGGCGATGTCGGTCCCCCTCTACATGGCGACGTGGCTGACGATGATGGTCGCCATGATGTTCCCGGCCGTCGCGCCGGTGGTGGCGACCTTCGCGCGCGTTGCGGACGCTCGCCACGAGGTGTCGTCCACGGTGCCTGCTTTCGTCGCCGGCTACCTCGCCGTATGGACCGCGGCTGGGATCCTCCCGCTGGCCATCTATCTGTCGTCGCGCGGCATGGTCGCCGGCATGTCGGCCAGCCCTTGGGGCGTTTTTGCCATCGGCGCTGGCCTGCTCCTTGCGGGCGTCTATCAATTCACGCCCTGGAAAGCGACCTGCCTGCGGGCCTGCCGGTCGGCGTTGGGGGTGGTGATGAACCATGACTTTCGGACCGGCCCGATGGGTGCGCTGCGGGCCGGCGCCTCCCATGGGGCCTACTGCGTCGGGTGCTGCTGGGCGCTGATGGCAGTGCTGATCGTCGTGGGCCTGATGAGCCTTCCCTGGATGGCGGCGTTGACAGTCCTGTTCGTCGCCGAGAAGAGCTGGCGGCACGGTGTCGGGCTGTCACGCGTGGTCGGGGCGACAGCGGTGCTCGGCGGCCTCGCCGTGCTCGTGTCGGGGCTGCTCTGATGGCCGGCTGGCGGGCTGCAGGCCCGTACGTGGAAGCATGCAACTGCGAGGCGATCTGCCCGTGTCGCAGCGTGGGCGGACGGGACGGGAGGCGCGCGACCTACCAGCTGTGCCAGTTCGCGATCGCCTGGACTGTGAGCGAGGGCCACTTCTCGGACCTCGACCTCTCCGGCCACGCGGTGGTGATGGCCGGATATTGGGACGAGGACGAGTTTGGAGCCCCGTGGCGGGTGGTGCTCTATGTCGATTCCACGGCGAGCGAAGCCCAGGCGGAGGCGTTGGCCGGCATCTTCCTGGGCCGGGCCGGCGGCACGCCGTCGAACAACTACGCCGGGGCTATCCGTGAGGTGCTGGGCATTCGCCGAGCGAAGATCGACATCAGCCACGCACCGGGAAGACAGTCGATCCGCGCCGGTGACGCGATCACCGTGCGGGCCCGCGCGCCGTTCCTCTCATCGGAGGCTGTGGCGTGCGGCGTTCCAGGTCTGGACCACCCCGGCCAGGAGCTCGTCCATGAACTGATGCGGGTTGCGGACCCCGCGCTCGATTTCGAGTTTCACGGCCGGTGCGGATTCGCGACCGACTTCGACTACTCGGGAGATTGAGCGCCCTGGAATGAACGAGGGTCACGAGGTCGGCATCATCGGCGCCGGGATTCACGGCGCGAGCGTCGCGTACCACCTGGCGACGCGTTGGGGAGTCAAGCCCACAGTGTTCGAGCAGGTGGCTCCGGCCGGCGGGCCGACGGGCCGCTCATCCGCCATCTGCCGCGCCTACTATACGAACCCTTATCTCGCCCGGATCGCACACGCCGGCCTCGACATGTTCCGCACGTTCGGCGAGCTGACCGCTGGGCGGGAATGTGGCTTCCACCAGACAGGAATGGTTTACCTCCACCCCGAGACCGACGCCGAGGCGCTGCGCGAAGCGGCGAAATACATGAACTCGATAGGCACGCGCATCGAGATGCTCGGTCCGGGCGACGTTCGGCGGGAGTTTCCGCTCATCGACCTCGAGGGCATCGGCGTCGTGGCATGGGAACCTGACGCGGGCTACGCGGACCCTGTCGCCACCACCACGGGCTTGCTGGCGACGGCGTGCGAGCGGGGGGCGAAACAGCGGTTGTACACGCGCGTCAGCCGCCTCGAGCCGCGGCCGGCCGGCGGCGCGACGTTGCTGCTCGACGGCGGCGAAAACGTTGAGTGCGAGCGCCTGCTCGTCGCGGCCGGGCCATGGACGAAGGCTCTCGCCGCCCAGCTGGGCGTGGACCTGCCCCTCACAGTCGAGCGTCACTACGTCGCCACCATCCGCTGGTCGCACGCTCGCGAGATGCGCTACGCGCACGCCGACGTAGGCGGTGGCTACTACTGCAAGCCCGAGGGCGAGGACCTCTACTGCCTCGGGCCGCTGACGCCCGAGCCAGAGGTCGATCCCGACGAACCCGTGCTCGGAATCGACATCGAAGAGTCGGACGCGCTGGCGAGGCTCGCGACCCTCCGCATCCCGCGGCTCAAAGACGCAGTGTCGACAGGCGGCTGGGCGAGCCTTTACGACGTCAGCCCTGACTGGATGCCGGTCATCGGGGAGATCGCCCCTGGAGTGTTCGTGGACGCGGGCACCAGCGGCCACGGCTTCAAGCTCGGTCCCGCCCTCGGCGCGGATGTGGCGGGCATGCTCCTCGGCGAGGACGTCGACGCCGGCCTGCAGGAGTTCGGCCCAGGACGTTTCGGCGCCGGCCGGCTCGTGGCGGCCGGGTATGGGAAAGCAAGAATCCTGGGCTGACCCCATACGGCACTTGCGTCAGATATAGCTTTGTGATATATCTGCAAGCGATATGGACCTCAGTACCACCTCCTACCTCCTTCTCGGCATGGTGGCCCTCGGTCCGATGTCGGGCTACGACATCAAGCAGATGGCCGACGCGTCGACCCGGCACTTCTGGCAGATCAGCTACGGCCAGATCTACCCCGAGCTGAAGGCGCTCGAGAAGGCGGGTATGGTCCACGCGGCCGAGGCGGCTCGCGGCTCGCGCCAGCGCACCCTGCATCAGCTGACCGACACCGGCACGGAGGCGCTTGCCGACTGGGTCTCCGACCCGACCGTGTCGCCGGTCGAGCTCCGCGATGAGATGCTCCTGAAGCTCTTCTTCTCCGACACCGTCGCCAAGCCGGAGCGAATCGCCCTGGCGCGCACGATGTCCCAACGCCACCGCGACGCCGCAAGCGGCCTGGGCGCCCAGGAGCCGCCTCACCTGGACGCGCCGTGCCCCATGCGCCTGGAGGTCCTGCGTTTCGGAGTCGGTCTTCACACCTGGTGCGCGGACTTCTACACGCAGCTCGCCGACCGCCTGGCGTCTGAGGAGGTGACCTCCGATGTTTGACGCCCTCGCGCGCATGATCTCCCGGCACCCCTGGCGCTTCGTCGCTTCAGGGATCGCGTTCGCGGCACTCTGCGGAGTGTTCGGCGGTCCGGTGGCCGGCCTCCTCCAGGGCGGCGGGTTCAACGACCCGGCCTCCCAGTCGAGCTCCGCGGCCGACCGGCTCGAGGCGGCGACGGGGATCCGGCCCGATGGGGGCGTGGTGGTGGTAGTCAAGACCGGACAGCCCTTCGCGAGCCAGGCGACTAAGGACGAGGTCGTCCGCGTGTCAGCGATCGTCGCGGCAGATCCAAGCGTCAAGTTCGCTGTCAACTTCTTCACCACGGGAAGTCCTGCGCTGGTCTCGAATGACGGGACCGAGACCCTCGTGATCGGCGAGCTGCGCAGCATGTCCGACACCGATGCGGGCATCGCCTCGGCGAGAATCAAGAACGCCCTCGCGGGCGACGCGCAGGTCAAAGTGGGCGGCTTCGCGCTGGCCAACGTGCAGGTCCAGTCGCAGGTGAGCGCGGACCTCGCCCACGCCGAGGAGCTGGCCTTTCCGATCCTGTTCCTCCTATCGCTGTGGGTGTTTCGCGGCGCGGTGGCTGCCCTCCTGCCACTGCTGGTGGGAGGCGTGACCATCCTCGGCTCGTTCCTCGGACTGCGGCTCGTGGACCTGCACACCCCACTCTCGATCTTCGCCTTGAACCTCGTCACAGGGATGGGCCTCGGTCTCGCGATCGACTACAGCCTCTTCATGGTGTCGCGCTTCCGCGAGGAGCTGGCGGCCGGCCGGAGCACCGACGAGGCGCTGCGTCGCACGCTGAACACCGCGGGCCGGACGATCCTCTTCAGCTCCTTGACCGTCGCCGCGGCGATCGCCTCGCTGATGGTGTTCCCGGTGAAGTTCCTCTACTCGATGGGAATCGGCGGCGTGCTCGTCGCCCTCGTCGCGTGCAGTGTCTCGCTGGTGGTGCTGCCTGCCGTTTTGAAGCTGCTCGGCCCCCGCGTCAACGCGCTGGCGCCGCGCTCGTGGCAGAGGCCGCCCGACATGGGGAAAGGCTTCTGGTACCGGCTTTCGCATTTCGTCATCCGCAGGCCGCTGCCTGTCGCTGTGGCCGGTGCGGCCCTCCTCCTCATCCTCGGCCTGCCGTTCGCGGGCATCAAGTTCACCAGCGTCGACACGTCGGTGCTTCCGGCGAGCACCAGCAGCCGCCAGGTCTCTGACATCCTCGCGAAGGACTTTCCCGAGTCCTCCAGGTCGACGGTGTTCGTGGTCGCCGACGCTCCCGCCGATGCATCTGCGGAAGTCCAGTCCTTGGCCGACCAGATCAAGCGCATGCCGGCGGTGAACGGCGTGGACGTCGCGCCTGCCGGCGCCGGCCACTGGCGCCTCGATGTTCACACGCGAAACGGCGGGCTCGCCGCCTCCACGCTCGACGTGGTCAGGGACATCAGGTCTATGTCATCGCCTCTGCACATCGAGGTGGGGGGCTCCAGCGCATCTTTCATCGACCTGCAGGCCAGCCTTGGCACGCACCTGCCCGTGGCGATCGCGATCGTGATCACGGCGACGGTGCTTCTCCTCTTCCTGATGACCGGCTCGGTCGTGCTGCCGTTCAAGGCGGTGCTCATGAATGCGCTGACGTTGAGCGCCGCTTTCGGCGTCCTCGTGCTCATCTTCCAGGAAGGCAACCTGCAGGGCCTGCTCGACTTCAAGAGCCAGGGCGCCCTCGAATCGACTCAACCCGTGCTCCTGTTCGCCATCGTGTTCGGGCTCTCGACCGACTACGGCGTCTTTCTCCTGAGCCGGATCAAGGAGGCTCGGGAGTCGGGAGAGTCCAACTCCGAGTCGGTCGCGATCGGCCTCGGCCGCACGGGCCGCGTCGTGACCGCGGCAGCCCTTTTGTTCTGCGTGGCGATCGGCGCGTTCGCCACCTCACAGATCGTATTCATCAAGGAGCTGGGTATCGGCACCGCCGCCGGCGTGATCCTGGACGCGACGATCGTGCGCGCGCTGCTCGTGCCGTCGCTGATGGGTTTGCTTGGCAAATGGAACTGGTGGTCCCCACCGCCACTGCGCTGGGTGCACAGGCGCATCGGCTTCAGCGAGGGACATGCCGCTCCGGTGTGAGAAGAGCGCCTTGGACTAACCTCTCCGGTGCAGATGCGATCCGACACCACTTGCGCTGAGGTGCCTTGCACAGGTAATTCGCGCTAGTGGAGGCCAGGCAGTGGACGGGCACGGCGATGGTCCTGGCTTCAGCGACGGGCTTCGGCTCTCTCGCGATCCTCGCCAAGGTCGGTTACCGCGAAGGTCTCGGCTCGGAGCAGGCGCTTGCCTTCCGGTTTCTTCTCGCCGCCGTAGGGATGGTCGCGCTCGCTTTCGTTCTTCGCCAGAACCCGCTGCGCATCGAACGAAAGCGCCTGATGATCCTGCTTGCGATGGGCGTCTTCGGCTACAGCGCGCAGTCGCTGACCTACTTCATCGCCCTTCAAACTCTTCCTGCCTCGCTGGTGGTGCTGATCGCATACATCTATCCGAGCCTGGTGGTGGCCGCGGGGTGGCTCTTCCTCCACCGCGCTGTTTCGGCCAAGCACCTGGTGGCGCTCGCCGCAAGCTTTGTGGGTTTGGTGCTGCTCGTGGGAGGAGCCCACTTCCAGCTCGCATGGGCGCTCGTGCTGGCTGTGGCATCGCCTGTCATCTACACGGGGTACATCCTGGTCGGTGAGCGAGTGATGGGCTCGGTGCCGGCCCTCGCGGCGAGCGCCGTGATCATCACCGGCGCTGCGGTGGCCTTCTGCTTCCTGGCGGCCATCACCGACCAGCTGGCTCTGCCCCCGACCGCGGGCGGATGGGCGGTCGCGGTCGGGCTTGCGGTGTTCCCGACCATGTTTGCCATCTCCCTGTTCCTGGCGGGACTCCCCCGCGTCGGCGCGGCGCGCGCCGCTCTGCTCAGCACCTGGGAGCCCGTCGTCACGGTCGGCCTCGCCGTCGCCCTCCTGGGCGATCGGCTGTCGCTCGTCCAGGTGTTGGGAGGCGTCCTCGTCCTGCTCGCGGTGGTGGTCGTGCAGGGCGCCCAGCTTTGGGGGCCCGGGCCGGCGGCGCAGCCGGCTGTCGAATGAGCTCGCCGGCTCGCGCCGCCTCGCTGCTCCACAGCCGAAGCGCCGGCCTGGTCGGGGCACTGTTCGTCGCCTCGCTCGCCACGGGCGTGCTGCAGATCTCGATTCCGCTCAAGCTGCGCCAGCTGCAGGCCAGCCCGAACGAGATAGGCATCACGCTGGCGATGTTCGGGTTCGGGATGTTCCTTTTCGAATGGTTCTGGGGGATCCTCGCCGACAGGGTCGGCTATCGGGTCCCTCTCTTCGTGTCGCAGTTGCTTTTCGGGGCCGCGATACTGCTCCTGGCCACTGTCGACTCGGTACCGCTCCTTGCGGTGAGCTATCTGCTGGCGTCCGGGATGATGGTGGCCGAAGGCCCGATCGCCCGCTCGTATGTGGGCACCGCGCTGCCGGCGGCACAGCGCGCGACCGGCCTCGGGCTGCTGTCCGCGTCGTGGGTGATTGGCGCGGCGGTCGGCGCCGGCGCGGGCGGCTGGCTGCTCGACCAGGTCCCGATTCGCAACGTCCTCTACGGCGCCGCGGTCATCCCGGTGGTCGCCGGCGTCCTCATCCTCTGGGTCTTCAGGGGCTACTCGGACAGGCAGCGCCAGAGCGCCAGGACCGAACACGACGGGCGTGCCGAAGCAGCACGCGGCGGGACCAGCGTGGTGCGCGTCCTGGTCGTGACCGCGGTGCTCGTGCTGCTCATCGAGATCGGTGCCGGTGGGGAGACAGCGCTCCTGCCTCTGCTCGTCACGTCTCACCTCCACCTCTCCGCGGCCACCGCGGGCTTCGCGATGCTCGCGGCCGGCCTCGTGGGCGGTTTGCTGCTGGTGCCCGGCGGGATCGCCTCGGACCGATTCGGCCGCAAGGCCACGATGGTCGCGGGCGGCATTCTCTCGGCTGCAGGTTTTGCGGTGTACGCAGTCGCGGGCGGCTTCGGAGCGGTCCTCGTGGGGGCGGGCGTCCGCGCCGTCGGGATGTCGTTGATCTGGCCGGCGGCGACGGCCTGGGTGGCTGAGTCGATGCCGCGGCGGCGACACGCCCTGATGATGGGAGTGTTCGGCGAATTCGAGAACATCGGCGTGACGGCCGGTCCGATACTCGGAGGGCTGGCCTGGTCCATGGCCGGAATCCAGGCCGCGTTCGTGGCCTATGCGGTGGCCGCGCTTCTCGCGGCGGGCATCGGCGCGGTGGCAGTGGCCGGCCGGACTACCAGCCGGATTGCAGACCACAACTTGGCGCAAGATTGACGCCCATGATCGCCAACCTGATCGGGTCCGAATGGCGCAAGCCCGAGAACGCCGCTTCCCTGCCCATCTACAACCCGGCCACCGGCGAGGTGATCGGCCAGGTCCCGATGTCGCGCGCCGGCGAGGTCGACGCCGCGGTGCAGGCTGCGGTTGCCGCCTATCGAAGCTGGTCGCGCACGGCGGTCATGGAGCGCGTGCGCCTCATGTTCCGATACAAGGCGCTGCTCGAGGATCATTTCGAGGAGCTCGCGGCGATCATCACCCGCCACCACGGCAAGACGCTTGACGAGTCGCGCGGCGAGGTCCGCCGCGGCATCGAAGTGGTCGACTTCGCATGCGGCGCGCCGACCCTGCTGCAGGGCCGCACACTTCGTGACGTTTCGGCCGGCGTCGACCAGGACCTCTACCGATATCCGGTCGGGGTGTGCGCAGGGATCCCACCCTTCAACTTTCCGGTGATGATCCCGCTGTGGATGTTCCCGCTGGCGGTGGTCGCGGGGAACACGTTCGTGCTGAAGCCATCGGAGAGGACGCCGTTGGGTGGGGTCCGTCTCGCGGAGATCTTCCTGGAGGCCGGCTTCCCGGAAGGCGTGCTGAACGTCGTTCACGGAGCGGGGGAGACCGTCGATGCGCTTCTCAAGCATCCGCAGGTGCAGGCGATCTCGTTCGTGGGCTCCGCAGGCGTGGCGCGGCACGTCTATCAGACGGCGGCCGCCTCGGGCAAGAGGGTCCAGGCGCTGGGCGGAGCCAAGAACCACATAGTCGTGATGCCTGACGCGGATCCCGAGATCACAGTGCCCGCCATCCTCAACTCGGCCTTCGGCAACGCCGGCGAGCGATGCCTCGCG
>JBGOTG010000046.1:0-14234 GCA_041476405.1 Candidatus Dormibacteraceae bacterium | reverse complement strand
GGGCGCGGCCTGCCGACGTTCACGACCTGCGAGGCCTGGCTCGGCAGGCCTTTCGAGGCAGGCCCTTCGCCTGACGCGATGGTGATGCGATATCTGGCGGCTTTCGGGCCGGCCACGGTCGCGGATGTTCAGTCGTGGTCGGGACTGGTCAGGGTGCGCGAGGTGGCCGAGCGATTGCGCCCGCGTCTTCGCACGTTCCGCGACGAGCGAGGGAGGGAGCTGCTCGACGTGCCGCGAAGGTCACTCCCCGATCCGGAGACCGAGGCGCCGCCGAGATTTCTGCCCGACTACGACAACGCGCTGCTCGCCCACGCCGACCGGAGTCGAATCCTCGCCCACGAGCATCGACGGCTGATAGGAAGGCCGACGGTGCTGGTGGACGGATTCGCGATCGGCTCCTGGAAGGTGACGAGGGCAGGCGGCGCCGCCATCCTGACCATCGAGACGCTCGAGCGGGTGTCCAGGAAGGACATGCGTGCGCTGGCCGAGGAGGGTTCACGGCTGCTCGAATTCCTGGCCGCAGACGCGCAGGCGAAGGACGTGCGGTTCGCCAGCGCGATGGATTGATCAGCCGCCGGTGTGGTGCTGCCCGTGCTCCGACGGCTCCAGCTCGGGCGCCGGCCCTCCGCCGGCGTACTGGTCGTTGACCTGCACCACCTCCTCGCCGGGCGCCTGGTCGCTGGTCTTCGGCTTTGCGGTCGGTCGGGGGTGTACTGCCTTGCGCTTTCGACGCGTCATCACTCAACCGTACATCGTCGTCGACAGGCGCCGTTTTCAGCGTCGCTTGATCTGGACGACGACATCATCGCCGGACGCAGTGACCTCGACGTCTCCCGCCCGCAACCTGATCCCGTCCTCAAGCCGCGTGGCCACTGTTGCGCCGTCGAAGACGAGCTCCGCGAAACGGTCCCGCGCCTTGCCGCTCATGCGGACCACGACCCCGCCAGGACTGCGCCACACCCCGTTGCCCGCAGCCTTGAAGCCGCCCGTCATGAGATCGCCGACCCGGTCGGGCACCGCGGGCGGAGGCACCACCACCGGCCGGCTGCCGGCCTTGACAGGCGGGGCTGCCTGACTTGCAGCCCCTCTTCCAGCCTCTCTTGCAGCCTCTCTTGGGGCAGGCTTGCGGAATCGGGCCTGCTCCAGGGAGAGGCGCAGCAGCTCGGTGCCCTCCTCCTGCTCGAAGAAAGCCGAAGAGATCCGGCTCCGGTCGGTCGAACGCCGTGTGCAGTTCGCGCAGTCCGATGCAGAACTGACGCCGGAGTAGGAGCCGGCCGCAAGGGTCTGCCCGCACAGCGTCGTGACCGGGCCGCTCGCGGGCACTCGGGGGGTGAGGTGGATGCGTCCGCCTGTCTTGCGCCGAACCGACTCGAGCCGGATGCCCGGGACGCTCATCGTCCCGACGATGCTAGAGCAGCGACTCGATTGCCTTGACGATCACAGGGTCCTCAGGCACGACTTTCGAGCGGAAGCGCCTGACCACGCGCCCATCCTTGCCCACGAGGAACTTCTCGAAGTTCCAGCCGACGTTGCCGGCCTTTCCCGCGTCGTCCGGGAACTCGCTCAGGATTGCGTAAAGGGGATGCTGGCCGGAGCCCTTCACATCCAGCTTGGCGAACAGCGGAAACGTGACGCCGTAGTTGATGCTGCAGAAGGACTGGATCTCCTCGGCGCTTCCAGGCTCCTGCCTGAAGAACTGGTTGCATGGAAAGCCAAGCACCGTGAATCCCCTGGGTGAGTACTTGTCGTGGAGCGCCTGGAGCCCGCCGTACTGGGGCGTGAACCCGCAGCGGGAGGCGACGTTGACGGCGAGGACCACTTGGCCTTCGTACGCGGCCAAGCTGGCCGGATTCCCGTTCAGCATGGGCAGCTCGATGTCGTAGATCGTGGGGGCCTGCGCCTGCCTCATATCAACAAGAAGCGGCCGCGAGCCAGGCCTATTCCTGGCTCCTGAGCCTGGCCAGCGAGAAGGCCACCAGGGTGCAGATCGCGACGGCGGACAGAACTGCGGGGGCCCAGCCGATGCCGAGCTCCGCGATCGCCAGGGTGATTCCTCCCGGGACCACGGCGCCGCCCACCATCGACGCCGGAAACAGCCAGGAGGTCGACCGCGAATCGCCTGGCCTCAACCTTGCGAGCCACACGATTCCGGTGGGAAAGATCGGAGCGATCGCCAGGCCGGTCACGATGTAGCCGAGCGGGGCCGCGCGGCCGCTCAGCGCCACGAGCAGCGCGACTGATGCGACAGCGCAACCCGCGATGATGACCGCGGGCGGGGGCACCCTGTCGGGCATGAAAACCGCCAGCAGCCTGCCCACCGCCGTCGCCAGCCAGAAGCCCGACGTGAGCGCGGCCGCGTCCAGCGACCGCCACCCGACGGATTCGAGGTGAGAGGTCATCCAGCCTCCGACGCCGGCCTCCATTCCGACGTAGAACATGTAAGCGACAAGCAAGATGCCGACCAGCACGCCCGGCCGTCCTGCGCCCTGTCGCGGTTCGACAGGCAAGCGACCCGAGATGCCGGCCGCGGCCGGGACCAGG
Source organism: Candidatus Dormibacteraceae bacterium (assembly GCA_041476405.1). Lineage (GTDB taxonomy): Bacteria > Chloroflexota > Dormibacteria > Dormibacterales > Dormibacteraceae > Palsa-872. The sequence goes on along the minus strand of JBGOTG010000046.1, from coordinate 11,693 downwards.
GCGACAGCAAGCACCGCAGCACCGGCGTAGAGCATCGCGAGATGGTCCTGGCCGAGCCTGGAGATGAGAATCGGGCCGGCGACGGCGCCGAACCCGAATGCGCCGTTGAGTCCGTTCAGGAGGGCCACTCTCCGTGGGCCCTTGCTGTGTGCGACGAGCTGGTTGAGACCCAGGTCGAGAGCCCCGAAGCCGACACCTATCACGAACACTCCCGCGAGGAACGCGGGCCACGACGGTGCGAGGGCCACCCCCGTGGCGCCCACCGCCACGCTGCCAAGCGCCGCCCACACCGACCACCGGCCGGAGGTGCGCTCCATGGCCCACATGGCCGCGATCACGCCCACCAGCGCGCCCGCGAAATGGGCGCTGAACACCTCGCCGGCCACAGGAAGGGTGATGTCGAACCGTCGCGTGAGGTGCTCGAGCAGGGGGCCGTATGCGGCGGCCAGCACGCCCATCAACAGGAAGCAGGCGGCGAGCGCTGCAAGGGCCGTCTTCGATAGGACGACGCCATCGCCGGCGCGGTTCTCAGCGGGCATCGTCTGCAGCTCGGCCACCGGAACATGGTGACGGCAAGGGGCGCTTGGCGGTGTCCGGTGGACGGCCGCCAGGACGAGTCAAACTAGCGAAATGCCTACGAGTGTGGTGGCGTTCGACGGCGACGACACCCTGTGGCACAACGAGACGCGTTTTCATCTCACCCAGGCAGCGCTGCGAGACCTGCTCCACCGCCATGTGCCCGACGCCGACGTGGACGGGCACCTGTTCGAGCTGGAGATGAAGAACCTCGGCCTGTACGGCTACGGCGTCAAAGCCTTCACGCTGTCGATGATCGAGACCGCGATCCGCCTGACGGACGGTCGCATCCCGGCCGCGGACATCGAGGTGATCCTCGGCTGGGGAAAACGCATGCTCACAGAGCCGACCGAGCTGCTCGAGGGTGTTCGGGAATCGCTGCTCGACGTCACCGCCCGCTATTCGGTGCTGCTCATCACCCAGGGCGATCTGTTCGACCAGGAGAGCAAGCTCGCGCGCTCAGGCCTCGCCGAGATGTTCTCGGGGGTGGAGGTCGTCAGCGACAAGACGGTTGACACATATCGCTCAGTCCTGAGCCGCCGCGGAATCAAGTCCGATGAGTTCGTGATGGTGGGCAACTCGCTGCGATCCGACATCGTTCCGGTGGTGGCTCTCGGCGCCCGCGCGGTGCACATCCCTTACCACGTGACATGGAGCCACGAGCAAGTGCCCGAGGATTCGCTGCCGAAAGACGGCTGGCACCGTCTGGAGTCGATAGCCGAGCTGAGCGGGCTCCTCGGCTCGATGGATCGAGACTAAGCGGCGCCTGCGCCGGTCGCGCTGCCGCCGCCTGTCATGAGCAGCCCGAGCCGTTCTTCAGGGGTGTCGGCCGGCTCGATGCTCACGATCCGGCCCTCGTAGAACACCGCGATCCGATCGGACAGGGACCGGATCTCATCCAGCTCCGCCGACACGAGCAGAACGGCGGTGCCTTCGTCCCTCTCGGCGACTAGCCTGCGGTGGATGAACTCGATGGCTCCGATGTCGACTCCGCGCGTGGGTTGGGCGGCCAGCAGCACTTTGGGCCTGCTGCCCATCTCGCGCGCGACGATGATCTTCTGCTGATTGCCGCCCGACAGCGTGCGTGCCTCTGAATCGATGCTCGGAGCCCGAATGTCGAACTCCTTGACAAGCCGCTTCGCCCATTCCCGGATGGCGCCGATTCGCAGCACGATCTCATGCCATGCAAACGCCGGTGCGCGCTGGCGCCCCAGCACGAGGTTGTCGGCGACCGAGTAGGCGAGCACGAGGCCGGTGCCCCGACGGTCCTCCGGTATGTGGCCGATTCCCAATTCGCGCTCCATTCGCGCATCGGACGCCGTCACGTCGCGATCGCCCAGAAGTACACGTCCGCCGCTGGCGCGCCGCGTCCCGGCGAGCACCTCCACGAGCTCGCTCTGGCCGTTGCCCTCCACGCCGGCGATGCCGAGGATCTCGCCCTGCCGAAGTTCGAAAGACACGCCGCGAAGCGCGGGCACGCCGCGGTCCGAGCTCGCGGTCAGGTTCTCAACCCGGAAGGTGACGGGTCCCGGCTTGGCCGGCTTCTTGTCGACCCGCAGCAGGACCTCGCGGCCGACCATCATCGTCGCGATCTCCTGTTCGTTCGTGTCCTTCGTCACCAGGTGGCCGACCACTTTGCCGCGGCGCATCACCGTGATGCGATCCGAGATCTCGAGCACCTCGCGCAGCTTGTGGCTGATGAAGATGATCGTCTTGCCGCTCTTGACGAGGTCACGCAGGACGCCGAAGAGCTCGATGGACTCCTGGGGCGTGAGCACGCCAGTGGGCTCGTCAAGGATGAGAAGGTTGGCCCCTCGATAAAGCACCTTGACGATCTCGACGCGCTGCTGCAACCCAACCGGGAGGTCGCCGGTGCGGGCGTCAGGATCGAGCGCCAGACCGTACCGTCGGGTCAGCTCCTGTATCTCCTTGCGCGCTCGAGCGTGGTCGTAGAACCCCCCGCCCGTCACGGGCTCGCGGCCCAGCATGACGTTTTCGCCGACCGTGAACACCGGGATGAGCATGAAGTGCTGGTGCACCATGCCGATGCCCCGCGCGATGGCGTCGCGCGCCCCGCCGATCCGCGCGGGCGAGCCGCCGATCAGGATCTCGCCTGCGTCGGGATGTATGAGCCCGTACAGGATGTTCATCAGGGTCGACTTGCCGGCCCCGTTCTCGCCGACCAGAGCGTGTACCTCGCCTGCGCGGACCGACAGGTCGACTCCGCTGTTGGCGACAACGCCGGGAAACGCCTTGGTGATGCCTCGCATCTCCAACGCGAGCGGTGCACCCGCGCCGGTTGCCTGTCCGCTCACTCCGCCCCCGGCACGTACGGGATTCCGTCGGCGGCGGGTGGGCTGCTGCGTCCGATCACGCCCGCGAGCACGAGCAGGACGAGGATGTACGGAAGCATGCTGAGCAGGTAGGCCGAGACGTGGATCGTGGAGTTGTTGGCGTAGATCGCCTCACCCAGTCCGAAGATCAGACACGCCACAAAGGCTCCGAAGGGTGTCCACTTGCCAAAGATCATTGCCGCGAGCGCGATGTATCCCCGGCCGTCGGTCATGTTCGGCACAAAGGTGTTCGAGACCCCGATGGCAAGGAACGCGCCCGCCAGGCCTGAGAGCAGCCCGCTTGTGATGACGGCCCCGTATCGGATCAGGTAGACGTTGATCCCGGCCGTGTCGGCGGCGTGGGGATGCTCGCCCACCGCCCGGATCCGAAGCCCCAGCTGGGTCCTGAACAGCACGATCTGGACCAGCACCAGCAGGAGAAGGGCGGCGTAAACCACGACGTTCTGCTGAAACAGGACCTTTCCGAGGAAGGGGATCTGGTCCAGCAGCGGAACGTTCAGATTGGGCAGCAGCTCTGAAGGTCCCACGTGGCCCACGTCCTGGAGTCCATAGATCCTCCTCACGAGGAAGACCGTCACGCCGGCGGCGAAGATGTTGATGGCGATCCCGCTCACGATCTGATCAGCTCGAAACCGGATCGAGACCACCGCATGGATCAGCGCCATCGTGCCGCCGGCAAGGATCGCGACCAGGGTGGCCAGCCAGGGATTGTGCCACGCCAGGTCGGCGACGACTCCGAAGAAGGCACCGGTCAGCATCATGCCCTCCATCGCGATGTTGACCACGCCGCTGCGCTCCGAGATCACTCCTCCGAGGGCCGGCAGCAGCAGCAGCACTGACGCGGCCAGGGTTGCCTGCCACAGGTCCGCGGTGACCAGGAGGTGGAGGATGTCGGAGATTACGGTCATCTGGTCGCGGTCCCCTTCTCCGGCGGCGCCCCGGTCGTCTCGGTCGCCGTCGCCGCCTCTGCAATCGCCGCGGGTGGAGTCGAAGGCCTGCGGCCGATCGCGGGGAGGCGCAGCTTGATGGCGCTCAGGAAGTTGGCGGCGATGCTGAAGAGGATCAAGGCCTGCAGGACCAACACCAGGCTGGACGAGATCCCTGCGTCAGCCTGCATCACAGACCCGCCGGCGTGGAGCGCGCCGAACAGGATCGAGGCGAGGACGATACCGACGGCGCTCCCGAGACCGAGGAGCGCCACGGCGATGGCGTCGAATCCAGTCGTGTCGCTGAAATATTTGTCGGTGAGGTTGTGGTCCACTCCGGCGATCTGCACGGCGCCGGCCAGCCCCGAGAACGCGCCGGCGATGAGCATCGTCACGATGATCGTCCGTCGAACGCTCACGCCGGCGTAGCGTGCCGCCCGCTGACTCTGTCCGGCCGCGCGAATTTCGTAGCCAAGCGACGTCCTCCAGAGGAGGAAGGCGAACACAGCCACGGCGACCAGCGCGATCAGCAGGCCGGTGTGAACGCGGTAGACGCTCGAGGGCAGGCCGAACAGGATGAGCTTGTTGTCGCGCGGCAGGATGGTGGCGAGCTGCGCGCCCGCCCCGATCGGCGAGGAGACCGAGAAGCCACCCTGAAGCTGAAGAGGGCCGCCGACGATAAGGAAGCGCACCAGCCACTGCGCGACGTAGTTCAGCATGATGGTGGTCACGACCTCGTGCGCTCCGGTCGTGGCCTTGAGCACGCCGGCGATCCCTGCCCACACGGCTCCGGCGGCCATCCCGCCCAGCATCACCAGCGGCAGGAGGATCGGGGTGGGCCAAGTGCTGAGCTTGATGCCGATGAACGCGCAGGCGACGGCGCCTGCGAGAAACTGGCCCTCCGCGCCGATGTTGAACAGGCCGGCTCGAAACGGCAGAGCGACGGCGACGCCGGCCATGATCAGCGGCGTCACGAACACGATGGTGTTCGAGATCTGGAGCGCGGAGTTCTCGCCCCCGAGGCAGAGGACGCCAAAACCCCCGCAGACCAGGCCCTGGTACGCGGTGATCGGATCGCCGCCTGTCGCCGCCACTATGAGGCCGCCGATGATGAATGCGAACAGGACGGATCCGACAGGGATGGCCAGCCCTCGCGCCACCCGACGAAGAGTTTCTGTGAGACGTCGCGCGGGAGGTCCGGCGGCGCTCACCGAAGCGGCTGCCACGGGCTCCCTATCGGTTCAGATCGCCGCAATCATGTTGGGGGCGGGCCGGCGCATGCCCGCCCCCGCTCCATTACTTCGGGATATCGGCCGGCGGCGTGAGCGCACCCGACTTGATCTTCGCCATGACGCTGTCAACTTCGGCCTGAATGTCGGCCGGAAGCGAACCGCCGGGGAAGTTGTCGAGCTGGTAGCCGGCGCCGTCGTTGGCGATGCTGAATGTCAGGGCGCCGCTGGCGAACGTTCCGTCGACGACGGCCTTGATGGCGGTGTAGGTGGCGACGTCAACCTTCTTGAGGGCGCTGGCGATGACCGAAGGATCAGCGTCCTTCTGGTCGGCGTCGACGCCGATGCTGTAAACCTTTGCCTGGCCGGCCGCCTGCAGGGCGCCAAGCCCGCAGCCGCCCGCGACCTGGAACACGATCTCGGACTTGTTCTGGTTGATCTGGGCGTTGGCGACGGTCTTGCATTTGGCGGGGTCGGTGAAGTCGTTCGAGTAGCCGACCAGCACCTTGATGCCGGGGTTTTCCATCGTCGCCGCCCACTTGTAGCCGGCGATGTAGTGGTTGACCGGCGGAATGCTCACCCCGCCGACCGCGCTGATCACGTTGGTCTTGCCGGGCGTCAGCTTGTCCTTCTCCATCATCCCCGCGATGACTCCGACCATCGCGCCTGCATCCTGCTCCTTGAAGAAGAGCGACTGGACGTTGGGCAGCTTGAGGTCGTTGCCCTTCGCGTCGGTTCCCGCGCCGTCGATGATCGCGAAATGAACGTTGGGGAACTGTCCGGCCACAGTGCCCATGGCCTGCTGCATCAGGAACCCGACCCCGATGACGAGGTCGTAGTTCAGCGAGGCGTAGTGCGTCAGGTTGGGGACGTATTCATCCCCGGTGTGTGATTCGGTCACGTCACCCTGGACATGGAAGTCGGTCTTCGCCTTCTCCAGGCCTACGTCGGCAAGGTGGTTGAAGCTCTTGTCGTTGAGCCCGCCGACGTCAGTCACCAGCCCGACCTTCACCGTCTTCTGATTTGGGCTGGCCGATGGGGCGTTCGTGCCGCCGCAGGCTGCCACGAGCAGAAGAGCTGCGACCCCCATGCCCAGGAACCGAAGCTGCTTGTAGTTCATGCTGCGAGCCCCCTTCAACGGATAACCTGTTACCACACGGCCGGGATCGAACCCCGGTTCGCGCGAGATTGTAGCACTCCCATTTGTGGGCTCCCCTGCCGTTTCAGACGGGTACGACATGAACGCACTGCAGCTAATCGGCCACAAGCGGGACGGCGGCGAGCACACCGCCGCCGAGATCGATTTCCTGCTCTCCGCGTACCTCGGCGGGCAGGTCGCCGACTACCAGATGGCCGCCTGGCTCATGGCTGTGTGCATACGCGGGATGACCCGGGCCGAGACGCTGGCGCTGACCCAGGCGATGGTCCGCAGCGGCGAGGTGCTGGACCTGAGCGGGATCGAGGGGGTGAAGGTCGACAAGCACTCGACGGGTGGTGTCGGCGACAAGGTCACCCTGATCGCCGCGCCGCTGGCGGCCGCCTGCGGGGTCAAGGTGCCGAAGCTCAGCGGCCGGGCGCTGGCGCACACGGGCGGCACGCTCGACAAGCTGGAATCGGTCCCGGGCCTCACCGTCGACCTGGCGCCAGACCGGTTCATCGAGCAGGTACGCCGGGTCGGGATCGCCATCGCCGCCCAATCGCCTCACATGGTGCCTGCCGACAAGGCCCTGTACGCGCTCCGGGACGTCACCGCCACAGTGCCTTCCGTGCCGCTCATCGCCTCGAGCGTCATGTCCAAGAAGATCGCGGCGGGCGCTGACGCCATAGTGCTCGACGTCAAGTTCGGGCGAGGCGCCTTCATGCCCGACCCCGCCGCGGCCGAGGTACTGGCGACCGAGATGGTGCTGCTCGGCGAGGGGGCGGGACGGCGGACTGTGGCGCTGGTCACGGCGATGGACAACCCGCTCGGGCGGTCCGTCGGCAATGCGCTCGAGGTCAAGGAGGCCCTGGACGCGCTTGCCGGCCAGGCCGACGAGGAGCTCCTGCAGGTGTCGCTCCAGGTGACGCGCGAGATGTGCGCCCTCGCCGGGATCTCGGCGGACCCCGAGCGGGTCCTCCGCTCAGGCGCCGGCCGCGACACCTTCGTCAAGATGCTGGCCGCGCAGGGCGGGAACTTGCGGGACGGGTTGCCGATAGCGCCTGTCCAGCAACCGGTGCTTGCCCCTGCTGACGGCTACGTCGAATCGATCGATGCGCTGGAGATCGGGCTGGCCTGCCTGGACCTGGGCGCTGGGCGGCACCGCAAGGAGGACAAGGTCGATCACGCGGCCGGCCTGGTGATCGAGGCGCCGGTCGGCGCGCACGTCCGCGCGGGCCAACCGCTGGCCGTCGTGCACGCGCGCTCGGAGGAGCTCGCGCGGCAGGTCATGTCCCGCCTGCAGCAGGCCTGGCGCTTCAGCGACAGCGAGGTGGCGAGGCCGCCTCACGTGCTGGCCCGCGTCGACAGGGACGGCATCACGAAGGCCCTATAGACTTCGGGCCAGTGTCGACGGCCGCCGGGCGCGCAGGGCGCATGAACGACGAAAGGAAGTATCACGTCGGCCTCGCCAAAGGCGAGGTCGGGGAATACATCCTCGTGCCCGGCGATCCCGCCCGCACTGCGGTGATCGCCAAGCATTTAGATGACGCGCGCGAAGTCGCCTTCAGCCGCGAGTACCGGACGTTCACCGGCAAGGTGTCCGGCGTGCCCGTCTCCACGATGTCCTCAGGTATGGGCGGACCGTCGGTGGCGATCGGCATCGAAGAGCTCAGCGACCTGGGCGTGCATACATTCCTGCGCGTGGGAACGTGTGGCGCAGGACAGCCCGAGATCAAGATGGGCGACCTCGTGATCGCCACCGCATCGGTGCGCAGCGAGGGCACACCCAACGGGTACGTCCCGCTCGAATATCCGGCGGTCGCCTCGCTGGACGTGGTCAACGCATTGGTGGCGGCAGCCACCGCTGCGGGAGCGCGCCACCACATTGGCATCATCAGGTCGGTGGACGCCCTCTACTCCGATCTGGTGCCGGACCGGATGCCTCGATCGACCCAGCTGAAGGAGGAGCTGCAGATGTGGGCGCGAGCCGGAATCCTCGCCAACGACATGGAGTCGTCGACATTCTTTGTCGTATCCCAGATCCGGCGCTTGCGTGCGGGCGCCATCAATCTATGCGTGGACGAGCTCGGCGCGGGAGAGATTCACCACCTGGACCAGTCGTACATGGACCGCATGCTTGCGGTCGCTGTGGATGCGATCCGGCGACTCATCGAGAAGGATCGTGCCGCTAAAGGTCAGTAGCCACCCGCTGGTGGCGGACAGCCTCGTCGGCCTTCGCGACCGGGCGACCGAGCCGGAAGAATTCCGCGCGCTCGCCCGCAAGGTGATAACGCTGCTGCTCTACGAGGCGACCGCCGACCTGCCCGTCCGGCATTCGACAGTGCAGACGCCCCTCAAAGAGGCCGCCGCCACATTCGTCGAGCGAGAGGTGGTGGCGATCCCCGTGCTGCGTGCCGGCCTCGGAATCCTGGGGCCGGCCCTCGAGCTGCTGCCCCGGGTCAGCGTCGGCTACATCGGGTTGGAGCGCGACGAGGAAACGGCGGTGGCCCGGATCTACTACCAGAAGCTGCCGAACCTGGTCGGCAAGGTGCCGCTGCTCCTGGACCCGATGCTGGCGACAGGCGGGTCGGCCGCCCAGGCGCTGGACCTGATCAAGGAGGCGGGCGGCGTCAACCCGCGCATGGTGTGCGTCGTAGCGGCGCCGGAGGGGGTGCGTGTGCTCCAGGAGCGGCACCCCGAGGTGAACATTTACGCCGCGGCGCTCGACGAAGGGCTGAACGACAAGATGTACATAGTGCCCGGTCTGGGTGACTTCGGGGACCGGCTTTTCGGGACCGGTTAGCCGAACTTCGCCGCGTACGCGGCCTCGTTGCATCGCAGCAGCTCGTCGTCGCTCAGGCCCATCGCCGAAGCGAGCTCGAACTCCCTGCTGAGGGTGGTCGCCGCCACCGTGCGCGAGTCGGTGCTGATGGTGCAGCGCACGCCGGCCCGGAGCAGCGCCGGGAGCGGGTGGTCCGCCAGGGTGGGCACCGCTTTGCACTTCCAGTTGGCGGTGGGGCATAGGTCGAGGGTCACACCCTCCGACCGCACCCGCTCCACGATGCGCGGGTCGCGTGCGCCGATGACTCCATGGGCGATGCGCTCCACCCCCAGCCCGAGCGCTTCATCGACGCTCGCCGGCTCGCCGGCCTCGCCCGCATGGCAGGTGAGTCTCAATCCCGCCGCACGCGCGGCCTCGAAAGCGGGCCGCTGCCGGACTGCCGTGAAGCGGACCTCGTCGCCCGCAAGGTCGAAACCGACCACGCCGCGGCCCGCGAACCGGCCGGCGCCCCTGGCCAGCGCGACGTTCTCCTCCGGGCTGTGCTGTCTCATCGCGCAGACGATCGCCACCGCGCGCATCGGAGCGCCGGCGAGGCCGGAGAGGACCGCCTCGATCACGCCCGGCACTGTGAGGCCGCGCAGCAGGTGCAGGCGTGGCGCCCAGCGCACCTCCAGGTAATCGATGTTGTCCGCCGCAGAATCGAGGCACAGCTCGAGCGCCGCACGCTCCAGCGCTGCCGCGGTCTGCAGCACAGCGATTGCGTCGCCGAAATAGGCGATGTAGGCAGCCTGGGACGGGCAGTCGTCGGGGGCCACGAGCCGCAGCGGACGCGGCAGGTCGAGCTCCTGCTCACGCGCCAGCTCATCCGCCGTCGCCGGCCTGACTGCGCCGTCGAGGTGACAGTGGAGCTCCGCCTTCGGCCAGGCGCGGTACTTCAAGTCCGCGAGTTTACGTCAGCGAGTAGATGCCGGGCAGCTCGCGGTACAGGCCCGCGTAGTCGAGGCCGTAGCCGATCACGAAACGATCGGGGATCACGAAGCCGGTGAAGTCGATAGTCACCTCGACCTCGCGCCGGGCGGGCCGGTCGAGGAGCGCGGCGAGGCGGAGCGACGCAGGTCCAAGGCGGCGGAGCCGTCTTGCGATGGCGTTCACCGTGCGCCCGGAGTCGACGATGTCCTCGACGAGAAGCACGTGGCGTCCGACCAGCGGACCCTCGACCATGTGGGCCAGCCGCAGCCGGCCGCTGCTGGAGGTGCCGGAACCATAGCTGGCTGCGCGCATGAACTCGAGCTCGGCGGGGATGCTGAGGCTCCGGAGCAGGTCGGCCGCGAACACAGTCGCGCCCTTGAGGATCACGACCATCACCAGCGGCGTGTCGATGTCCTTGTAGGTCTCGGATATCTGCTTGCCGAGCTCCTGGACGCGCCGCGCGATTCGCGCGGACGAGATCATGGCCCGACCGGAGCCGCGCGCTGAAATCGGGGGCTTCCTGGTCGCGACCTCAGGCATGCAGCTACAGCTTAGTGGCTCTTGTTACACCCCAATCGGATGCCAGATCGTCTTCATCTCCATGAAGGCTGTGATGAGGTGCGGGCTCATCTCGCCCGCTCCCATCTTCACCACGCGCTTCACGTTGCCCGCCGCGGCCTCCTCGATCGCGGCGACCTCGGCGGCCGTGCACCCCGCGACGTCGATCGCATTGACGTCCATGTGCGACGCAAGCCACGGCAGCAGCTCGCGGCGCTGGCCGCTGAGCACGTTGACGACGCCCGACGGAAAGTCGCTGGTCGCGAGCACTTCGGCGAGCGTCAGCGCCGGCAATGGTCGCGTCTCAGGCGCGATGGCGACGATGACGTTGCCCCCGCAGAGTGCAGGGGCGAGGCGGCGCACCAGGCCCGCCAGCGCCGGCTCCTCGGGTGCAACGATGCCGACCACGCCCGTCGGCTCGGGAATCGTGAAGTTGAAGTAAGGCCCCGCCACCGGGTTGACGGTGCCGGTGACCTGTGTCAGCTTGTCCGTCCAGCCCGCGTACCAGACAAGTGTCTCGACCGCCTGGTCGAGCTCCTCTCGAGCTTTCCTGCCGCCGCCGAGCAGCTCGATGAACTGTGTGCGCCGCCCGTCGAGCATCTCCGCCGCGCGGTAGAGGATCTGGCCGCGATTCATCGCAGTGCGTCCCGCCCAGGATGCGAAAGCGCCACGCGCCGCCCGCACCGCATCGCGCAGATCCTTCCGCGACCCACGTGGGACGTTGACTGCGCCGTCAGGCCGGTAGGCACGCCCGGATTCCGAACGCACGAACTCGCCGCCGACGTACTGCTTGTACGTCTTGCGGACCTCCACCCGGTCTCCGCCTCCGTTCTTGGCGGGCACTACACCAGCTCCAGGTAGGGCAGCAGGCCGTGCACGCCGCCCTCGCGACCGTAGCCCGACTCCTTGTAGCCGCCAAACGGCGACGTGGGGTCGAAGCGGTTGAAGGTGTTCGCCCAGACCACGCCGGCGCGCATCCGCTCGGCCATCCACAGGATGCGCGAGCCCTTGTCGGTCCAGACGCCCGCGGACAGGCCGTACGGCGTGTTGTTGGCCTTCTCGACCGCCTCCGCCGGCGTTCGGAAAGTGAGCACGGAGAGCACCGGCCCGAAGATCTCCTCGCGCGCGATCCGGTACGACTGCGAGACGTTCGTGAATAGG
>JBGOTG010000045.1:0-14429 GCA_041476405.1 Candidatus Dormibacteraceae bacterium | reverse complement strand
CCGCGGGCATCCCAGAACCCGAGCAGAGCCGTCACCAGCCGGAAGTTCAGGTCTGCGGAATCCGTCTGACTCCACTCGAGGGCAGCGCGTAGGTTGTCGTGCTCGGACTCGAGCCGATCCAATCCACTGGAATGCTCCTGGCTGTCCCGTAGCTGGTTGACGCTTTCAGCCATCCGTGCGAAGTACTGGGCATGGCGTTGCAGGAAGACCTCGGCTTCGCCGGCCTCGACCAAGCGCTCGCGCGAGTACTGCTGGAGCGTCTCGAGCAGTCGCATCGGCGCCTCCTGATCGCCATCGCCGACGGGCATGGTCAGCGACTTGTCGACCAGGCGGGCGAGGACGTCGACTATCCCGTCCCGCTCCGCGCCATCTCCAGAGCAGACCGCCTCGACGTCGGCCACGGTGAAACCGCCGGCGAAAGTCGACAGGCGCCGAAACAATGTGCGCTCGTCCGGATCGAGCAGCTGGTAGCTCCAGTCGACGGTCGCCCGAAGCGTCTGCTGTCGCGCCCCCGCCGTCCGGCCGCCGCCTGTCAACAGCCGGAAGCGATCGTCCAACCTCGCCAGGAGCTCATCGACAGTCATCACCCTGGCCCGCGCCGCCGCAAGCTCGATCGCAAGTGGAATCCCGTCGAGGCGGCGGCAGATCTGGAGGATGGTGGAGGACCTCTGCTCATTCACCTCCGGCGCCGGCCGGATCGGCCAGGCTCGCTCGACGAAGAGCCGGACTGCGGCGCTTTCCATGAGCTCCCCGACCGACATCCTGCTCGTGGCGGGCGGCACGGCGAGCGGCGACAGCCGCCACAGCACCTCACCGGAGGCGCCCAGACGTTCTCGGCTGGTCGCGAGAATCGTGACGCCCGGGCACTTCTCGAGCATGTGTTCCGAAACAGCCGCGCACTCCGCGATCAGGTGCTCGCAGTTGTCGAGGACGATCAGGCACTGCCGCGCCTGCATGTGTGCCATGAGACTTTCCAGCAGCGGTGTGCCCGGCGCCTCGCGCACGCCGACCGCCTTGCACACGGCTTGAGCCACAAGGGACGGATCGGAGAGTCCGGCGAGCTCGACCAGCCAAACGCCATCGGGGTGGGCATCGACCAGCTCGGCTGCCAGATGGAGCGCGATACGGGTCTTGCCCAATCCACCGGCACCGGTGATCGTCACCAGGCGGCTCTTCTGGATCAGCTCTTTCAGCTCGGCAAGCTCGGCTTCGCGCCCCAGGAAGCTCGTGAGCTCGACAGGCAGGTTGGTGTGCCTGACGTCGAGTGAGTTGAGGGAGGGGAACTCCGCCGGGAGCCGCGGGTGCACCAGCTGGAACACGCGCTCCGGACGTGAGAGGTCTTTGAGCCGATGCACCCCGAGATCCACGAGGGTCACCGACTCGGGCAGGCTGTCCACGACCAGGTCATGAGTGGGAGCGGAGAGAATCGTCTGACCCCCGTGCGCAATTGCGATGAGGCGGGCGCAGCGATACAGGGCCGGTCCGAAGTAGTGACCGTCACGCACCTCAGCCTCTCCGGTGTGGAGGGCGATCCGGACCCGAACCTCCTCTTCTGGGGACCATTGGGTGCCGTTCAGCGCGAGCTGGGCGTCGAGTGCGCAGGCTACGGCGTCGCTCGCCCGCGTGAAGACGGAGAGGATGCTGTCGCCCTCCCGCCCAAGCTCGACGAGCTGACCGCGGTTCAAGGCGACCGATCGCTCGAAGATGGAGTCGTGCACCTCCAGCGCGCGATGCATAGCGGCCGGATGCCGATCCCACGCCTGAGTCGATTTCTCGATGTCTGTGATCAGGAAGGTGAGAGTTCCACCGGGCAGCTCGGTCAGCAAGCTGCGGTGCCCTCAGGGCGCGGCATGTCGAGATTATCAGCCGGTCAGCGGCTGGACTCAACGCCGGCGTCCGGACTCGGGGCAGCGAGCCGGGGCGGCTCGTCCAGCCTCCCGAGCAGCGCCTTGCCGCTCATCCAGACCTCGCCTGGCCAGGGCAATCCGCGATCCAGCTCCCTGATCCCGTCGCGGTGATATGACGCCATGACCAGCGCCGACAGATAGCGGACCAGCGCCCAGCGAAGGTTGTGCGGCAGCGGGCGGACCTCGAACCCGGCGCGACTCGCCGCCGGGGCGAGCACTGTGACGCCACGTATGGCCTGTACATTCCCAAGCCGGCCGGACGCGACCTCTTCGGCGAGCGCATCCAGGTCTTTGCGGGCTTGCTCGACCAGGGCCCATGGCCTCGACAGTCCTGGACCGGCGATCCCGGCGAAGAGCCTGTTGTCGAAGTGCAGGTGAAGTATCCTGTCGCCCTTGCGCACGAGCGTGCCGTCTCGCAAGCTGGCCGCCTCGCCACGGTACGGCGACGCCCCGAACTGGAGGAGGCTGCCCGAACGCACGGGCCGCACACGCCACAGCCGCATCGCGATCGGCTCCCATCGCTGCCAGAGGCTCAGGAACCTGAACCTGCCGCCCCGATCGGCGAGATGGAGCATTGAGCGCGCAGCCCTTCCCAACGGATCGCGAGCTGTGCTCACGGCTACCTTTTAGCATGGCCGCCGATTACGGGGAGCTCCGGGTCGGCTGGCTTGGTCATAAGTCAACGACGATCGGCGACGGCCTGCGCACCTACTCGCGCGAGGTGACAGGGGGACTGGCGGATCGAGCCGTGGACATCGTCTTCGTCCACCACGAGGAAGACCTCGACGACGGCCTTTCGTCCCACTCGCTGCGTGGCCGTCCGACATTTCAACGCCGATTCGTCGTCGCCGGTACCCGGGACAGGAGCAGGCTCGAAGGGCTTCTTCGGGACAGCTCAGTCGACCTCGTACACCTGTCGGCTCCGTTCTCGACCCTCGACTTCAGGCTGCCCGAGCTGTGTCACAGGCTCGGCATCCCGATCGTTGTCACCTTCCATGTTCCCTTCGCGCGCGATCTGTCCACCTGGGGAGCCCTCGCCTCCGGCGTCTACCGCCTTTACGCGCGCGCTCTCTCGGCCTGCGATCGCGTGATCGTCCTTGGCCAGGCACAGCGGCTCCTGCTCATCGAGCTCGGCGTACCCGAACGCGTCATCGTGGTGCTGCCAAATGGGGTCGACACCGACAAGTTCAGTCCAGGCCCTTCCGCGGCGCTCGAGTCCCTGCAGGCGGAGAGAATCTTCACCTTCGTCGGGAGGGTCGACCCTGAGAAGAGGGTTGAGACCCTGCTGCACGCGTTTCTGGACACGTCACCGCCTCGGTCGCTGCGGCTCGTGATCGCCGGTGACGGCTTCGACCTCGCCCGGCTCAGGCGACGCTACGAGGACGACCGGATCGTGTTCCTGGGAGCGGTGCCGGATGAACGCCGCCGCATCGAGGTCCTGAGGGCGTCGGATGCCTTCTTCCTCCCGTCTCGCGTCGAGGCTCTTTCGCTTGCCCTTCTCGAAGCGATGGCCTGCGGGGTTGCAGCCGCGGCCACAGACGTCGGCAACCACGCAGAGGTTCTCGAGGACGCCGGCGTCCTCCTCAGCAGCTCACACCTCCTCGACGACCTGCGCTCGACCATCCGCCACTTCATCGACGCTCCCGCTCGCTGCCGAAGCCTGGGCATTCAGGCGCGGGGACGAGCCGTTGCGCACTTCTCGCTGGACGCCCATCTCGACGGCTTGATGGCGCTGTATCGCGGCCTGCTTCAGCAGAAGTCGCGCGCTGCAGTGGGCGCAGGTTAAGGGTCCAGCGGCTCAACGCGAGACGCGAAGGCTCGGACGTGCCGTCACATCTCAGACAGGAATTCGAAGATCCTGTCGCTGCTTCCGGGCAGGTCCTCGTGACCGAAGTCGGGGTACAGGACCATGTCCTTGTGCGACTTGACCTTGTTGTAGGCCGCGAACTGGGTTGACGGGGGGCAGACGGTGTCCATCAGTGACGTCGTCATGAGCACGCGCGCCGCTATTCGGTCGGACAGGTGCTGGACATCGATGTACCCGAGCCTGGTGAAGATCTCGGCCTCCCGCTCGTGCAGGGGATCGAACCGCCTGAAGAAGTAGGTCAGCTCCTCATAGGCCTCGCGGGCAAGGTCCATTTCCCACACTCGCTGGTAGTCACACAGGAATGGGAACTCGGGCGCTGCGCGCGCAAGCCGTGGCTCGAGCGCCGCGCAGGCGAGCGTCAATCCTCCTCCCTGCGAACCTCCGGTCGCTCCGATTCGCTTGGGGTCGACCTCCCGGAATCCAGCGACGACTCGGGCCAGCTGGACAGTGTCCAGGAAGATCTGGCGGAACAACAGCTCATCAGGGTGGTCGCTGAGGCCGCGCACGATCTGTCCGCGCAGGGTC
Source organism: Candidatus Dormibacteraceae bacterium (assembly GCA_041476405.1). Classification (GTDB taxonomy): domain Bacteria; phylum Chloroflexota; class Dormibacteria; order Dormibacterales; family Dormibacteraceae; genus Palsa-872. The sequence goes on along the minus strand of JBGOTG010000045.1, from coordinate 10,130 downwards.
GTGCCTTTGACCCCACCGACGTCTTCGGACAGGCCGCCCTGTCCGCGTGAATCCATCGCGGCCACCGCGATGCCCTGTGCGGCCCACGGCAGCTTGTCGAACCAATCGCCCGCATTGCCCGAGTAGCCGTGGAATCGCAGCACCGCGGCGTGGGGACCCTCGGTCCGCGGCCGCACGTACTGAGCGTGGATCCGGGCTCCGCGAACGCCGGTGAACCACAGGTCGAAGCACTCGGCGAACCGGGCCGGGCTTGGGTGGGGGACCAGCTCGGGGGCAGCCTCCGTCGCATCGAGCTCGCGCAGGGCTCGCTCCCAGTACTCGTCGAAATCCGCAGGCTTCGGGTTGCGGCCCATATAGGCCCGGAGCTCGTGGAGGGGCATCTCGAAAACCGGCATCTGGGCGTCATCTCCTCTCTGAAAGGCGTTTCGCTGTGGACATGATGCCAGCCTGCCGGCGCCAGGTCGGGACGCGCTGCTTCGCGCATCCCGAAGTCATGTTGATCAGCGGCCCGAGGCGAACGTGGCGTACAGGAGCAGTGCCGCCGGGCCGAGCAGGATCACCCAGAGCGTCGGGAAGATGCAGCCGATCATCGGCCCGAGCATCCGGAGTGGGGCTCGAGCGCCGCGCTCACGCGCGCGCAGGTAGCGCCGGCGGCGCATCTCCTCGGCCTGGACCTTGAGGATGGTGCTGATGCCGGTGCCGAGCTGTTGAGACTGGACGACGGCGTTGGCGAAGTTCTGGAGGTCAGGCACGCCGCTCCTCTGTCCCATCGCCCTCATGGCCTCGGACCGCGGCCTTCCGAGAGCGGTTTCGGCGAGCGCCTGGTCGAACTCGTCCGATAGCGCGTTCCGGTAGCGATCGGCGACCCGGCGCATCGCCACCTCGAAGCCGAGCCCGGCCGCCACGCTCACGCTCAGGAGGTCCAGCGCGTTCGGCATCGCGCGTCTTATCTCCGCCTGCCGGCTGGACACCATGCGGTTAAGCCAGAGGCGAGGAGCCCAGTAACCGGCCGCGACCACGAGCACTGTGAGGGGCAGGATCAGGACTCCCGCGTTCAGTGCGATGCCGGCCGCCAACCCTGCCATCAGGCCAACGATCCCAGCCACCACACGGATCGCTTGAAAGTCCGCCCCTGAAAGGCCGTAAGGCCGTCCCGCGGTGATCAACTTTCGCCCCATCTCGTTGCTCAGCGACGCGGGGGTGACTGACGTCAATGCCCGCCGTGCCTGCCGCATCACGGGGCCGGTCGCGCGGTCCCAAAGCGATCGACCAAGCTCGAGCTCCTCGACGGTCATCGGCTGGGCGCCCGAGTAGCTCCGCAGACGTCCGGCCACGAGGTCGACGTCTCCCCGGCCGGCAAGAGCCCGGCTCCAGACGAGGAGGAACACTCCCAGCGCACCGACGCCTGCCACGATCAGCAGCCATGCGTCCATCAGACCTCCACCCGGAGAGCGCGCCGGATGAGGATGTTGCCGACCACTATCGAGACGCCGCTTGCGACCAGCAGCACGCGGCCCAGCGGCGAGATCAGCATTGGTTGGAAGTACGCCGGCGCCAGGAACAGCAGCAGCGCTCCCACGCCAAAAGGCAGGAGCGTGATGACCCAGGCAGACGCCCGGGTCTGAGCCGTCAGGGTCGCGAGCTCGTTTTCGATCCCGACCCGCGTGCGAATCGTCTCCTCGATGTTGTCGAGCACGTTGGCGAGGTTGCCGCCGACTGTGTTTTGAATGAGGATGGCGGTGACGGCAAGCTCCAGGTCCTCATTGCTCGTCCGCCGGATGAGGTTGTTCAGGGCCTGCTCGAGTGTCGCCCCCATGGACAGCTCCCTCACCACGCGCGCGAACTCGTCCGACATCGGGGGCGCGCCATTCCGGGCCACGCTGTCGAGAGCCTGCGGCAGGTTGTAGCCTGCCTTGAGGCTGTTGGCAAGCGTCGTCAGGGTCGCGCTCAGCTGGGAGTTGATGACGGATCGCATGCGGCCGTGGCGCAACCGAAGGTATACATAGGGCCCGGCCGCGCCGATTCCTGCCATCAACACGGCAGGGATCCATTGCCCGAAGCGCAGCGCGCCGAGTGCGCCGAGAGTCAAGGCGAGGGCCACCTGCAACCCGCGGAACTCCGACGGTCGCAGCTGGACGCCGGCCGCGACCAGGCTGTCGGAGAGCGAGGGAGCGGTGACCGGCCGGCGCGACGCGCCAAATTGAACGCCGGATCGGCCGGCAGCCGCCTGCGAAGGACCCATACCCAGCGGCCTGTCAGGCCGCACGTCGCTCCGCCGAACCCCTGCCTGCGGCCGGCGGGTGGTGGGAGCGCCGCGCGGCGAGAACACGAGCGCGACGAAGACACCGAGGGCGGCCACCGTGGCGAGGCCGATGACGAGAGGCAGGGTCACCGCGAGGTCAGGCGCATTGCATCAGTGAAGGTTTTGCTTCACCCGCTCGGAAGTCATCAGCTCCGCGACGGGGGGCTTGGGGGTCGGTGTGAACGTGGAATCCGCCAGCTCCTCTCCGCTCACCTGGAACTGATCCATGAAATGGGACCGGGTGCCTGTGGCGCTGTGATAACCCAGCGCATGACCATCCGGTGATATGCCGAGCTGGTGGAAAGTGAAGATATCCTGAATGCGGATCTCTCCATCGCGTAGACCTGTCAGCTCCGCAATGCTCACGATCCTGCGCCGCCCGCCACGCAGCCGCTGCACCTGCACGATCACGTCGACGGCCGCGGCGATCTGCCGGATGATCGCTGCCGCCGGCAGCTCGGCGCCGGCCATCAGCGCCATCGTCTCGAGCCGCCCGAGCGCGTCCTTGGGTGAGTTGGCGTGCACGGTGCTCAGCGAGCCCTCGTGGCCAGTGTTCATAGCCTGCAGCATGTCGAGGGCTTCACCCCCCCGGCATTCGCCGACGATGATCCGATCCGGCCGCATCCGCAATGCGTTCCGCACGAGGTCGCGGATCGTGACGGCGCCGGAGGTCTCGACGTTGGGCGGCCGGGACTCCATAGTGATCAAGTTGTCCAGCTGCAGCTGGAGCTCCGCGGCATCCTCGATCGTGATGATCCGCTCGGAATCGGGGATGAATCCCGATACGACGTTGAGCAGCGTCGTCTTTCCGGATGAGGTCCCGCCCGACACGATGATGCTCAGCCGAGAGCGCACCGCCGCCCGCAGGTAATCGATGATGCCGGCCGAGGCGGTGCCGTGGTCGATCAGATCGTCCGCGGTCAGTCGCGTCTGCGAGAACTTGCGGATCGTCAGCACAGGCCCGTTGAGCACCAGCGGCGGCAGCACGACGTTCACGCGCGAGCCATCTTTGAGGCGCGCATCGACCATCGGCGAGCTCTCGTCGACTCTTCGGCCCACGGTGCCGACGATGCGCTGGATCACCTGCATCAGCTGTTGGTCGCTCTGAAACTTGACGGCGCTCAACGTGATACGGCCTTCGCGCTCGACAAAAACCTGGTGCGGGCTGTTGACCATGATCTCGGTCACCTGCGGATCGTTGAGCAGATGCTCGAGCGGTCCGAGTCCAAGCACGTCATCGCGGAGAGACGCGATCAGATTGTCGTAATCGAGCCGGCTGAGGCTGACCTGGTTGGCCCGCACGTAGTTGTCGGTGAGCGCGGCGATCATGGCACTCACACGTGCGCGGTCGGCGATGTCCAGCTCTTCATCCGCGTGCCGCTCCAACAGCAGCTGATGGATTGACGCCTTGAGCTTCTGCAGGGCCGGGCTGAGATGCCCAGCGCCCTGCGATGGCGCGGCCACCGGCGAAGGGCCGGCAACCTTCGCCAGGTCTGGCTTGGCGGGTGTGCCAGGGGGAGCCGGCGGCAGGTTGAGGTCGCGCCGCTGGGCGAGCCTGTCCCGAATGCTCATGCGGCTCTCGACCCGCGCTCGACCGTCACCGAACCTCTCCGTCGCCCGCGGACTGCGCGGCGGCCGCGGCTGCGGCCCGAAGGTTCGGGACGGCGGACAGCTCCCTGACTCGCGCCACCAGGTCGATCATCGCCGCCCGCACAGTGCTGCGTGGGTCTTCGAAGCAGAGCATGCCCCGAAGTGTGGCCTGGTCAGGCCGGATTCCGTCGTGGCGGATCTCGATGTCCGGCGTTCGGTTGATCGCCTGGGCCACCGCTTGCCGGCTGGTCGCCGGCTTGGGAGCGCGGTTGTTGAGGACTACAGTGACCAGCTCGGGCGGGATTCCAACCGCTTGCTCGAGGAGCTCGGAAGCCTCCCTCGCGCCGTGGAGCGAGCTGAGATCGGGGGTCAGCAGCAGCACCACCTGCTGCGCGTTGTCGAAGACGGTGAGCGCGACCTCCGTCAGCGCCACGGCCAGGTCGACGACGATGTACGAGAACTGGTTCGCCATCGCCGCCAGCGTCTGCTTGACGAGGTCTGGTGTCACCAGCTCCGACTCGTCAGGCCGGGCGGCCCCTGGCAGGACCATCATCCCGCTGGGGTGGAAGAGGGCCGATGACATCAGGGCGGGCACAAGCGCCGCTCCACTGAAACGGCCGGCGGTCGCGATCGACCCTGTGGGGATCATGTTCGCCACCAGGGATGCGTGCGCATACGGAAGGGACAGATCGATGAGCAGCACGCGGCCCGGGGCTTCCGCCGCCAATGCCGCGGCCAGGTTCAGAGCGACCGTCGTGCGCCCGGAGCCACCGCTGGCCGAGTAAACAGGGATGACGACAGCGTCGCCGCGCGGCAGGAGCGTGGAGGTCGCGCGCAGCTGCGCCCGCCGGTAGCTCTCCAGCATCTGGGTCGCCCATCGTTCCAGCTGGACGACGGCGACTGGAATGTGCTCCAGGGTGGTGCGGACGGTCTGGCTCGAGAGGACGTACAGGACTGTCGGCTCCATCGTGATGACAGTGGTCGGCTGCGGTGCCCCCAGGAGCGCGGAGGGCAGTCCAAACGATTCCCCGTACGAGATCGCGTGCACCGCGAACGACGGCACTCCCTGCACGATGGTGGACTCGCACCGACCCGCGCCGACGAAGTAGATCGAGTCGTCACGCTCTCCGATGTCGACCACCGTCTCTCCGGGTGGAAGCTCCAGGCGCTTCATCCGGCGGGCCAGGACCCGCAGGATGCGAGTCGGCAGCCCACCGAACACCGGCGATCCTTCGAGGATCTCGACCCGCTGTGCGTATTCCGCCGGAGAGGCGCCTTCGAGCTCGTCTGAGTCGAGCTCCGAATCCCGATGATCTGAGTCGGAACCCATGCTCTAGGTGGTTTCCCGGCGCAGCCTTGACTCCCGACTGCAGGTAGTCATCTCAGGCTTTTGTGAAGCCGAATCTTGTGTCGACCTGCGCCGGGCCAAGCGCTCGATTGCTGGACGTCGAGGATGGGCACGAGGGGTCGGGGGCCACTGGCGGGCTTCCGTAGTCCTTGTACGACAGGAGGAAGTAAGTGAGGCGCGCTCCGCTCGCGATCAGCCAGTCGACAGCTTCCGCGTCGCATTCCGTCATGACCACCGTGATGCTGGAAGACACGCCCTGGGCGGCGCCGCTGCGACTGTCCGGCAGCTGCTGTGGGCCCACCCGGATGACATACAGGCTCGTGAAGATCGTTTTCGTGACGACGCGGTTCGGCGCCTGGCCGAACATCGACGTCTGCACTGTCGCCACCACATCCATGTAATCGCCGGCGGCGACGTATCCGGCCACCCCCGCCTGCTCGCCAGTCGGTAAGGCCCGCGCGACATACCCCTGGGGGATCGGCAGGTAGGCCGAGCCGGCCGAGGCGATCTGATCCGCGGAGTTGGCGATCAGGTTGCTCGTGACAGGCTGGCCTTTCAGAATCGCCACCAGGGCGACCGAGCTGCTGGCGTCGGAGATCCTCAGCAGCGCGCCAGGCGGCACCGCCGACTGGGGCAGCTGTGAGATCGTCAGCGCGCCCGGGGTCAGCACTTCGCGCTGGCCGATGTCTCGCGAGGCGGTGACGACGCCGATCTCTCCGACGGTCCCGTTACGACCCACCGCCGCGAGGCCCAGGCCGAGCATCAGAACGAACGCGAGGACGGCCAGCGACAGGCCGGCTATGAAAAGTAGCCGGCGCGAGTTCCCGCTTGGGCCTCCGCCCAGGCGCTCGATTGCTCCCGAAAGCACGCTAATCCTTATGAGCTGGGACAGCCCTGATCACGAAGCCCTTGACGACGGACGACAATCTTAGTCGAATGTCCCGGCACCTCCAGCGGCGGGCCGGCCCGCAGCCCAGCCCCCGCCAGACCATCTGGGCCGGTTCATCGCCAGCCGGCACAGGCGTCGGTCAGGCGATGGTGGAGTTCGCGCTGGTCGCCCCGGTGATGATCTTCCTGTTCGTGGCCAGCATCGAGGCATCGCTCCTTATGTTCAGCCGCAGCTCCGCCGAGTTCGCCGCGGGGGAAGCGGCGACCGTCGCATCCCAGGCGGGCAACGCGCTCAACGCGGACTCCCTCACCGTTGCGGCAGTCCACAACTCGGCGCTGGGCAGCTCCAGGCTGGCGCACGTGAACGAGGTCGACATCTATCGCCTGATCCAGAACCAGGCGGACGGCACGATCATCGTCGACACCGCGCACGGCAATCGATACAACCTCAATGGTGCGGCGATCGGAACGGTCAACTGGCCTCCGGCGACCCGCGACGTGTCGAGCGCCGGCGCCGATCTGATCGGCGTCACCATCGATTACACCTACCCGTGGCAGACAGGGCTGTTCGGCGCCATTCCAAGCCCTCACCTGCTCGCGACCTACTACTTGCGGCTCGAACCGCAGGTGAATTGATGCCAGGAGAATTCATGTGGAGACGCGAGCGTGGTCAGGCCGCGCTCGAGTTCGCGCTGGTGGCTCCGATCGTGGCGCTCCTGCTGTTTGGGGGTCTGTATGTGACGCTCCTGATCTCGGACGACATCAAGGCCGGCTACGCGGTCCGCACCGGAGTCAGGCTGGGTTCGGAGCTCGGTGGACTCCAGTCGAACCCGACGACGCCGACCTCGCAGATCGACGCCAGGATTGTCAGCGACGTGCTGGCCGTGATGCAGACGACCACTTACGTGGCCGTCGATGAGGTCGACATCTACGCGGTGACCAGCTCGGACGGAACACTGCAGCCTGGAGATCATGTCGACGCTTTCGACGGCAAGGGGCAATCGCTCGCGACACAGACCTTTCCGCTCTCCCTCAGGCTGCAGATCCCACCGGATGAGACGTCTTTGGGCGTGCGGTTGCGATGGCACTACACGACGCCCTTGCTGCGATTCGGAAGCGTGCCGATGGAGACGTACGCAGTCATGCGGCTGGCGCCGATCACGTCATGACGGCTCGTCACCAGCGCGGCCAGGCGGTGGTGCTGCTCGCGGTGATGATCGGCACGCTGTGCATCGTGCTCGCGCTCGCGATCGACTCGGGCATCGCTTACATACAGAGCGAGGCGGCTGAGCGCGCGGCGGCTGCCGCCGCCCTTTCCGGCGTCGTCTACATGCCTTATCAGTTCGACGCCGCCCATGCTTTCCCTCCCGGGTCGGGCAACGATGCAGTGGACCGCGCCATCCTTGAGGCCAGGCGCAACGGCTTCGATGTCAGCGACACCGCGGACGGCGTGTCGGTCATGGCGAGTGCGGTGACGGGCCACAGCAACGAGCTCCAGGTCACCGTCAGCCGGAACGTTCCCCTCGGCTTCGGCGGCGTCCTGCAACACGGCAGGTTTCAGGTATCACGCACGGCGACCGCGCTCTACCTGCCTCCTATCAGCCTGGGCCAGCCGGGGAACCAGATCGGCTCGACAGTGTCGCAGCTCGGATCCAGCGGCTTCTACTTCCTGAGGACGGAGGCCTGGGCGACAGACCGCGAAGAGGGCGATGCCTTGACTCCCAATCCCGCATTCGAATACGGACGCGCTCTCGTACCGCCTTCAGCGGACGTGCACCAGATCAGCGCCGTGGCGGGAACCGATCCCTCCGACCCGACGCTTCCCTCTCGAGGTGGCGAGAACTTCAGGGTCGTGCTGCCGGTGGGCGGCTCGATCCAGGTTTACAACGCGGCATTCGCGCCCGAGGCGGCACCCAACTTCTGCGAGAACGCGCAGGTCGGCTCGCCCGCGTACAAATGCAGCCCTGGCGCCGCCTACTTCATGCACGAGACCGACAGCTTTGGAACCCTTGCTCAGGCCAACCACTACTCGGCGATGCGCTACACGCTTTACTCGGTCGCCAATCTCTTCATCCGCGGCGCCGACACCAAGCTGAGCCAGATGACGGTGTTCCCCATCTCGGTCACTGCGCCAGGGCGATACCACGACATCAATACCGGGGCGAACATCACGCAGACGTTCGACGCATCAGGTAATCCGAGCAATATGCGGATCTACCACTCCTGGATCGATGTGGCCAACTACCAAGAGCCCTCGGAGCCGGACCTGGTGGTCTACGACCCGCTTCATGGTCCTGTCGGAGGCAACCTCGCGCCCGGAATGTATAGGCTCCGAATCGACACGCTCGAAGCGAGCGGGGCGATCTCGGGCGCAGGCGGCAGCGCGATCGCGCACAAGGGGTATGGCGTGCGGGTCCTGAACGCCGGCGGCCAGCCCTGCGCGACGTGCACGATCAGCGCCTGGGACGACATGACCGTCTACACGCCTGTGACCGGGGGTACATTTGCGGTTCCGATATTCGCGGTCCCGCCCGACTATGCCGGCAAGACCATCTCGGTCGACATCTACGACACTGGCGACATCTCCTCCGCCGGGGGTTTCGTCAACCTCGCGATCCTGAACCCGGCAGGCGCTGTGGCAACGGCGCCGGCGCCTCAGACGATCCCCATCTACGACCTTGGCGTCAGTCGGAACACCCCGATCTCACCAACCCCGTGCACCCTCGGCAATCCGATGGCCAATCCGCCCTGCCAGGTGCAGGCGACCGGGTCGGCGGCGGTGGCGGCGACCGTCGGGGGAGTCACCTACTTCAACGGCCACTGGCTGCGCATCCAGCTGCCGATCCCTGCCGCATACAACCCCGGCACAGATCCCAACGGGTGGTGGTGGAGCCTGCAGTACACGACGCCATCCGGAACGACTGCGAACGACACCATCACAGTCGCCGTCGGGTTTGTGGGAAACCCAAGCCACCTCCTCTAGCAGCGAGAGGTTCGCGCTCGACAAAGAAGAACCCCCAGCCGTGGCGGGCCAGGGGTTGCCACTAATGACCTTGGGAGGGTCGGATCTTCTAACGGTGGCGGCGCCCACTCCTTGCGCGTGACGGGCGTTTTGGCCTAGAGGGCCGCAAGCCCCGCCTGGGCCACCTCCATGTCCTGGGTGTAGTGGCCTCCGCTGACGCCGATCGCGCCGACTATCGCATCGCCCACCTTGATCGTGTATCCACCCCCGAAGACCACGAGCCTGTCGATCCCGCCGACCGCGCCGGCTGCCAGGGGCGGATCGTTCTTGATGAACTCGTGCCATGCGTCTGTCGACAGGCCGAAACCGACCGCGGTGTAGGCCTTGTCCTGTGCGATCTGGACGCTGAGGAGCGCCGCGCCGTCCATCCGGCTGAAAGCCTTCAGCACGCCGGCCTCGTCGCAGACCGCGATCACGAAAGGATGGCCCATGGCCTTCGCCTTCGCCTCCGCGGCGGCAACGATCTTGTGAGCCAGCTCCGTGCTGACGCTCTGCTTGCTGAAAGTGCTACTCATTGCGCTCCTCCATCACCATTTACTTTGTACCGCTGCTCGAGCTCAAGAATCTCGGGCAGGCCGATGAAGTCTACGAAGTCGCCGAACCGGGGAAGATCCGGGAGTACGTCGATCGGTGAACCGTCCTCCTTGATCCTCTTGAGCACGCTGCGCATGGCCTTGGTGGCGGCGAGCACGGTACTGATCGGAAAAATGATGATAGCGAAGCCCAGCTCCGCCAGCAGGCCATGGGCGACCGCAGGCGTCTTGCCGCCCTCTGCGTAGTTGAAGAGGAGAGGGACCTGCGGGAAGGCGGCTGCGACGGCGCGGATCTCCGCCTCGGTTTGAGGCGCCTCGACGAAGAGGACGTCGGCGCCGGCTTCTCTGTAGAGCCGCGCCCGTTCGATCGCGGCATTCAAGCCCTCCACCGCGCGGGCGTCGGTGCGAGCGATCAATAGAAAGTCCGGAGAGGTGCGCGCGTCAACT
>JBGOTG010000044.1:0-14474 GCA_041476405.1 Candidatus Dormibacteraceae bacterium | reverse complement strand
CGTCGCGCTCCGCAATCGCCTCCCTCTTGTCGAACTGCCTCTTGCCTCGCGCCAGGCCGACCTCGACCTTCGCGTGGTTCCGCGAGAAGTAGACGCGCAACGGGATCAGCGTGTACCCCTTCTGCCGCACCTTCCCGATCAGGCTCGCGATCTCCTTGCGGTGCAGCAGCAGCTTTCGCGGCCGAAGTGGCTCATGGTTCATGAGATTGGCCTGCGCGTACGGGGAGATGTGGACGTTCTCCAACCACGCCTCATGCCCATCGATGCGCACAAACCCATCCCGCAGATTGGTCCGCCCGTTGCGCACCGACTTCACCTCGGTCCCCGTGAGCATGATCCCCGCCTCGAGCTTGTCGTCGATGAAGTAGTCGTGGTAAGCGCGACGATTGACCGCCACGTCACGCTCCTTCTCCTCCTTCTTATCAGTCATGGCGCCCCGCGCCCGCCCGGCCCATCGCCCAACACCTGCCTCGCCGGCGCCGGCCTCTTCCCAGGCAACTGGACCAGATCAGGCACGTACCGATCGCCCTCGACGTGCCCGCGCAACACTTTCACGCGCCCCTTCCTGGTAGGAAGCGTGACTCCCGGCCACGGCTGCAGCGCCCGAACCCGTCTATCGATCTCCTGGGCCCCCATACCCCACTCAAGTTCTCCATCTTCCCTGCGCAGCCTCGGCGCAATGGTGGCCGCCCCATCGTCCTGTGCGACTCCTTCCACAACCTCGAGACGCTCAAGCGTTTCAACGAGCAGCTCCGCCCCCATCTCGGCCAAGCGCGCAGTCAGCTGCGCCGCATCCTCCAGCTCACCGATCGTTGTCGCGCGAGAAGCCAGGAGCGGCCCATGGTCGAGCTGCTGATCCATCTTCATGATCGTGACACCCGTCTCACTGTCGCCCGCCAGGATCGCGTGCGCGACGGGCGAGGCGCCCCGATGTCGCGGAAGAAGCGACGCGTGCACATTCACGACTCCCATCACAGGGATCGAAAGCACCTCGGGCGGGATGATCTGTCCATACGCGACCACGACCATCACATCGGGATTCAGCCCGCGCAGCCGTTCGATCACCGCCGGATCCCGCATCTTCTCGGGCTGAAACACCGCCAACCCCAGCTCCCGCGCGGCCTCCTTGACAGGCGAAGGCGTCACCTTCAACCCCCGACGAGCCGGACGGTCCGGCTGTGTGATCACCAGCACGATCTCGTGGCCCGCGGCGTGGAGTGCCTCCAGCGATGGCATGGCGAACGCCGCCGTGCCGGCAAAGACGAGCTTCAGGACCTAGCCTGCCGCCGCAGCCGCCGCAACACCCGCCTCCTTGTCGTCCGCCGCCAGCTCCTCTACCCGCTGCAGCGTGTCGAGACTGGTCAGCCGGTCGATGAAGAGGATGCCGTCGAGGTGGTCGAGCTCGTGCTGGAAGGCCCGCGCCGTGAAGCCCGTCGACTTGATCCGCACCTCTTTGCCCCGCCGGTTGCGGCCCTTGACGACGACACTCTCGTGGCGCGCGACCTCGCCCACCCACCCTGGATAGCTCAAGCAGCCCTCGTACCCGACCTGCACCCCGTCGTACTTGACGATCTCGGGGTTGACCAGCCCCCAGATCTGGTTGTCGTCGCCCTTGACCACGCAGACGCGCAGCGGCACCCCGATCTGCGGCGCCGCCAACCCCGCGCCGGGGGCGTCGAGCATCGTCTCGGCCAGGTCGTCGATCAGGCGCTGGATGGACGTGTCGACACGCGCCACCTTCTTCGCCTTCTCGCGAAGCACCGGTTGCTCAAAGCCAAGGATCGGTCGAACTGCCACGAGAGCGATTTTACCCACGATGCCCTCGAACTCATCGTGCTGGCGGCGTTTGGTTCGAACCGAATCCTCGCTAGGTCACCGGGTCGACGTCGTAGCTCCAGCCGCGGCCGCGGGGCGCCAGGTGGCGCGCCCTCTCCAGCCCGTCGCCCTTGAGCGTCACCTGCCAGCGGTACTCGCCGCGCAGGCGGTGGATGAATGCCGGCGCCGGTCCCATCACGCGAATCCCCTCGAAGCCCTCGCGCAAGATGCCGCTCGCCAGCTCCTCGGCGGCCTCACGCGCGACAGCCGCGGCGCGCGCATCGTCGGCGTCGGTGCGGGTGAGAACGGCCAGCTCGGCGAACGGCGGAAAGGTGAACGCCTTGCGAGAAGGCAGCTCCGCCGCATAGAAGCCGTCATAGTCACCGGTCGCCGCACACCGCAGGCTGTAGTGCTCGGGGTTGCTCGTCTGCACGACGACCCTGGCCTGCCGCCCGTCACGCCCAGCCCGACCTGCAACCTGCACGACCAGCGAGAAAGTGTTCTCCGCCGAGCGGTAATCGGGGAAATGCAGCGGCAGGTCGGCGTCGACCACGCCGACGCAAGTGACCGCCGGCAGGTCGAGACCGCGGGTGACCAGCTGGGTTCCGACCAGGATGTCAGCGCGACGTTCGCTGAAGGTCTCCCAGATGTCGTAGTAGGAATCGGGGCCGCGCGCTGCATCGCTGTCGAGTCGCAGGACGCGCGCCTGCGGCCACAGCTTCTTGACCATGGTCTCGAGGCGCTGCGTGCCCATCCCCATGCCGCGGATGTTCCGGCTGCCGCAGTGATCGCACACCGACGGCATCGCTCGCGAGTAGCCGCAGTAGTGGCAGACGAGCCCGCCCGCCTCGATTTCTGCGCCCTGCGCGCGCCCGGCTGCATGCTGGACGAGCGCCACCGAGCAACCGAGGCACTGGACCGAGCGTCCGCAGTCGCGGCACAGCACGAAGGTGCTCATGCCTCGGCGGTTGAGATACAGGATCACCTGCTCCTCGTTCTCCAGCGTGCGGTTCACGACCTCGAGCAAGCGTCGCGACAGGGGCTGCCGGTTGCCCGCCGCCGCCTCGTCGCGCATGTCCACGAGGTCGACCTCGGCGTCGTGGCCGCGAACGCGCTTCGTGAGCCTGGCCAGCGCCAGCTCGCCGCGCTGCGCCTCGAAGTACGTCGCCACGCTCGGCGTCGCGGACCCGGCGACCAACCGCGCCCCGGTCAACGCGGCCAGGCGGCGCGCCACCCACCCCGTCTCGTATCGAGGCGTCCGGTCCTGCTTGTACGAAGCCGATCCCTCCTCGTCCAGGCAGATCAACCCGAGACGCGGGATCGGCGCGAACACCGCCGACCTGCTCCCGAGCACCACCTGGGCCTCGCCGCGGCGCGCCCGCCACCACTGCTGAGCCCTCTCCAGCTCGGTCACCTGGCTGTGTAGGATCGCGATCGGCGCATTGAGCCGGGCCCGCACGCGCTCGACGAGCTGCGGGGTAAGGGAGATGTCGGGCACCAGCAGAAGCACGCGAAGACCCTGTGCCAGGGCCTGCTCGGCGGCGGCGAGGTACACCTCCGTCTTGCCGCTGGCGATGACCCCGTGCAGCAGGGTGAGCCGATTGCTCGCGATGACCTCCAGCGCGGCGGCCTGTTCCGCTGTGAGGTTCGCCGCCGAAGCGGTTCGCACGGGCAGGTTGGCGAGCTCGAGGAGGCGGCTGTGGCGTCGCTGGCGGCTCGAAGGGCCTGAGCCGCCGGCGCCGGTCTTGCGCACGCGCGGTGGGAGCATCGCCCGCAGGCACTCGATGAGCGGCACCCAGTAGTGGTCGGCGACCAGCCGCGCCAGCGCGACCTGGTGCGGCAGGAGAAGCGGGTCGCCGCCGGCCGTCGCGATCGGCTTGGTCTCGACCCCCGGGTCCTCGGTCCCGAGCGACACGACGAATCCGTACGAGGCCCGGCGCCCGAACGGCACTGTCACACGGTGGCCCGGCACGACGTCCATACCGTCCGGGACCCGGTAGCTGTACGTCTCGCGATCTAGCGACCGCCCCGCCTCGACGGCCACCTCCGCGTAAAGCATCTTCTACCGTTTTGCGGTGAGGCGGGGGCCGACCAGGTCCAGGATGCGATCTGCCATCTCGCGCTTGGTCATCCGCTCGATGTCGTTCCGGGTGCCGTCGGCGAAAAGCATCACGCCTGCGTTGTGGTCGCTCCCGAAGCCGACGTCCTTGCGCGAGATGTCGTTCGCGACGATCGCCTGCAAGCCCTTCCTCTTCATCTTGTCGACCGCTTTGGCGTCGAGGTCTGACACTTCCGCGGCAAAGCCGACACGGAACACGCCTGCGGCTTTGGGATCCTTCCCGATGGCCGCCACCAGGTCCGGCACCGGCTCCAGGTCGAGCGTCAGCCGCGGCGTCTCCTCGCGCCGGATCTTGTGACCGGCGACCTTCGCCGGGCGGAAGTCGGCGACGGCCGCCGCCATCACCAGCAGGTCTGCCCCCTCCAGGCTGGCCTTGAGCTCCGCCAGCATCTCTTCCGCAGTTTCGACAGGGCGCACGTCGATGCCGTGGTGGGACGGATGGGCCGCCGCGCTGACCAGCGTGACTCTTGCGCCGCGATCGGCGGCGGCCGAGGCCACCGCAAAGCCCATCTTGCCGCTCGAGTAGTTGCTGATGAAGCGGACGGAGTCGAGCGGCTCGCGCGTGCCCCCCGCCGAGACCACCACCCGACGCCCGGCCAGGTCGTAGCGCGCGCGCACGGCCTCCGCCACTGCCTCGAGCAACCGGCCGGGACCGGCCAGGCGCCCCTTGCCGACATGCCCGCTGGCCAGGTGGCCCGCCTCGGGCTCGACCACCGTGAGGCCTCGCTGCCGCAGCGTCGCAATGTTCTGCTGGACCGCCTCCTTCCCCCACATCGCGTCATTCATGGCCGGCGCCACGACTACCGGGCAGCGCGCGGCCAGCACCGTCGCGGTCACGACGTCGTCCGACTGGCCATGCGCGATGCGACCGATCACGTCAGCCGTCGCCGGCGCAAGCAGGATCACCTGCGCCCAGTCGCCCAGGAACACGTGGGGCTCCGGCGCGCCGTCGGCCGCCCACAGCCCGGTCAGCACCGGGTTCCCCGTGACACCCCGGAACGAAGGCGCACCGACAAAACGAGCGGCCGACGCGGTCATCGCCACGCGCACCTCACCGCCGGCCTGTGTGAGCGCGGACGCCAGGTCGACCAGCTTGTAAGCCGCTATCCCGCCAGAGACCAGCAGGGCGACGCGCATCCCGCGGAGCTCTTCTGGGATCGGAGTTGGGTCCAGAGGCATAACCTAAGTCTGGCGCTCGCGCGCGCGTCGGATGATCTCCAGGATCTCGGTCACCGCGCGGTCCAGGTCATCGTTCACGACCACATGGTCGTACTGAGGTGCGTACTGCATCTCCCTCTCGGCGATCCTTCGGCGCTCGGTCATGTCCTGGTGCGTTTCTTTCATGCGCAGCTCCTGGCGCCGGATCAGCTCCTCATTGCTCGGCGGGGCGATGAAGATGAACAGGCCGTCCGGCGCTCGCTTGCGCACCTGCTGGGCTCCCTGGACCTCGATCTTCAAGAGGATGTCCTGGCCGGCGGCGCGGGCTTTCTCAACCGGGGCCGCCGGCGTCCCGTACAGGTTGCCGTCGTACTCCGCGTACTCGAGGAAGTGGCCTGCAGCGACCAGCTCCTCGAAACGTTCGCGGCTGACGAACGTGTAGTTCACCCCATCGACCTCGCCGGGACGCGGCCGGCGCGTGGTGTACGACACCGAGTACCTGAGACGGGGGTCCAGCTGGACGAGCCGCTCGATGATCGTGTCCTTGCCCACGCCGGAAGGCCCGGAGGTCACTACGAGCAGGCCGCGCTTCGTCTGATTCACTCGAGCGAGGCCCAGAACGCCTCGAAGTCGGCCGGCGGCGCGACCTCGAAGCTCATAGTGGCCTGGGTGCGAGGATGGCGGAGGCGCAGCCGCCACGCATGGAGCATCGGCCGCTGCGGGCCGCCGGGCTTTCGGCCTCCATACTCCGCGTCGCCCGCCACCGGATGACCGAGCGCCGCGAGGTGAACGCGGATCTGATGCGTGCGCCCGGTTTCGAGGTCACAGTGCAGGAGTGTATGCCCGCTCCGCCTCCCCACCACCTCGTAGCGGGTGCGCGCAAACCGCCCGCCGCTGACAATCGCCATCCGCTTTCGTTCGCGCGGATCCCTGCCGATTGGTCCTTCGAGCTCGCCGGCCTCGTCCTTGACGAGTCCCACCACGATGGCCATGTAGGTGCGGCTCAAGGAGCGGTCCTTGAGCTGTGCAGAAAGGGCTCGGTGGCTCACGTCATTGCGGGCGACGACCAGCAGCCCCGAGGTGCCCTTGTCCAGCCGGTGCACGATACCCGGACGCGCCACGCCTCCGACCGCCGACCAGCTCCCGCCTCGTCCGAGGAGTGCGTGGACGAGGGTCCCCGTGTGGTGGCCTGGCGCCGGGTGCACGACCATGCCGGCTGCCTTGTTGATGACGGCAATGTCCTCGTCCTCGTGGACGACCTCGAGCGGTATCGCCTCCGCGGCGGTGTCCGCGACATAGGCCTCCGGGATCTCGAACTCCACCACGTCGCCCGCGGACACCCGATCGGCGGGGTCGGCGCTGTGGCCGTTCACCAGGACAAGGTGGCTCTTGATCAGGCGCGCCGCGGCCGAGCGGCTCAAGTCAGCCGCCTGCTCGGCGAGGAAGCGATCGAGCCGGGGCGCCGCGGTGGGCGCGATCAGGCGGCGGCGGGCTTGCGTAGGAGGTACCCGGCCAGCAGGGCCACCACCCCGATGCTGATGGCCGAGTCCGCAACGTTGAACACGGGCCAGAAGTGGAAGTTGATGAAGTCGGTCACAGCCCCATACATCACCCTGCTGTAGCCGTTCCCCAGCGTCCCTCCCATGATCAGCCCGAGCACGGCATCGGCTCGCAGGTCGCCTGGATTCCGTATTACGTAGACGGCAAGACCGATCGAGACGACCCCGGATGCGATCAGGAACAGGTTCGCGCCGGCTGGTGCGAACCCAAAGGCAGCCCCCGCGTTGTGAACGTTGATGATCCCGACCAGGTGACCGATCACCGGCACCTCGGTGCCGTACGGAACGTTGGACATGACGAGGCTCTTGGTCAGCCAGTCCAGCGCGAAGACGGCAGCGGCGACTACCACGAACAGCACGCGCCCGACGTTGAGACGCGAGGTCGAGCGCACCTCCGGGTTCACTGCTCGTTGCGCTTGAGGCCTATCCAGATCTGCTCTCCTTCCAGCATCTGCTGCTCGCCATCGAAGCCTTCGGCGCGGCCGGGCTCGAGGGTGACCGATAGCGTCTCATTCTTTATGTAGTCCCCGTGCTTCTCCATCGCGCGCACGAGCATGCCGTCAGCCTCGTAGCGCGTGTCGATGCGATCTTCGACGTTGAGGCCGATCTTCTTGCGCCGATCCTGTATCAGCCGGACCACCTCGCGCGCCAGGCCCTCGAGACGGAGCTCCTCGGTGATCTCGGTATCGAGCCTGACCTCCGGCGCGCCGAAGATCAAGCGCTTCACGTTCAGCTCGTCGCGAACAATTGCTGCAATCTCTTCCGGGAGGGGTTCGCCTGGCAGCGAGACCGAGGCCAACGGCTGCCGGACCTTGATGCGGGCGGCGTCCCGGGCGGCCAGCCCGAGCTCCACCGCCTGCCGGGCCAGCGCCATGCCGGCTTCGACTTCGGGGTCGTGTGCCGTGGAAGGTTCGGGGAAGTCAGCCAGGTGGACCGAC
Source organism: Candidatus Dormibacteraceae bacterium (assembly GCA_041476405.1). Classification (GTDB taxonomy): domain Bacteria; phylum Chloroflexota; class Dormibacteria; order Dormibacterales; family Dormibacteraceae; genus Palsa-872. The sequence goes on along the minus strand of JBGOTG010000044.1, from coordinate 6,885 downwards.
CTGCCTTCGGAGAGGTTCCTGTACATCGCGTCAGCCACGAACGGAGCGAATGGCGCCATGAGGCAGCACAGCGTGCTGAGCGCCTCGAACAGGGTCTGGTACGCGGCCGCCTTGTCCCTGTCGGACTGCGACTTCCAGAACCTTCTCCTGGAGCGGCGGATATACCAGTTCGAGAGGTCGTCGACGAATCGCTGGATCCGCCGCGCCGGCTCGATGGCGTCGTAGCGGTCCAGCCCACCTGTCACCGACGAGGTCAGGCCGCTCAGCCTGGAGAGCAACCAGCGATCCAGCACGTGGCGCTCCGCGAGAGGCACCTGGGACTGCGCCGGATCGAACTTGTCCAGCCGCGCGTACGTGACGAAGAACGAGTAGCAGTTCCAGAGCGGGATGAAGAACTGCTGCACCGTCTCCCTCAGCGTGTCGGTGCCCGTGCGGTAGTTCTCGCCGACCTGCGTCGACGTGAAAAAGTACCAGCGCACAGCGTCCGATCCGAAGTTGTCGAAGATGTAATTGGGGTCGAGCACGTTGCCGCGCGACTTCGACGCCTTTCGACCTTTGGGGTCGACGACGAGGCCCAGGCAGATGACGTTGCGATAAGCGTTCTGCTTGAACAGGAGGGTCGAGATCGCAAGGAGGGAGTAGAACCAGCCGCGGGTCTGGTCGAGGGCCTCGGATATGAAGTCGGCAGGAAACGTCTCCTTGAACAAGTCGGCCCCCTTCCGCGGGTAGCCTCGCTGGGCGAACGGCATCGCCCCAGAGTCGAACCAGCAGTCGAGCACCTCGGGGACGCGTCGCATGACTCCGCCGCACTTCTGACAGGGGATCGTGACTTCGTCGATGTAAGGGCGGTGAAGATCAGCGGCGTCGGCGAGGCCGAGCTCCGAGGCGGCGCTGATGCAGCGCTGCTCCTCGCATTTCTCGCAAACCCAGAAGGGAAGCGGCGTGCCCCAGTACCGTGACCGCGAGATCGCCCAGTCGACGTTGTTCTCGAGCCAGTCGCCCATGCGCCCCGTCTTGACGTGTGCGGGCACCCAGTTGGTCGCCGCGTTGTTGGCGATGAGCTCAGCCTTTCGGTCGGTGGTCCGCACGTACCAGGAATCGAGCGCGTAGTAGATGAGCGGCGTCTTGCAGCGCCAGCACTCGGGATACGTGTGGAGGATCGTGCCGGCCTTGTACAGGAGGCCGCGCTCCCGCAGGTCGTCGAGGATGACAGGGTCCGCCTCTTTGACGTGGAGGCCGGCGAACTTGTCGACGTAGGGCAGGAACTTGCCGTCGAGGCCCACCGTGTGGCGGAACGGGATGCCCTTCTCCTGGCACAGCCTCAGGTCGTCGACGCCGTAAAGCGCGGAGGTGTGCACGACCCCTGTGCCCTCATCGGTGGAAACGAAGTCCGCATCGACGACGTAGTGCGCGCGCCCTTCGGACGGGATCGAGTAGGGCGGGATCGAGTAGCGAAAGAGTGGTTCGTAGTCGAGCCCGACGAGATCCCGCCCCTTCATGCGGTCCACGACTTCGGGCTTTTCGTTCAGCACCTCGATGCGGGCCTCGGCCAGGATCAGGAAGCCGTCGCCGTCCTTGACCTTGATGTAATCGATGTCGTCGTCCACCGCGAGGGCGACGTTGCCGGGCAGCGTCCATGGCGTGGTCGTCCAGGCGAGGATCGCCGTTTGGGGGTCGTTCTTCAACCGAAAGCGGACGAAGACGCTTGGGTCTGGGACGTTGTCCCTGTAGCCCTGCGCCAGCTCGTGGCTGGACAGGGGGGTGGCACAGCGCGAGCAGTAAGGAGCCACGCGAAAGCCCTTGTAGACGAGGCCCTGGTTCCACATCTCGCTGAGCGACCACCACACCGATTGGATGTAATCGGACGTCAGCGTCCAGTAGGCCGCGTCATAGTCCTGCCAGAACGCCATGCGTTCGCTGAAAGCGACCCAGTCGGAGACGTACTCGTAGACGCTTTCGCGGCAGAGCTTGTTGAAGCGCTCGATGCCGATCTCGTTCTCGATCTCGAACTTGCCCTTGATGCCGAGCTTCTTCTCGACTTCGATCTCGACAGGAAGCCCATGCGTGTCCCAGCCCGCCTTGCGCTCGACGTAGAACCCTCTCATCGTCTTGTAGCGGCCGAAGAGGTCCTTGAACGCGCGCGCCAGGATGTGGTGCGTCGCCGGCTTGCCGTTGGCCGTCGGCGGGCCCTCGTAGAAGACAAAGCGCGGGCGCCCCGCTCTCAGCTCGAGCGATTTCTGGAAGGTGTCCTCTTCCTTCCACCTGGACATGAGCTCCTTTTCCAGGTCTGGGAAGCTGACCTTCTGATTTACAGGGTCAAACATCGGTGCGCGCAGCGCCGCTAGCCGATGAAGCCGAGGGCGTGGATCAGGAAGTAGCAGGCCACAGTGACCACCAGCGGCGACAGGTCGAGACCCGAGACCGGCGGCAGCCAGCGGCGGACCGGAGCGAGCACCGGCTCCGTGATCCGGAACGCGAGACCTCCGACCGTCGCCACTAAGCCGATCGGCCGCCGCACGTAGCCCGTGGGGTGTGGGCTGACCCACGAAATGACCACGCGCACGAAGATCACGATGACGAAGAGCCACAGGACGAGGACCAGGAACGAAGCTACCAAGCCCATGCCGTCACCTCGGGCGAGGCCCGAAGAGCGCATGGCCCAGTCGCACCATCGTGCTCCCGGCCATCACGGCTGCCTCGAAGTCTCCGCTCATTCCCATCGATAGTACCGGCAGGCCCTTTCCCAGTCGCTGCTCGGCCTCGTCGCGAATTTGCTTCAGCTCCCTGAACGCGGGGCTGGGGTCCCCTTCCAGAGACCCCATCGCCATCAGGCCCCTCAACGGGAGCAGGCTCGCGACGGCCGAGATCGCTTCCTGGGCCGTCTCCGGGTCGATGCCGTGCTTCTGCGGCTCACGCGCGACGTTCACTTCGACGAGCACGGCCTGCGCCGGGGTGTGACGGGCGATCGCTTCCGCGAGGCGAACCGAGTCGACGGCCTGTATGAGGGCGAACCGTCCTGCCGCATGCTTGACCTTGTTCGTCTGCAAGTGCCCGATCAGGTGCCACTCGGCGCCCGTGACCGCGTCCATCTTCGACAGCGCCTCCTGCACGCGGTTCTCACCGAGCATCGGCAGGCCGGCGGCGAGCGCCTCGCGGCACTCTTCGACGCCAAACCCTTTCGTGACCGCCACTATCGCGACCTCATCCGGGTTCGCGCCGGTGGCGGCGATTCGCGCGCGCACGCCCGCCAGCCGCTCGAGGACCGTCACCGCACGGCGACGATGGCGCCGAACCGCGTGCCGTCCGGCAGGCGCCGGTGCGAGGGGAGAAACGAGGTCTCCTTCGTGCACAGCCCCATCGTGTGGACCTGCTGCACGCCGGCCCCTTCGAGCTGCGCGCGGTTGGCTGCCGCGAGGTCGAGGAGGAAGCGATAGCCGATCGACGGGGTGACGAAGCGCGCATCGAACTGCGAAGCGACCTCGCCCCCGACCTCGTAGCAGCGCCCGCAGATGCCGGGGCCGATCCCCGCGCGTACGTTGTGCGGCGCGGAGCCGAACTCGTCGTGCATCGCCTTCACGGCGGCCACGGCCACGCCCGCCACCGTGCCGCGCCAGCCCGCATGGACGAGCGCAGCGCATCGCCGTTCTGGATCCCACAGCACTATCGGATAGCAGTCCGCGAATGTCGCGAACATGCTCACGCCAGGACGATTCGTGATCAGGGCGTCGACTCCCTGGATCACGTCGTGCGGCTCATCCACGCGTGCGACCGCCGCGCCATGAACAGCACCCAGCACAGTGAGAGGCTCGGCGTCGATGCCTAGCGCACGTGCGAAATCGCGTCGCGATGTGAGCACCGACTCCGGGTCGGGCGCGTGGCTCAGGCCAACGTTGCCGAGCAGCAGGGTGGAGAAGCCGTGCACGATGCCCGGCTCCGACTCGAGCTCGGGAATCTTCAAAACGCGCGCGGCCACAGCCATTGACTTGAGCTTAGACAGTGTTATGGCTACGTCCGACGCGAGCTGAGTACCTGCTCGATCTCCCGTTTCACCTGCTGGAGGTCCATGAACTCCCGATAGACCGATGCGAACCGGATGTATGCGACCTCGTCGAGGTCGCGCAGCCGGTCCATCACCATCTCACCGATCTCTCCACTGGGGATCTCGACACGCCCGGAGCGCCTGAGCTCGGCCTCGATGTCGTCGACGATGGCGCGGAGTCGCTCGGGCGAGATGTCGCGCTTCTCCGTTGCCTTCTTGAGACCTGTGAAGAGCTTTTGCGGATCGAAATCCTCCCGCCGGCCGTCCTTCTTGGTGACGTAGAAGGGCACTGCCTCGATGCGTTCGTACGTCGTGAAACGCTGCCCGCACTGCAGGCACTCACGCCGGCGGCGGATCGCCTCCCCGACCTCGGAGTCGCGGGAGTCGACGACCTTCAGGTCGGGGTGGCCGCAGTACGGGCACCTCATGTGTCCAGCTCCTACATCCGGTTGCGAAGGAAGGCGGGAATGTTGATGTCACCCATGTCGTCGTTGCCGAACTCCGGCCGCTCGCGCTCCAGGCTCCTGTGGACGTCGTGCTTGACCTCGGTCGAGCTCTTGGCTCCGAAGCCGGTGGCGATCACCGTGATCTTGATCTCGCCCTGCATCGTGTCGTCGCGGACGACGCCGAAGATGATGTTGGCGCTCGGGTCGGCCGCGGATCGCACGATCTCGGCCGCCTTCTGCACCTCCTGCAGGGTGATGTCCTTGCCGGCCGTGATGTTGAAGAGGATCCCCTTCGCGCCGTCGATCGAGGTTTCCAATAGGGGGCTGGAGACCGCCTGCTTCGCGGCATCCTCGGCACGCGTGTCGCCGGCTCCGTGCCCGATGCCCATGAGCGCCTCGCCTGCGTTCTCCATGATCGCCTTGACGTCCGCGAAGTCCAGGTTGATCACGCCGGGGTTGGTCACGAGATCCGAGATGCCTTGCACGCCCTGGCGCAGGACGTCGTCGGCCATCCGGAAAGCGTCCTCGAGGGTCGTCTTGGAGCTGGCGACCTGGGCCAGCCTGTCGTTCGGGATGACGATCAGGGCATCGACCTGGGCTCGAAGGGACTTGATGCCCTCCTCCGCGGTCTCGTTGCGGACGCGGCCTTCGAACGCGAAAGGCCTGGTCACCACGCCAATCGTGAGCGCGCCGGATTCCTTGGCCAGCTCGGCCACAATGGCCGCCGAGCCCGTGCCGGTGCCCCCGCCCATTCCGGCGGTGATGAACACCATGTCCGAGTCCTGTACCACCGCGGAGAGCTCCGTCCTGCTCTCGTCGGCCGCATCGCGACCGCGCGTCCAGTCACCGCCGGCGCCGAGGCCACGGGTGACCTTGGTGCCCATCTGGACCTTCACGTCCGCCTGGCAGCGCTCGAGTGCCTGCTTGTCGGTGTTGACGGCGATGAACTCGACCTTGAGGGCCTTCGAGATCATGCGATTGACCGCGTTCCCTCCGCCGCCTCCGCAGCCCACGACCTTGATGCGGGCCCGCCCCTCGTGCAACTGGCTTTCTTTCACTACGTCCTCCTGGTGATGAGCTTTTGCTATGGCGAGCTCGAGCTGGTTTCGGGTCTGTTCTCTAGAAAAAATCGCGCAGCCACCTCACTGTTTTTTGATACGTCGTCCCGATGGTCACCTGCTGCCGAGCGCTGACGTAGCCGCGGGCGGGCGCCCGGGACCCCCACTTGACGAGGCCGGCGGCCACGGCGAAGGAGGGTCCCTGGGCCCGGTCGGCCAGGCCTGACAGGCCAAGTGGCTGCCCGAGGCGGACGGACGTGTTGAAGACGGCCTGCGCGGCGTCGGTGGTGCCCATGAGGCGAGAGCCACCGCCGGTCGCCACCACGCCCGCAGGCAGCAACTCGTCGAAGCCGCTCTTCCGCACCTCGTCACGCGCCATCTGGAAGATCTCCCGCATGCGTGGGCCGATGATCTCGGCGAGGAAGCGCCGCGGCAGCGCCTGGATGCGGTCGCCGCCGACCTGACGGACCTCGACCTTCTCGCCGTGGTCGATCACGTCCGGGAGCGTATGGCCGTAGTTGAGCTTCAGGTTCTCCGCCTCGTCGAGGGTCGTCCGCAGGCCGATCGCGATGTCGCTGGTCACGTGGTTGCCGCCGACCGGCAGCACCGCGAGGTGGCGCGCCGACCCTTCGTTGTAGACGACGACTGCGGTCGTGCCGGCTCCGATCTCGACCAGGCAGACGCCCAGGTCGATCTCCAGCGGTGTCAGCACGCCCTCACCCGCGGCCAGCCCGGCGCAGACGACGTCTTCGATGTCGAAGCCCGCGCCGTGGACGCACTTGATGACGTTCTGAACCGCGGTCTGCGCGCCGGTGATGATGTTCGTCTCGACCTCGAGGCGGTGGCCGGTCATGCCGACCGCGTCGCGCACCCCTTCCTGGCCGTCCACCGTGTAGGCCCGGGGGATGACGTGGATCACCTGGCGGTCGGAGGCGACGCTGACCGCGCGGGACGCTTCCACGACACGCTGCACGTCGTCTTCGGAGATCTCGTGGTCGTCCCTGGCCACGGCGACCACGCCCGTCGAGTTCTGGGAGGTCAGGTGGGAGCCGGCCAGCGACACGACTACCGATTCGATCCGCTGGCCCGCCATGCGCTCGGCGGCCACGGCGGCGGCCTGGATGGAGGCGATGGTCTTCTCGAGGTTGACGACGACGCCCTTTCGCAGGCCGTCGGAGTGCGCCTCGCCCACGCCGATGATCGTCACTGGAGAGCCGGGGTCCTCGGACTCGGCAATCACCACTACGACCCGGCTCGTGCCGAGGTCAAGGCCGACGGTTCGCTTCCGCCGTGACAAAACTGGTGCTGCGGTGCCTCCTGCTGGAACGTGGGGTGGGACTGG
>JBGOTG010000043.1:0-14510 GCA_041476405.1 Candidatus Dormibacteraceae bacterium | reverse complement strand
ATTCAGCGAGTCGCACTTCCACTCGAGGCGGCGGTACCCGAGATCGTCGAACGCGTGACCGGCCAGCAGGAAGATCGCCTCGGTCGACGTCCGCGTCCGCTGAATCTCCGGAGCGAACCAGATGTGACCGATCTCGATCACCCCGTGCTCGGGCACCATCCGCATGAAGCTGGCCATCCCAAGCGCCCGCATCGACTCCCACTCCACGACCGCGAAGAAGAGTGGATCCGCAGACGCGGCGCGCTCGTTGAGCCACGTGGTGAACTCGGCCTGGCTCCCAAATGGCCCATACGCGAGGTGCTGCCACAACCCCTCCGCGCCCTCGACGTGTGAGGAGGTGTAGAGAGACTCCGCGTGCCGGTCGGGGTCGAGGACCTCCAACCTCACCAGGTCTCCGTTCAGCGCGATCCGGCCCGGCAAGACCGCCGGCGTCCACTCCAGCTGCGAAGGTCCACTCCGTTCCACGCCACCAGCATGCCCGAATCGACGGCCGGCCCGAATAAACACCCCTCTCTCCCCTGTTTCATCGTCGACGCCTCCGACCGAGGCATAGGAGAGAGCATGCAAATCGCAATCATCGGCGTGGGGAACGTTGGCAAAGCACTCGCCAAGTCCAGTCTGCGAGCGGGCCACAAGGTCACGCTCAGCGCCTCCGACCCAGAGCACGCCTCAGAGGCGGCGAAGGCGACCGGCGCCCACTCGGCACCTTCCAACACCGAGGCCGTCGCGGATGCCGAGGTTGTCATCATCGCGGTGCCTTACGACAAGCTGGGCGAGGTATTCCGGGGCCTCGGGACGGCAGTCGACGGCAAGATCGTCGTCGACGCGACCAACCACATCAACGTCCAGAATCCCGGCGAGGTACTGGGCGCGACTTCGAACGCCGAGGAGATCCAGAAGCGCCATCCCAAGGTGCGCGTCGTCAAGGCGTTCAACTACTCCTTTGCCAGCCGCATGGCCGATCCGTCGGTGAGTGGCACCCGCCTCGACGGGTTCGTCGCCGGCGACGACCAGGCTGCGAAGGACAAGGTCCTCGAGCTCGTCGAGTCGATCGGCTACCGTGGAGTCGACGTCGGTCCGCTCGTCATGGCCCTAGCGCTCGAGGCGATGGGGCTCCTGATAGTCAGTCTTCAGATCCGCCACAGCTGGCCGTGGCAGAATGGCTGGAAGCTAGTCGGACCACCTGAGGACCAGGTATGAACAAGACCGAAACGTCGCACCACGTCGAGCCAAGGCAGCGGAGCTCCAGGCCGATCGACCAGGGAGTCGACATCGGCCACGTCCACCTGAAGACGGCGGACATCGATCGCGTTCAGAAGTTCTACGTGGACATCCTCGGCTTCGACGTCATCTTCAGGATGCCGGATGCCCTCTTCCTTTCAGCGGGCGGTTACCACCACCACCTGGGTTTCAACACCTGGGAGTCGAAGGGCGGCAATCCACCACCGCCCGGGACCACCGGCCTCTACCACGTGGCCATCAGGTACCCGACGCGAGCGGCGCTCGGCGATGCGTTTCGCAGGCTCGTGGCGGCCGACTGGCCGCTGGACGGCTTCAACGACCACGGCACCCACGAAGCGCTGTACCTCCGCGACCCTGACGGGAACGGTCTCGAGTTCGCGTGGGACCGGCCGGAGGACCAGTGGCCGCGCGACTCGGAGGGGCACCTGACGTTCAAGAACCGACACCTCGACCTGGATGGACTGCTCAAGGAAGGCGCCGAATAGGTCCAGGCGCTGATCGGGGAGACCCGAGAGCAAGCGCCCCTACTTCGCCCCGGAGACCCCGCCGTCAACGATCAGGCCCGACGCCATCACGAACCGCGACTCATCGGAGGCCAGGTAGAGGGCGGCGAATGCAACGTCTTCGGGCTGGCCGAGCTCGCTGCCAAGCTGCCGCTTGCGGATCGAGGCATACCCCTCTTCGGGATCCGAGTACGACTCCTTGATGTAGCGCTCCACGAACGGGGTCAGGATCGTTCCGGGAAGCAGTGCGTTGACTCGGATGCCGTGCTGCGCCACGTCGACCTGCATCGACCTCGTCATCGAGAGCACCGCGCCCTTTGAAGCCGCGTAGGAGACGCGCCTCGCGAGGCCGATCTCGGCGATGGCCGATGACATGTTGATGATGGAGCCGGATCGCTGCTTGATCATCACTGGTACGACGGCACGGCTCATCAGGTAGACGCCACGCACATTGACGCTCATGACGCTGTCAAACAGCTCGGGCTCGGTCTCGAGCACATCGCCCACCCCGCTGATCCCCGCGTTGTTGAAGAGGACGTCGATGCGCCCATACCCTCTAGCCACCCGGCGGGCCAGGGCGACAGTCGACGCCTCGTCGGCTACGTCGACGTGTTGGGCGCGAGCCTCGCCTCCTACTCTACGAATCTCCGCCACCGTCGCCTTCGCGCCGCGATCATCGATGTCAGCGACCACTACGCGTGCGCCCTCGCGAGCGAACAGTCGCGCGCTTGCCCTGCCGATTCCGGAGCCAGCGCCCGTGATCACGCAGACCTTGCCGTCCAGCCTTCCCATCTCGCCTATGCCCGCGCCTGTCTATGTGGAAACGCGTACGTCTCCAGAGAGGCAGGCTTCATCTCCGCACTGTACCCGGGGCCAGTTGGCACCATATAACGTCCTCGGGTCACCCTGGCCGGGTGAACGAAGTGCTCGTGCAGGTGGTCGACGAACTCGCATGTGCGGTTGTCGAGCGAACCGCTGACCGCTATGTAATCGAAGATCGCAAGGTGCTGGACGTACTCGCACAGTCCGACACCGCCCGCGTGCGGGCACACCGGCACGCCGAACTTCGCGGCCATGAGCAGCACGGCGATGACTTCGTTGACCCCGCCCAGGCGGCAGCTGTCGATCTGGCAGAAATCGATCGCGTCCGCCTGGAAAAGCTGCTTGAACATCACGCGGTTGTGCACGTGCTCGCCGGTCGCCACACCGATTGGCCGGATCGCCTGGCGGATGCGATGGAGGCCGAGCACGTCATCCGGGCTGGTCGGCTCCTCGATCCACCATGGGTCGACCTCGGCCAGAGCGCGCACGGCGCTGATCGCCTGGTCAGCGCCCCACACCTGGTTGGCATCGAGCATCAGCCGGCGATCCGGGCCGATCGCTGCGCGGAGAATTCGCGCTCGGCGGAGGTCTGACGCCCCGTCGCCCCCCACCTTCATCTTCAGGTGCGTGAAACCATCGGCCACGGCCTGGTCGGCCAGGTCCCGGATCTTCTCGTCTGAGTAACCCAGCCAACCCGCCGAGGTCGTGTACGCGGGGTAGCCGTCGCGGAGCATCTCCATCTCGCGGGCGGGCCGGGTGGCGACGTTCAGCCGCAGGATGTCGACGGCCTCGTCGGGCGAAAGGGCGTCCTCGATGTAGCGAAAGTCGACGCACGCCACCAGCTGCTCAGGCGACATGTCGGAGAGCAGCTTCCAGAGCGGCTTGCCCTCGACCTTCGCGTACAGGTCCCACACGGCGTTGACGAGCGCGGCGGTGGCGAGATGGACGACCCCCTTTTCCGGTCCCAGCCACCTGAGCTGGCTGTCGGCCACGAGCGAGCGCCAGAAGCCCGCCATGTCCGACGCGATGTCCTCCAGCGTCCGGCCCACGATGTGTCCGGCCAGCAGCTCCGCCGCCGCCACGCACAGCTCGGTGCCGCGGCCGATCGTGAAGGTGAGCCCATGCCCCGAAAGGCCGGCGGGATGGTCGGTCTCCAGGACCACGTAAGCAACTGAGTAGTCCGGGTCTGGATTCATTGCGTCCGACCCGTCCAGCGTCCGGGACGTCGGGAACCGGATGTCGCGGACGGCGGCCCGAAGAATCGTAGTCATGTCGGTTTCGGGCTATAGGCTAAGCCTCTCGCATGAACCGACACCAGCGCTCGGGCCCGAGCGCAGCTCGCCGTCTGAACGCGACTAAGCGACTCTGTCGACCAGCTCCGCCCACTTCTCGTCGATGCGACGGGCCTTGTACATGACCAGCGCCGCAGCCCACGCGAGCACAAATGCGGCGACGATGAGGAACCCGGCCCGGCCGACGAAATCGCTGCCGGCGATCGTGTCGAAGATGCCGCCCTTCAGGCCCACCACCCGGACGAGCACCTGCGCCAACTCCGCGACCCCGATGAACAGCGCCACGAACACCGACAGGCTCGTCATGGTCAGGTTGTAGAAGACCTTTCGAATCGGGCTCGCGAACGCCCACGAGTACGCCTTCGCCATGAACGCGCCGTCGGCAGTGTCCATGAGGGACATGCCCGCGGCGAAGATCAGGGGCAGCGCTATCACGACGATGAAAGGAAGGCCGTTGGCGGCGGCGCCTGCGGAGATGGCAAGGAACGCCACCTCGGACGCGGTGTCGAAGCCAAGACCGAAGAGAAAGCCGATCGGGTACATCTGCCAGCTGTGGTCGATGACCCGGAACAGCCTGCCGAAGATCCGCGTCATGAACCCGCCGGCAGTCAGCTCGTGCTCGAGCGAGTTCCGGTCGTATTCGCCGCCCTTCATGCGCCGGTACACGCGAACGATGTCGATCAGGATGACCAGGTTCAGGATCCCGATGAGAACGAGGAATCCACCTGACACCAGAGTGCCGATCACGCCCCCGATGCTCCGCAACTCTCCGCCGTTGGTGATGACCCCATCGACAATCCACTTGACGGCCAGACCCAGGGCGACCGCGATCAGGAACACGACAGTCGAGTGCCCGAGGGAGAAGAAGAAGCCGACCCCGACGGGCTTGCGGCCGTCCTGGAGCAGCTTGCGGGTGGTGTTGTCGATCGCGGAGATGTGGTCGGCGTCGAACGCGTGGCGGAGGCCGAACGTGTACGCGAGCCCGCCCAGGGCAAGGATCGTCGGGTGGCCGACGCCATAAAACAGGAGCAGGCCCCAACCCACGAGGTGGAGCAGGCCCACACCTCCGAAGAAGGCCGTCAGACGGTTGCGCTCGCCCTTATCGAACGATTGGCGGAGGAGGGCAGCCATGGAGGCCATACTCGGAGCCTACCTCTTATCGCTACAAGGTCGCAAGTACGTATTCAAATCGCCTCTCTAGATATGCGACTTCCTCTCAGTACGGGCAAGGCCACGCCGCAGTACCCTGTCAGCGGATGGATCTCGATCGCCTGCCGCAACAGCTGCGAACGGTCCTTCAGACGCTCGCCAGGGCGATCAGCAGCCGCGAACCTGCGATCCGCGCCGGCGTGGAATCTCTGCGCGAAGCCAATCCGCACCTCACCAATGACCAACTGGCCTCGAGGTTGATCCGTTCCACACGACGGCGCGTCGCGGCAACCGGTGCCCTCAGTGGAGCGGCTTCGATCGCGCCCGGGCTCGGCACCATGCTCGCCATCGGCACCGTCACCAGCCAGGCGCTGTACGCGCTCGAGCAGGAGATCGAGCTGGTCCTGTCGATCGCCATGATCTACGGGCACGAGCTGACCGGCTCCGATGAGCGAGTGATCGACGCCCTTGTCGTGGTCGGCATCACGAGCGGCGCCGTCAAGCTTCGCGAGGACGTCCTTGTCGCCGGCAGCGAGCGCGTGGCTGTCTCTGCCTTCCAGCGGCTGCCTGCCATTCTTCTCACGCACGGAGGCGGCCGGATTCTGAGCCGGATCCTTGCCCGCTTCGCGGGCACGGGCGCTGCCAAGGTGGCCGCGCGCGTGATCCCACTTGGCGTCGGCGTGGCTGCGGGCGCGGGCTTCGACTGGCTGGCCGTCACCGGTCTCGGCCGCGTCGCGATGAAGTACTACGGATCTGGAGGAGCCGGGGCAAGACCCCTGCTACTTGCTCCCGAAGATCCCCCGTACGTCGAACTCGACCGCTGAGGCGATCTGGTCGAAGCCGCACTTGCGCGGCGGCTTGTCCGTTCGCCAGCGCAGGAAACGCGTCGCGTGTCGGAACCGCTCGCCGGCCTCCAGCTTGTCGTAGGCAACCTCGCATACGAGCTCCGGGCGCACCGTGACCCACTCGGTGTCCTTCCCGCGCGACCACCGGCTCTGACCGCCAGGCATCCGCCCTTCGGCGTCGGACCACTCCTTCGGCGGGTCCGTCTCCAACGGCTTCAGCTTGCCGATCAGCTCTTTGCGTGCGGCGGCACTGAACGACGACGTGTGGCCTACGTAATGCAAGGTGCCCTTACCGTCGTAAAGCCCGAGCAGCAGCGAGCCCAGTGACAGGCCGTCGCTCGACTTGCGCCAGCCGATCACCACGCAATCGCAGGTGCGGTGGTGCTTGATCTTGACCCAGTTTCGTTTGCCCGGTACATACGCGCCGCTCCATGACTTCGCCATGACGCCGTCGAGCCCGGCGCCCTCGAATTGATCGAACCAGTCCTCGGCGGTCTTGGGGTCTCGGGTGTACGGCGTGAGGTAGATCGGCGACTTGACACCCTTGAGCAGGCGTTCGAGCTGCTTTCGCCGCTCGCCCAGGGGCAGCCCTCGCAGGTCCGAGTCGCCTTCCGCGATCAGGTCGAACGCGACATACCAGGCCGGGGTGGCAGCGCTCAACATGCGGACTCGCGAATCGGCGGGATGGATGCGCTGCTGGAGGGCGCCGAAATCAAGGCCTTTCCGCCCCACCACGATCAACTCGCCGTCGAGGACCAGCTTGCTCTGGGCCAGACCCCGAAACGCCGGCAGCACCTCGGGAAAGTACCGGGTCATCGGTCGTGAGCCGCGGCTGATCAGCGCGACTTCGTCGCCGTCCCGGAAGACAAGCGTCCGGAAGCCGTCCCACTTCGGCTCGTACTCCCACCCATCGCCCTTGGGGATGCCGTCGGCGGGCGCCGACAGCATGGGCTCCATGTCCAGCGGGATGGGCAGTTTCATCGACTTTATCCCCAGCTGTCTATATCTTGTGGATGGCGCATGCCTGTGCTACCATATCGTCCGCCGGTAACCCGGCCACCGATCTCGACTCCACGCCCCCACCCCAGCCTTGGGAAGCTCGCGCAAGCGGGCTTCCCGCTTTTATGGGTGGAACCGGTTGAGCAGGTCGCCGACGGTCATCGCGCTGTAATCCTTCCCAAGCACCGTCTGCGCCGTCTGCCAGACGGCTCGCGCGGGAGCCGGCCCCTTGTCCGCCAGGTCCGCCAGTCGCAGCGCGCCGTACACCTGGATCTGCGGGACGTTGGCCAGCTGGCCCGCCAGCCACTTCGCCCACTGCTCCACATTGCCTGCGCTGGGACCGGTGGCGATCGGATCGGTCTTCGTTTGCGGGACTGTGCCCCACTTCTGACCCACACCGGCCACCTTCTCGGCGGTCCCGGCCGCCTTGTCGACAGTCGCCGCAGCCTTGGCCGCACCTGCAGCTTTGAGCGCTCCGGCCACGGCCGCCGCCTTGGCCGCTTCATCGGCGGCTCTCTCGGCGGCTGCGGCCGCTTTGGCCTCTGCCTCGTGGGCCTCGGCCTCGGCCCTGGCGGCCGCCTCGGCCCTGGCAGCCTTGAGCGTGGACAGGCCCTCGCCTGCAATCTCGGTGATGCGATCCGCAGCGCTCCCGACATCGCTCCCGGATGCGCCATCGCCGGTGCGGAGCCGCTCGCCGAAACCTCGCCCGAGCGCGCCGCCGATTAGATTCGGCACGTCCAGCCCCGTCAGGCCCTTGATCGCAGTGGTCGATTCGATCATGGCGCGTGTCGCGTTCTTGACTATGTCCGAGGCGCCGTCCGCGCTCATCACTGTGAGCGAGTCGATGTGGCCCATCGGCTCGGCGGCCGCGCGCACTATGTCGGGCAGCGCAGCCAGAACCGTCTGGATGATGGCCGCTTCGTTGAACTGCTTGTAAGCGTCAGCGCGCATGGCGAGGGCCTTGGCCTCCGCCTCACCTTTCGTGAGCACGATCTGCGCCTCCGCCCCACCTTCGAGCCGCGTCGTCTCTGCATCGGCCTCGGCGGCGGCGATCCTTGCGCGCTTGTCGCCTTCGGCTCGTGCGATGACCGCCTGGGCCTCGGCCGCGGCCGGCTTGACGGTGGAGGAGAGCAGCTCCTTTTCCTTGCGGTCGGCCTCGAGCTGGGCCAACTCTGTCTGCTTGCGCACCACCTCCTGCTGCGCCTCGGCTTGCGCGAGCGGTCCTGCCTGGTCGGCGCGAGCCTGTGCAGCGGCGACCTGCATCTTCGTCTCCGCCTCCCGAAGCGAGACGTCACGCCCGGCATTGATCTTGATCTGCTGGGCCTCGGCCTCTCGGACCGCGGCCTCCTGGTCCGTCGAGGCCTTCATGATGCGGGCGTCGCGCGTGATTGTGGATACGCTTTGCTGGCCGAGCAGCTCGATGTAGTTCGACTCGTCCGAGAAGCTCTGGATGGTGAAGGCGTCGATCTGGAGACCACTTGTCGCAAGGTCGCCCTTGGCAGCGTCCTGCACCTGCTGCAGAAGCTTCTGGCGGTCGCGGATGAGCTCCTCGATCGTGAGGGTGCCGACGATCGACCGGAGCGATCCCTCGAGCACGTTCTTGACGATCGAGTCGACCTGCTCCGGCTTGGCATCGAGGAAACGCTCGGCCGCATTGCGCAGCGACTCAACGTCACGCCCGATCTTGAAGGTGGCCACGCCCTGGACCTGCACCTTGATGCCCTGGCTGGTCACAGCATCGCTGAGCTGCACGTTGATCTGGCGAGCCGTGAGCTTCAGGCGGCCGACACGGTTGAGCAGGGGCATCACTATCGTGCCGCCGCCGACGACCACCTTGACGCCCTTGTCACCCGAGGCCCCGACGCTCTGGCCGTGCTCGTCGCGCACCTTGGCGCCACGTGAGCCGGCGACGATGATCGCTTCGTTGGCGCCGGCCACCTTGTATCGGCTCGCGACGAACGCGAGGATGAGGATGAGGATGATCACGCCGGTCACGGCGAGGAACGGTGTGGACTGCACGAAATCAGGCATCGGGCCGAGCTCCTTCGTTGCTGACTACCGGGGCGGGCGTAACCACGAGGTTGCCGCCGGCGACCGACACGACTTTGACCACCTTTCCAGCCGGAATCTCGGAATCGGCGGTGGCGGTCATGTTGTGCGACGCGCCGGCGAAGCTGATCAAAACGGTGCCGAAGTGGTTGGCCGGGATGCCAACCGACACGCGGCCGGTCGAGCCGACCATGTCTTGAAGGCTGAAGGTGTCGGACGACTCGGCCTGCCTCAGAACCTTGAAGGCGCCGAAGGCCACACCTGCCCCGATCAGTCCGGCCCCCGTGGCGACCAGGGTGGAGCCACCTATTCCGGCGTTGAGGCTGTGCAGTCCGAAAAGGCCGCCCGCGCCGAACATGGCGACGAAACCGAGCAGCAGCGGGGTCGGCGAGACTCCCGCGACGTCGAAGCCGAGGTGGAGGGCACCGAGCAGCCCGCCGAAGATGTCGTCGACGATCAGGGTCAGCAAGAGGAGGGCGCCCCCCACGAGAAGGCAGACGCCGAATACGAGGTCAGGGGTCGTCAAGCCATGCCCATCTGCGCCTGAATCTTAGGACTGCGCCGGATCGGCTGCGGGCGGTCGCTCAGGTGGCGCAGCGCAGCACGGCCTGAACCAGGGCTGCGGAGCGCATGTCGGCGCCGCCGGCTGAGACCATCTGGTTCATGACGTAGCCGAACGAGAGCCCTCGGGAGGGGACCGCGAAGCCGACCGAGCCCCCGCTGCCGTAGTGGCCGAAGGAGCCCTCGCGGGCCATCGGCCGCAGCGGGAAAGGCAGCTGGAAGCCGGTGCCGTAGTGGGTCTCGTAGCCGGTGACGAGGTCTTCGCCCTGAGCCTGCGTCCTGGTCGCCCGCTCGAGCGTCTCGGCCTCCAGCAGGCGGACGCCGTCCACCTGGCCGATGCAGGCTGCGTACAGGCGCGACAGGGCGCGGGCTGTGGTGATGCCGTTCCCAGCCGGTACCTCGGCCGATCTGAACGGGTACCCATTGAAGGCTTGAGGCGGTACGGCCGGGTTGGCGAACGCCTTGTGGGCGAGCGAGGTCGGATCGGCGATGCGGGCCGTAAGAGCGTCGGGCGCCACCCCAGGCGGCGAGGGTGGCGGAGGGATCACCGGGGCAACACGTGGGTTCAGCGCCTCGGGCAGCCCGATCCAGAACTCGAGCCCGAGGGGCTTGGCGATCCGCTCGGCGAGGAACGTGCCGACGCTGACGCCCGAAATGCGCCGGATGACCTCGCCGGTCAGCCAGCCATAGGTCCACGTGTGGTACCCGTGGGCAGTCCCGGGCTCCCACAGCGGACGCTGCGCTTCGAGCGCGTTGACCACGGGTGTCCAGGCGAGCACGTCGTCGAGGCCGAGGGGGCGTTCGATCGCCGCGAGGCCTGACTTGTGGCAGAAGAGCCAGCGCACCGGGATGCCGGACTTGCCTTCGGCAGCGAACTCGGGCCAGTACTTGACGACAGGCGCGTCGAAGTCCAGGCGCCCCTCCTGGGCGAGGATGTGGGCGGCGACGGCGACGGCACCCTTGGTCGCGGACCAGACCATCTGGAGCGTGTCGGCCGTATACGGTGCGTTGGCGCCTGGGGCGATGACGCCACCCCATAGATCCACGATCGGCTTGCCGTCGCGGTGGACGCAGAAGGCGGCGCCGACCTCGCCGTGCTGCTCGAAGTTGGCGGCGAAGGCATCGCGCACGGGCTCGAAGCCCGCATCCACAGAACCCGCCACCCGAGCTTCGATCATGGTGTCGCTTCGAAGGGTACTACCTGAGTCGTTACCGCTAAATGGCTCGTCCATCATCATCTTCACTGGTCTTCAGCTGAGGCGACGCAAGGAAGCCGACGCTGGAGGCAACGATCACGCCGGCCCCGAAAACCACAACGGCTCCGGCGATGAGCAGGGCCCCGAGGCGGAGTGCTTTCATATGTGGCCTGCGCCACCATCAGTAACGTGCCGGATGCAGCCTCGTTTCGGAGGCAAAGGTGCGGCAGCTGATCAGCAGTTTGGCTTTGCCGAGAGAATCGACGCCATCGGACCAGTGCCGGAGGCAAGGTCGGAGGCGAGCCAGATGCCGTTTGCAAGCGTCATGGCGGCGGTCAGGTTGGGCGGTGGCAGGCCGCGCTTGATCACCACTGTCACGCTGCCATCGGCGTTGGCGGTCGCCGTCAGGATCTGGGGAGCGACGAAAAGACCGTTCTGGGTACCGGTGATGTAATCCTCACCGCAGACACCGGACGGTGGTGCGTCGCCGAAGTAGCCAGTGCCGGAAAGGTACTTGAGGCGCGCGATGATCGCGGGGGCGAAGGGGCAGGCCCCCAAATCGCTGGCCACCTGGGCGCAGCCGGCCCAAACGCCCGGAGTGCCGGGAAGCGGGACGATTATGTTCATGGCCGCGGCGCGGGCGACAGCCACATCCGGAGTCGAGGAAGGCATCGCGCTGGGACTGGGACTGCTGGTCGTGGCAGTCGTGGATCCGCAGCCGGCCAAGATCGCCACCGCAGCAGCCGACAGCAGAGCCCGGACGAGCGGCGTGGTCGGTGGCGTCGCTGTCACACCCGAGCGCCAGCGTAGGCCGGTAGCGGTCATCTCCATGGTGGTTGAACCCGCGCGTGGCTGATTGGTTACGGTCCACGCCCCCACCGTGAGCTCCGCTTCGCAAGGGCGCATGAGGCGCGACTGGACATCCAACCAGCCGCGCAGATCGTCCTGGCGATGTGACATTCACCGCCGAGGCCAAGGCCCAACGGCCCTTTTGACCGCCGGCAACTCGGTCGATTCTGGTACTCGATGGCTGCTACCGCGGAGCTAACCAGGACAATTCCGAACGCTCGCCTTGATACCTCGACGCCAACGATCGTGGCCGAGGCGCTCACCAAGCACTATGGCGCCGTCAAGGCTGTCGACGGGATCAGCTTCACGGTCGCGCGAGGCGAAATCTTCAGCCTTCTCGGGCATAACGGCGCAGGCAAGACCACCACTATTCGAATGCTGGCGTGCCAGATCAAACCAACTTCAGGCGGGGCCGCCGTCGTGGGGTTCAATTGCGCCGCGCAGCCAGACCACATCAAGCGTCGGATCAACCTGGTATCGCAGAACCAAAACCTCTACGAGCGAATGTCGGGGCGGGACAACCTGGCGTTCTTTGCCAGTCTCTACGGCGCACCGGCAACACGTGTTGTGGAACTGTTGCGGACCGTCGGCCTGACCGAGGTTGCTGGTCGCCGGGTCAAGACCTACTCCGGTGGAATGAAGCAGCGCCTGCTGATCGCCCGCGCCCTGGTCAATCAACCGGAGGTCCTCTTCCTCGATGAACCCACTGCTGGGCTTGATCCGGCCTCAGCCAAAGAAGTTCGAACCCTGATCAAGGACCTCAGCCGGAAAGGGACGACTGTCTTCCTCACGACCCACTACATGGAGGAAGCAGACGAACTATCCGATCGCGTGGCATTCCTGACCCACGGCAAGATCGTCGCGCTCGATACGCCCCGGGAGCTGAAGCTTCACTACGGGCAGCGCACGGCAAAGGTGGTGTTGGAGGATCGCTCCGAGACAACCATCGCCCTCGGTAGCGTTGAAGACGCAGAGCGCATGTCGGCATGGATGCGCGGCGGCAAGGTGCTGACGATTCACTCACAGGAAGGAACGCTGGAAGATGTCTTCATCGCCCTGGCAGGGCGTGCGCTCTAGGGGTCGCCATGCATTCACGAATCATCTTCACGATCGCGCTGAAAGACCTGAAGGATGCCGTTCGGGACGGTCGGATCCTGATCGCGCTCTTGATGCCTCTTGGGCTCGGACTCATCTACAACGTGGCTATGCCCGAGGCCCAGAAGCCGTCGGTCACAGTGGCGATTACCACTTCAGACGCCACGCAGCTGCCGAACGCTCTACGCACAATCGCGGGATCGTCGGTCAACCTCAAGTTCAACAACCTTCTGTCTGGCGCCGCGGTTAGGGCCCAGGTTGAAGCCAAGAAGGCCGATGTCGGTCTGGTGGTTCCCGCTGGATTCGACGCGGCGGTCATCGCGGGCTCGGCTCCTACGCTGGTGGTTGTGCGTCCGACAGGGACTTCGACATTGGGAGCCATTTACATGGCATCGGTCCTTGACGGGGCTCTCAGGAGCATGGCCGGTCAGCACGCGCCGGCGGTAATGGCCGCGGAGACCGTACAGCCTGCCCGCGACGCCGCGTCGGTCATGGCCAACCTCGGAGCCCGGAAGTATTTGGTCCTTGGAACCCTGATCATGCTTATCGCCATGATCGCCATCTACATCCTGCCAGTCCTCCTGACTGACGAATTCGAGAAGAAGACGGCGGACGCGCTCCTGATGGTGGGAGCGCGATCCGACGTCGTTACGGCCAAAGTGCTGGTTGGCCTGATCTACATCGCCGTCTCGGTTCCCCTTCTTCTCGTCGCGACTCAAATGGCACCCGCCAATGTGCCGCTCTTCGTGGGAGCGGTGGCGGCCTTGAGCGTCACCTTGGTCGGACTCGGGCTGTTGCTTGGCGCCCTTGTGCGAACTGTGAGCCAGTTGAACACGTGGTCGACCATCCCGCTGCTGCTGGTGATCATGCCGGTCTTCTTCGTCGCCCTCGACCTGCCCTCCTGGATGCAGACCGCCATGGGCGCAACGCCTGGTGATCAAGCGATGAGGCTACTCGTCGACGGTTTCACTGGCCAGGCCATGTACGGCGGCTGGATGCTGGCGTTCGGCGTGATGGCCGCATGGGCGGTGATGATCTACGCCGTCCTGATTCGAACCATCACTCGCAGAGAGGCGTGATCGTATTCGTGAAACTCAACATCACGACGAGATCGATCGCGGGCGCTGAGGGATGGTTTGCGCGCTATGGACACAATCGGCGCCCGCTTCTTTGCTGGGCCGTCAATGATGAGGGCCTCGCCGGCCTGATCGTGGGAGTTGGAGGAGATGCCCGTAACGCCGAACGGGAGACTGTCGAAGGCCAACATTTCACGGAGTACGAGCACTTGCGACCCGGGCAGCTGATTTGATTGGCCATCGTCCGATCACTGGTCTGCGCTCAGAAACCTAGTGGTCGGGCGGGGGAGATTCGAACTCGCGGTCTCGTGGTCCCAAACCGGACGCTAAGGCCTACCGTATTCGGCTCGATCTTATCGCGACTACCTGATTCGGACGCAAGTCTCTTAACTCGTCAGTTGACGGGGTCTTTGCCGTTAGTGCTAAGACCATCCAGCGTGGCGGCGGCCCGGCCGGGCGCACGCCGTGCAAGCCCTTGACTTGTTCGCTGCCAGGGCTCATCGTCGCCGCTGCATAGCTGCTAAACGTCACCGTGCGCTGACGGTACGGCCGACTCAGTGCAGTGCAGAAGGAGGCAACGTGCAACGCACAGTTCACACCCCAGACGGCCGGTTGCTGGCTGTCGAAGATCGCGGTGATCCCGCAGGCCGGCCGGTCCTCGTCCACCACGGCGCGCCGAGCTCCAGGCACTCCGCGTTTTATGGCCTGTACGTGCGGGATGCCGCCGAGCGCGGGCTGCGGCTTATCGGCTACGACAGGCCAGGCTACGGGGAGTCCTCGCCCCAGCCAGGCCGCACCGTCGCCGACTGCGCCGCCGATGTCCGTGCGATCT
>JBGOTG010000042.1:0-14990 GCA_041476405.1 Candidatus Dormibacteraceae bacterium | reverse complement strand
GGAGAATGTCGCGTTCGGCCTGCGCTCGAGAGGGGCCGGAACGCGTCAAGCCTCGGCAGCCGCTGCTCAGTGGTTGGACCGAGTGGGGCTGAGCAGCTACGCGCGCGCGAAGCCGGATGCACTGTCAGGAGGCCAGCGGCAGCGCGTGGCGCTGGCTCGCGCGCTCGCGCCGGACCCACGGCTTCTCTTGCTCGACGAGCCCTTGGCAGCGCTCGACGTGACAACCCGGGCCGAGGTCCGTCGCGACCTCAAGCATCACCTGGGCTCCTTCCCAGGTCTCCGCCTCGTCGTGACGCACGACCCGCTGGAGGCGGCGGCGCTCGCCGACCGCCTGGTCGTCATGGAGGGCGGGCGCCTGGTGCAAACAGGCACCCCCGGCGAGGTCACCGAGCACCCGAGGTCGCAGTACGTGGCCGACCTGGTCGGGGTCAACTTGCTGAGAGGCCAGGCCGACCATGGTTCGGTGCGTTTGCCGGGCGGATCGGTGATCGCGGCTGCCGGCGCCGAGTCGTGCGATGTCTTCGCGGTGGTCCACCCACGCGCCGTAGCCCTTCACCGGCGGCATCCCGAGGGCAGCCCGCGCAATGTTTGGCCCGGCCGTGTGCGCGGCATCGAGCTGCTGGGTGGTCGAGTCCGCGTTCGCATCGACGGCGATGTCCCGGTGGTGGCCGAGGTGACGCCCGCCGCACTGCTGGAGCTACAGCTCGAAGAGGGAGGGGAGGTCTGGCTCTCCTTCAAAGCCACCGAGGTGGGGGTGTATCCGGTTTGAACGTCGAGCTCAGGCCGTCCGGCAACCGCAGTCCATCGGCAAATCAGGAGGAGTCAAATGCAACTCAGCGCTCGCAACCAGATCAAGGGTCAGGTCGTCCGCGTCAAGTCGGGGGCTGTCATGGCCGAGGTCGAGGTCAAGATCAAAGCCGGCAAGGTGGTGGCGGCGATCACAGAAGGGTCGGTCAAGCGGCTGAAGCTCAAGGCCGGCGACAGGGTCACCGTGATCATCAAAGCCACGGAGGTCCTGATCGGAAAGTAGGCCTCGCGATCGCTCTCCTTGGGGCCGCGGGCACTCCCGGCACACAGCATCACGCGTATTGATCAGCCCATGATTGCTGCGACGCGATGAGCAAGCACAGAGTCGCACTGCTTACTCGCGAGTACCCGCCAGAGGTTTACGGCGGCGCCGGCACCCACGTCGAGTACCTCGCGCGCGAGCTGCGACACCGAGCCGAGATCTCGGTTCATTGCTGGGGACCGCCCAGGGACGAGCCGGGCGTCACCGCGCACGAACCCTGGACGGCCCTGGCGGAACCGAAGCCGGAGTCAGCCGCGCTCCAGGCGATGTCGATCAACCTCGCGATGGCGGCCGCGGTGAAGGGCGCCGAACTCGTGCACAGCCACACCTGGTACGCAAACTTCGGCGGCCACCTGTCCAAGCTCACGTGGTCGATCCCTCACGTGGTGACCACGCACAGCCTCGAGCCACTGCGCCCCTGGAAGGCCGAGCAGCTAGGCGGCGGCTATTCCCTTTCCAGCTTCTGCGAGCAGATCGCGCTGGAGGCGGCGGACGCTGTGATCGCCGTCTCGCAGGGAATGCGCCAGGACGTGCTGAGGTGCTATCCCGAGGTGAGTCCCGAACGCGTTCACGTGATCCACAACGGCATCGACGCGGAGGTCTACCGGCCCACTCCTTCGGAGGCCGCGCTCAAGGCACTTGGCGTCGATCCCACGATCCCGTTTGCGCTCTTCGCCGGTAGGGTCACCCGGCAGAAAGGCCTGCCCCTTCTTCTCGAGGCGGCCCATCGGATCGATCCCCGTTATCAGCTGGTGATCGTGGCCAGCTCGCCGGACACGCCGGAGATCGGGGCCGAGGTGGCCGCCCTGGCGGAGCGCGTTCGCTCCGAGCGTGGGAACCTGGTCTGGATCGGCCACTTCATCCCGCTCGAGGACCTGATCCACCTCTACACGGGCGCCACGGCCTTTGTGTGCCCGTCGGTCTACGAGCCCTTCGGCCTCGTGAACCTCGAAGCGATGGCATGCGAGACCGCGGTGGTCGCATCCCGTGTCGGTGGGATTCCGGAGATCGTGGTCGACGGAGAGACCGGCTACCTGGTCGACCTCGACCCGGAGAACCTCGAAGCGTTTACGGCCGCGCTGGCCGCACGTGTCGAAGAGGTGCTCGCGGACCCAGACCTGGCCGATCGGATGGGGAAGGCCGGGCGCCGGCGGGTGCTCGAGCACTTCGGCTGGCCCGCCATCGCCGCTCGGACCGTCGACCTATACGACTCGCTGCTGTGAGGGACCCGACGCTTTAGCCGTCGTTCGAGTGCCACGCCGGCAGTCGGGCTCAGGCCGCTTCTGGAGTTGCCGCCTCCGCCTGCGCCGTCTTCTTGGTCTGCGCTGGCAGGGAGAAGTGGAACTCCGAACCGACCCCGGCCTCGCTCTCGAACCAGATCCGGCCGCCGTGCATCTCGACGATCTGCCTCGCCATCGGAAGGCCGAACCCTGTGCCCATCACCTTGGCCGTCGGGTTGTTCGCGATCCATTGGTAGCTGGTGAAGAGCTGGTCGTCCAGGCCGGCCGGTATGCCGATCCCATGGTCCTTGACGCTGACGATGACCTGGCCGGGTTTGACACGGCAGGAGACGACGATGCCTCCGCCTCCGGGCGAGTACTTGATCGCATTGTCGAGGAGGATCCGCAGCAGATCGGCGAGCCGGGCCGCGTCGCCGGCAACCTTCGGGACCCCGGGTTCCAGGTCGACGGTGATGGCATGGTTGGTGGTGGAACCCCTGGCCAGCGCGACCGCATCGCCGACGGCGGCAGCAAGGTCGATGCCTTCGACGTGAATCCCGACCTTGTCCGTTTGCGGTTGATCCAGGTCGAGCATCCTGTCAAGCATCCCGTCGAGGCGTCGCGCGTCGTTGTAGATGTCGCTGGCGAAACCCTGGACGGTGGGTAGGTCGAGCTCGGTCGAATCTCGCATCAGCTCGCTGAAGCCTGATATCCCGACCAGTGCCGTCCGGAATTCGTGGCGCACCATGGTGAGGAACTCGCTCTTCAACCGGTTGAGCCGTTCGAGCACGTTGATGTTGGCCACCGCCGCGACCTCGGCCTCGTGCCTGGCAGTGGTGTCGTTGAACATGGCGATGAAATAGTCGACCTCGTCGTTTGCATTGCGCACGGCCGTTGCGCTCCATTGCAGCCACATGCTGGTTCCATCGCCACGCACGGCCTCGGCCTCCGAGTCGACAGCGGCCGCAGTGCCCTCGGACAAGGATCCGAGCTGCTCTGCAGTTCGCTGCGCCTGGTCGGGTGGCAGGTAGGAGCTCAGCAGCGCTCCGAACACCTCTCGCTCGGGTCTCCGGAGCAGCTCGGCGAATCGCGGATTGGCCTGGATGATCCTCATGTCCAAACCGATTCGGACCACTCCGAGCGGCGCGTTAACCACTATGTCGTTGAGTGTCGAGGCGGAGAGGCGGCTCTCGATCAGCAGCGCCAGCGATTCTCTGTTCGCGTACACCTGGCTGATCATCACGAGGGCTGTCATGGCGCCGGCGAGGAGCGTCTGGAAGGGATCGAGGGAGTGGCCGGTCAACGCCAGGACGATCCCGGTCAGGCCCGCGCCGAGGACCGCAATCCACGGCAGGATGATCTGCCAGATGTCGATCGGGTGCTCCACCACGACCTTGCGTCCGATGCTTGCAGGCCACAAGGCGGCGAGACCGATCATCAGGTAGCCGGCCACCCAGCCCGCGTCGAGCACGCTGCCGACCGCGCCGTATGCGCCTGTCGCGTTCAGGTATGCGTAGGCGCTGTCGGCCAGGGAGTAGGCCGCCAGACCGCCAAGGAGAAGGAGCAGCGTGCCTTTTGCCGCGTCCCTGGCTCGCCGGATGGCGAGCACCAGGAGAGTGATGATGAGGATGTCGCCGATTGGGTACGCGAGGTCGATCAACTTCATGAACTTGGCGGCGCTGTATTCCGCGTACACAATCTTCAATCCCAGCGTCCAGGCGATGAAGATCAGGGCGAGGAAGATGATCAAGCCGTCCAGCCACAGGCGCAGCCGAGTCGAAGTGCCTCGTGGTGTCGAAAAGAAGGCCAGGATCCCTCCCGCGGCCAGCGGCACCGCGCCAAGGAAGCCGGCGTCGGCTGCCGACGGAAAGGGCACGTCGACGCGGAGGACGACCTCGTACACGCACCACACAAGCTCACCGGCGGCCCAGGTGGCTGCCGAGGCCGAGAGCAGCGACCAGCCCAGCCGCTGACGCCCGCTCTGGCGCCGCGCCGCCAGCCCGCAGCAGACGGCGGCGGCGAGGGCGGCGACAGCTTCGCCGATGTCATCGACGGCGATCGTGACGCGGTCGCCCCCGATGACGAACAGCATCCACGCGACAAAGCCGACCACCATCAGCACGGTGGCCGCCGCCGCCCACAGGAAAACCTTCAGTTCGCGGGCTTCGCTCCGCTGAGCGGCCCGTCCCGAGCTCAATTTGCTGCCGAGAGCAAGCGTGGCATGCCAGTACCACGCAGTCGCCGTCCCGCGGGATGGGGGACGGCCCCTCAGTTCAGATAGGGCGGGGTGCTACTTGGGCGCGGCCGGTTGCCGGAAGGCCTTCTCGACCTCCTCGCCGACCTCCCTGAACGTCTCGGTCAGCGCCGATCCGAACGACCGCGCCGCCCGCTTCGTGCTGGCGCGCACCTCCGGGTCACGGGACGCGTTGTCCAGCGACTCGAAGAAAGACTCGGCCGCCTTACCGAGGTCCCGCACAGACCGGTTGATCTCTGCCGCCTTCTCCTGGTCGTCCGCGCTCTCATAGTTGCGTCGCAGCTCGCCCGCGAGCGCCTTCATGTCGACCTGAAACCGGTCCCATGCCTGCTTGGTCGTGTCTGCCATCGTTCGACCTCCTTTTGAACCCAGAGTACGCGCGCATTGGTCGATTTGGGGGGTGTCCGAGGGCCTGCATCTTGGGGGCCCATCGCCTCGGTCGCCGGCGCACCGGCACCCTAAGAAGGTCGACTGGACGGAGCGACCACGACTGGGCGGCGTGTCCGATGGATCACCGCTTCAGCGGCGCCGGCGGCGACGTCATCGCCCACCCAACCCATCGCTCGCGCACCGATCACGACCATGTCAGCCCCGGTCGCCATCACCTCACGTGCGATCTCCGGGGCGAAGCCGTGCACGTTATCAACCATGCGCGCCCGCACCTCGATGCGCGCTTTCTTGAGCATCGCCGCGGCTCTGCCCAGCGCCATCTCGTCGGGGTTGGCGGCGGCGGGCGCCTGGTTTGGGCCGGCGACGTCGCCAAGGGTGCGCCCCACGCATATGACCTCGACGTCCGCATCGAGCGCGCGGGCCAGCTCCGCAGTGGCGGTCACCGGCCGGGTTGGATCGCCTTCGCCATCGATGACCAGCACGATCCGCCGTGGCGTCACCTTCGTCGAAGCCCCGGTGGGCACGATGACGACCGGGCAGCCGGCTCGCCTCGCCACCTCGTCGCTGACGCTGCCGAGCAGCAAGCCGGTCAGCTCGCCGCGCGCCCGAGAGCCCATCACCAGCAGGTCCGCATCGACGCGGGTGGCGGCGACCAGAATCTCTCTGGCCACCTGGCTACCCTTGCAGCTGCGCACCTCTCCTTTTGCCTTGACGCCGGCCGCGACAAGCTCTTTGACGACGTCGTCGACCAGCTCGCGCACAGCCTCGTACTCTCGCCTGCGCTCGTCGCTCGCCGTCGTCCGTCGTGCTCCTGGGAGAACCACGCTGAAGACTGTCACCGGCGCTTTGAGCCGCGGCGCCAGGTGAATCGCCAGCCGGGTCGCCGCCCACGACGGTGCGCTGCGATCGATGGCCAGCAGGATGTGCTTCATGAGACCAACCTAGGACGCCGACGCGTTGCAAGGCGACTGCCGACCGGCACTGGTCGAAGGGACCATTAGCCCTCATCCGCCAGGTACTTGTGCCCTCGAAATCCAGGTCGGACGGGGGCACGCTCGGAGCGCGATGAAGATAGTCCGGCAGGTGGCGCACCCGGCCGCCAAGACCACAGTGCGGGAGCTGATGGCGAAACCGATAGTGAGCGGCGATCCGCGGCATTCGCTGACCGAAGCGGCGGCGCAGATGCGCGCCAATCGGGTCAGCGCACTGGCGGTCCTTGACGCCACGGAGATCGTCGGAATCATCACGGAGCGAGATCTCATGCGCGCGATCGCCGACGGGCGTGTCCCCGAGGCCACGCATGTCTCCGAGTACATGACCGAATCGCCTCGGACCATCGAGGCCGCTGTCCCCGCCGCCAAAGCGGCCCAGATCATGGTGAAGCATCGCGTGAGGCACCTTCCGGTGACCGACAAGGGACGGCTCGTCGGCTTCATCTCAGCCCGCGATCTGCTCGCCCTGCGCCCCTGGCCCCGAATCTTGCCCATCCGCGAGAGCTGGTGAGCTGATCTCCGTCAGGCGCCGGCCCTGTCTATCGCGCCGTGCGCTTCGACCCTTTGACCGTCCGGGCTGAAGGCGCCGGCCGACCCTGACGGCTGGTGCCGGCCGATCGAGGTTTCGCGGCACTCTCGATCACCAGAACGGGCCGCTTGGAGTGCAGGACCAGCTCGTGGCTCACACTGCCCAGGACCAGCTCTGCGACCCCACCCCTGCCTCTGCGACCGACCACGATCACATCGGCACCGACGCTGTCAGCGACCTGCGCGATAACCGAGGCCGGCCGGCCGTCTTCCATGATCGCCCGATACCGGACACCCGCGTCTCGCAGGCCCTTGCACCACTGCTTTTCGAACTCCCTTTTCATCTCGGCTCGCCATTCCGGATCCAGCTGCGGAGGCGGGACAGGGGCCATGTACCCGGTGTCGAAGTAGACCGCCGGGGCGATCGCGAATACCGCGACCACCTCCGAGCCCATCCCCTTCGCCATCCGCGCCGCCCAGTCGATTGCGGCGTCCGAATGTTCCGAGCCATCGACGCCAACGACGATCCGACCGATACCCGAGCGCTTTGTTGTTGCCATGTGTCTCTCCTTACCGATCTCCCTAAGTGATTGTGAGCGGCTCCGGGCGCAGCCGACTAGGGACTGAGGTCCCTTAAGGTGCGGGCCAATCGAGACTGTGCACCGCGAGCCCGCATGTGAGAAGGTCGGCGCGCATGGCACCTCACACCACGATCCCGGCCCTCATGGCCTTTGCCCCGAACCTGCGCAAGGCTTCGAGCCGCGCCCTGAGCGTCTACCTGCCGGTCCGAGCCGAGGGTTATGACGCCCGCCACTACGACCTCGTCATAGGTCACATGGTTCGGAGGTACCGCGACCGTCTCGGAGTCGAGGATCGTGAGGTTATGGAGCGCGAAATGCCTCGGGTTCGCGTGCACCTCGGGTTGGTGCGCCCCGCCGGATGTCCAGCCCTCGCGGCGTTCGCCGATGAGCCCGCCGGCTTGCTCGAGCTCGTCCGGCTGCCGGCTGAGACAGAGCCGCGGCTCGAGGTCGGGCCGCTGCTCCTGGCGCCGATCGAGCGCCTGCTCGAGAAGTTTCCGCCCACGCTGATCGCCGTCGTCGACAAGGAAGAGGCGAAGGTGTTCGGCGCGATCCTCGGGGAGGTAGTCCCCCTCGATCACCTGATCGGCAACGACGTCAAGCACAGCAAGGCGGGCGGCACGTCCGCATTGAGCAACCAGCGAAAGGCTGAGAACCAGGCCAGGGCAAACCTCCTCGCCGTCGTCAGAACCGTCGGGCGGGAGATGCGCGCCGGCTCTTATCAGCGCCTCTACCTGGCCGGACCGGACGAAGCCAGGGCTGAATTCGAGCGCCTGCTGCCTGCGGGACTCAAGCGATTGATCGTGGGCCGGCTCTCCGCCTCGCTGGACTCCGCGCAGCTCCAGCACCACCTTCGAGAGCAGATCCAGCTCGCAGCCGACGACGCCTGACTTTGCCAACGGTCATGTCGCTTGCCCGACTCAGGACCCTGTGGCCGAGCAACCCTCTGTGGGACGCTTCTCGTATGGGACGGGCTTCGTGGGTGGTGCTTTCGATCCTGCTGGTCGCATGCGGCTCCGCCGGTCCAACTGGAGGCACTCCGACGCCAACCCCGACGCCGGCCACCTCGCCGTCGCCGCTTCCCACGCCGACGCCTTCAGCAACGCCATCTCCATCAGCAAGCCCATCGCCGGCGTGCACCTTGCCGCTGCAGGGGGGTACGGCATCGAGGGCGACGATCACCGACGTTCGGGTTGGATCTCACCCCGGCTACGACAGGCTGGTGATCGAGTACAGCGGCGGGCAGCCCGCCTACAAGCTGGTGCCCCAGAACCCCAGGACGTTCGTCGGGCCCGCCAGCGGCATGCCTGTCGCCGTTTCGGGCAATGCCGGCATTCACCTGTTCATCTACAACATGGACATACCGCCGTCCTACGCGCATGGGGCCAACCAGAAGCCAGGCTTCAGCGAGCTGAAACAGGTCGTGGTCCTCGGCGTTTTCGAGGGACAGGCCGACATCGCGATCGGGCTCGACCGGCTCGAGTGCCCGACGGTTTCGTTGATGACGGCTCCAAGCCGGCTCGTCATCGACTTCCCTACCGAATAGTCGGGGACACCTGGCAGACCGGTCACGCGCGGTCGGCTGAAAGGCCTGGAGTCCTGAGCGCGCCTAGCCTCGATGCGCCTGCTGCAGGGCTGATTCGAGCGACTGCGCGTACGACTCGCTGGTGTAGGTCGCTCCGCTGATGATGTCGATGTTCGCGCTCTGCGCTTGAAGGACTTCGGTGCGCAGCATCGGCCCGGCGACCTGGCTGATGTACGCCGATTGAGCCCGGTCGGAGGGAAGCCGCAGCGCCTGGACGTCAGAGATGCGCCCATCTGTGATCACCACGCGCACCTGGACGTCGCCGAAGCGGTTCGGCACATCCTGGCCGGTGAACACTCCGTTGGCAGTGGCCTTTGGCGAGGGAGTGGGTGAAGGCAGGGGCGTCTGGGACGGCGATGCCGACGGGCTCGGGGAGGCGTCTCCGGAGCTTGGCGTGGGAGGCACGTTGGCAAGCGCGCCAAGGTGCGGTGGCGTGATCTTGTAAGTAAGGAGCCACACGAGCCCCACGACGGTTGCGCCTGTGACAGCGATCGCTCTCCTCATTGCAGACGAAATACCTCCGTGCGAATCTGGTCATGGGGGACGCCGAGCGCACCCAGCGAGCTGATCACGGCCGCCATCATGCCGGCCGGTCCACAGACATAGACCACTCGTTGTGCGATGTCCGGAACCATGCGGGCCAGGTTCGCGGATGACAGCCAGGCGTCACGGCTCAATCGCCGCCCACCGCCCTGGGTGAGCAGGTAATCGACGCGCACTCCGTGGCGGGACAGGCCATCCATCTCCTTCTTGAAGACGATGTCTCCCTCGCTGTGGGCGCGATACAGGACGCGAACATCGAAGCCGTCAACCGCCATCTCCTCCGCAAGGGGCCGGATCGGAGTGATGCCGATCCCTCCGGCGATGAGCAGGACCTTCGGATTCGTCGGACGTTCGATGAACTTTCCGAAGGGGCCGTCGACGAGGATCGGCGTGCCCGGCTTCAGGGTGTGGATGCTGCTCGTGAAGTCACCGATGTTCTTGACCGTCATCCGCAAGCGTTTCCCGTCCGGTACCGCGGAAATCGAGAACGGGTGAGCCTGCCACCAGCGTTTGCCGTCCAGGAATCGCCAGATCGCGAACTGTCCAGCCTCGGCCTCGAACTGGTCCAGGTCGCGGCCCGAGACGTACACGGAGAAGACACCGCGCGCCTCCTTCTCCACCGACTGGACCCGAAAGCGGTGGCGCCAGTAAGTGGCCAGCGGTCCAGCCACCCGGAAGAAGACGAGGGCGCCGACCACCAGCACGTAAAGCACGCACCAGTACCAGACGAAGGCCGGGTTTCCCGCGAAATCGACCCCGGTCGCCAGCTGGTGGCTGAAGGCCAAAAGGACTGCGAGGTAGGCGTAGAGATGGATGAAGTACCAGGTCTCGTATGCCAGCCGGCGCCGGGCTATGGTGATCGACAGCACAACGATCGCGACCATGAGCGCGAGCGACACGATTGCCGCGAGCACGCCCTGGTAGCTCGTTATGAAGTCGGTGAGCTGCCCGGCGACGTCCTTGCTGTCTCCGAGCTGGTAACCGATGGTCTGGAAGACGGCATGGCCGATGAGCAGCCCGAGCGCGAGGTAACCGTTCCACTTGTGCAGGATCGCCAGGCGCTCGAGCCCGAACGCGTGCTCCAGCCAGCCCAGCCGCGCCATGAACAGCAGCTGCCACAGGATGAGGTAGGTCCCAAGCAGGCCGGTCACACGGCCGAGGCCGTTGAAAGCGTCGGAGGCGGTGCGGGTCATCTCGAAGCCTGAGCTGAACCACCAGAACGCGACGATCACGACTGCGTTCAGTGCGAAGACCGCGTACGCGGGGCCTTGGCTCGACCACACGGAACGGGCCGGCGCGCGGCGGGGAAAGGCCTTGATTTCGGGGGATGCGGTCAGCTGCGTCAACTTGGTCCGGCAACTACGCTAGCCCGCCTTCATTGGAGATCGATTGGGAGCCGCGGGGTCCGTTTCCAATCCGGCTCCAATTTGGAGTGCCTAAGATCGAGACGACCACAATGAGCTCAGTCCTGATCATCGAGGACGAGGTGAACCTGAGCCGGATCCTTGCCCGGGTGCTCGAAGAGGAGGGTTTTCAGCCTCTGGTCGAGTATCGCGGAGACCGCGGCCTCGAAGCGGCGGTGGCAATGGCCCCGGACGCGGTCGTGCTCGACCTGTCGCTTCCCGGCATGGATGGGCTGCAGGTCTGTCGCGAGATTCGCGCTCGGGGCCTTCGGATGCCTGTGATCATGCTGACCGCCCGCGACACGGTGCCCGATCGGGTCCGGGGCCTCGACCACGGCGCCGACGATTACCTGGTGAAACCCTTCGCCATCGAGGAGCTCATCGCCCGAATCCGCGCCCACCTTCGCCGGGCAGGCGCGCACGCCGAGCGGCTGGTGGTCGCAGACCTGGTGTTGGAGCCGGCTGCGCGGAGGGTTCGCAGGGCCGGCCGGGAGCTCAGCCTGACCGCGCAGGAGTTCGACCTGCTCGAGTTCCTCATGCGGCACCGAGGGCAGGTGCTGAGCCGCCAGACGATCCTCGACCGCGTGTGGGGTTACGAGGGCGTGCCGACCTCCAACATCGTCGACATCTACATCCACTATCTCCGCGACAAAGTCGACAACGGCGCCCAGGCAAAGCTGATCAAGACCGTCCGCTCGGTCGGGTACGTGCTGCGCGCATGAACTTCGGCAGCCTCCGGGTGCGACTCCTGCTGACGAACGTTGCCGTGATGGCGGCCATCCTGGTCGCCCTTGGCGGCGGGATCCTGCTGGTGATGGACCGCCTCCTGGTCGCCCAGGAGACAACCACAGTCGAAGCAGACCTGCAGCGTGCCGTCATCGAGCGTCGCGAGCTCAGCCAGGACGAGTTCCAGAACCGCCACACCCTGTTCACGTCCGGGACCTTCTTTGTCATGTGGGACAACGCCGGAAATGTCACCTTCAACCCTTCAAGCGCCCCAACCACTCAGCTCCACCCGGCGGCGACGCATGCTCTGAACGGTCACGCCGGCACCGAGCGGGTGAACCTCGCGGGAGACCAGCCGGCATTGATCGCGTCGCAGGCGCTGACCGATCAGGGCGTCACGACAGGCGTGCTCCAGGCGGGCCGCAGTCTGGGGCCGGTGCTGTCGGTCGAGCGGGAGGCGTTTCTGGTGGTGTTGGGGGCCGGCCTGGCGTCGCTGCTCGTGATAGTGCTTGCAGGCTGGTTTCTGACCGAGCGGGCGCTCGTCCCCATCCGGTCGGCGATGGACCGGCAGACGCGCTTCACAGCAGATGCCTCCCACGAGCTGCGAACGCCGCTCACGATCGTCGACGCCGGGCTGCAGGTGTTGAAGCGCCACCCGGACCAGACGATTGGCCGCAACGCGCCGTTGCTGGATTCGATGTCAACCGAGACCCGGCGCATGACCCGGCTGGTCGAGGATCTCCTGACTCTTGCTCGCGTCGACTCGGGTCAGGCGCAGCTTCACCTGGAGCCGGTCGACGTCAGCCTGCTCGTCGCCTCCACCTGCGAAGACCTGCAAGCGCTGGCGGCCACGCGTGGCGGTCGCCTCGATGCGCAGTGCGAGCCGTCGGTCGAGGCGCTGGTCGACGGTGACCGCATTCGGCAGGTCCTGGTGATACTCGTCGACAACGCTTTGCGTCACGGCCGGCAGGGTGGAACAGTCGGCGTTCGATTCGACCGAGCCGGCCAGGAGATGCGCATCGAGGTCTCCGACAGTGGGCCTGGCATCCCGGCCGATCAGAAGGACAAGGTGTTCGAGCGTTTCTACCAGCTCGATGCCAGCCGTTCCGGCAGTGGCGCAGGGCTCGGTCTCGCAATCGCGCGCTGGATTGTCGTCGCGCATGGCGGCACCATCAAGCTGGCGGACAACGAGCCAGGTCTCATCGTGCGCATCTCGATCCCGATTCGCGATTCGGGCGAGCATGCAGCACGGTCACCGCTGCATCGAGAGACGTCGGCGACAGGGGTGGCAAGAGGGTCTGATCGACCATGGTGGCGCGCCGCATCGAGGAGGTGATGGGGATGCCCGTCACCGTGCAGGTGGTCAACGATGAGGCGGACGAGGCCGAGGACCAAGCCTTGCAAGAGGTCTTCGACGACTTCGCTCTGCTCGACAGGACCTTCAGCCCGTTCCTGCCCGACAGCGAGGTGAGCCGGATCAATCGCGGCGAGCTGCGGCCAGAGGACGCAGGTCGATTGGTGCACCAGGCGATCGACCTGTGCCGGCTCTACGAACAGGCGACGGATGGCTATTTCTCGGCATGGATCAACGGCAGCTTCGACCCTTCAGGCCTGGTCAAGGGCTGGGCGATCGATCGCGCCTGTTCGCTGCTGGACCGCCGCGGCTACAAGGATTTCTTCGTGGACGCCGGAGGTGACGTCCAGACCCGCGGCCGAAACGCCGAAGACGGCCCGTGGCGGGTCGGCGTGCGGCATCCGGTGGAGCGAGACAAGGTCGCGTGCGTGGTGCTCGCGAGCGGTTTGGCCGTCGCCACCTCTGGGACGTACGAGAAAGGAGAGCATGTCCTCGATCCGCACAGCGGTAAGCCGGCGAATGCGTGGCTCAGCCTCACCATCGTGGGGCCGGACATCCTCCAGGCCGACGTGTACGCGACCGCATGCTTTGCGATGGGAGCCATCGGGCTGGACTTCGTGACACGCGTCGCGGGGTATGAGGCGTTCGCCATCGATCATCGGCTTCGCGCCGCCCACACTGCGGGATTCATGGCGCTGTGCGATATGGTGCCTGGCGCCGGGGCGTAGCCCGGACCCGGCTCAGGCCGTGTTGCTGATTTTCTTATGCCAGGAGGTGTATCAATTCATTTGGGATGGAGATGAACACCAGCAGACGTCTTAGGATCATGAACAGGATCGTCAACGTGAGGCCTGTCGTCAGCTTCGCGGCAAAGCTCGTCGGCTCCGGACCGAATCGGCTCAAGATGGTGAAGCTGTCGCATCAGCTCAACGACGACATGGGCCCGCTCGACGTCGGTCGCTGACAGCCTGCCTCATTCGCGTTCCATCGTGCGGTAGCCGCGGGCCGGGTTCCAGGACTCGACCACGAGGCGGTTGCCGGCTTCGTTCAAGTGCGTGATCACAGCCTCCTGGACATCGATCAGGAAGCGGTGGGCTTCGCGTCCCGACTCGACCTCGATGACGGTGCCGGAGACCTTCGCCTCGCCCTTCCAGCCGCGCGGGTTGCCGGCGGGCGGGTCGTCGGTCGGGCCATGAATGGCGATGCGGGGATCGCGCCGCAAGTCAAGCGCTTTGACGGCGCCTTGCATCGATCCGATCCGCAACTGTCCTTCGGCGAACTCGACCTCGGTGCCGCTGATCCGCGGCGAGCCGTCGAGGCGGATGGTCGCCATCGTGAGGTGCTTGCGCGACGCCATCAGCTCTCGCACGCGCGAAGCAAACTTGGGTTGCGCTGCTTCGAACTCAGACCACGATGCCACGGAGGGATGAGGATAGCGCGGGTGTCCTCCCCACTTGCTGGGGAGGTGGCGCCCCAACTGGTTTTCGTTTGGGGTCCCCGCGCTCGTGGTGCGCGGGGTAGCCCGGAGGGGCCCGCCTGGCCGGTCATCCCCTCTTCGAGCCACTATGCTTTTCTTCGCCGCCGCCAGGCTGGTTGGAGGGAGGACGTTGGCACCCAGATCCCGGAGGGCGCCGCGGAACGCGGCCCGATGGACCACGCTCGTCCTCATCCTTTCCGCGCTCCTGATCCCACAGCCTGCCGCCGCCCAGGTGGGGGACAGGGCTTTCGTCAGGGTGAACCAGGTCGGATACGCAGTCACGGCCCCGAAGCGCGCCTACCTGATGGCCTCGGCCGCCGAATCGGGCGCCACCTTCACGGTCATCGACGTCCACGGCAGGCATTTGCAACCACGACCGGTCGGAGCCAACCTCGGCTCCTGGAGCGCGAGGTACCAGTTCGTCTACGCGCTCGACTTCGACCACCTGTCCAGGGCCGGCACCTACACGATCGCCGTCAGCGGACCGGTTCCCGCTGCGTCGCCGAGCTTCAGGATCGACACGGCGCAACACCTGTACGCGGGGCTCGTCGGCAACACGCTCTCGTTCTTCAGGAACGAGCGGGACGGACCGAACTTCATCGCGTCACCGCTTCGATCCGCTCCCGGCCACCTCAACGACGCGCACGCGATGACCTACCTTCCGCCCACCTTCGACTCCAACGACACGCTGATCGGCGACCTCAAACCGCTGGGCATCGTCATCGATGCGTCGGGTGGCTGGTGGGACGCCGGCGACTACATGAAGTTCGTCGAGACGCACAGCTACACAGTCGCCGTCCTCCTGATGGGGATGCGCGACTTCCCGCTACACATGGGTCCTGATTCGACCGCGTCGAACTTCTCCAACGAG
>JBGOTG010000041.1:0-15086 GCA_041476405.1 Candidatus Dormibacteraceae bacterium | reverse complement strand
GTCCTTGCCGTGCGAGGTCGAGAGGTAGTCCCACTCGAACAGAACCGGCGTCTGGCCGGACTTGACGGTGGCGGCAGTGCCGACGACGGGCACGAAGTTGCCCTTGGCCTTCAGCGGGTGGAAGAAGTCGACGCCCTTGGCGACGTCATCGAGCGATCCGCCGTTGGCGACCGACGCGAGGATGACGCCGTTGAGCGCCTGGTTGGACTGGGTCGGGTCACCGGCGAGGGCGACCTTGAACCCTGGCTTCAGAAGGTCGGACACGGCGGTGATCGTGCCTCCGGGCACCCGGCTCGTGTCGTAGCCGATGCCCATGAAGCCGCCGTAGTCCTGGACCCAAAGGCCGGTGGACTCCTTCTGCCCCGCGAGGATGTCGTTCCAGGTCGCCACCTGGTAAGGGGCGAAGATCGCGGTGTTGGCGAGGGCGACCTTCATGCCGACGTCAACGACGTCGGGGGCGCGGTTGGTGCCGGCCAGCTGGCCGATCGCGTCGACCTCCTGCTGGCTGCTGCCGTTGGGGTTGGCGGAGTCGACACGGATTCCATACTTCGCAGTGAACCCGCTGATGATCGCTCCGTAGTTGGCCCAGTCCGGCGGGAGGGCGATGACGTTGAGCTTGCCCTCTTTCTTGGCCGCGGCCACCAGCGCGTCCATTCCGCCATTGCTCGCCGCCGATGAGGCGGTCCCCCACGTACTTGCTGTCGTACCGCCGGTTGACGACCCACATGCGGCTGCGACCAGTGTGATGATCCCGACGACGAGGCCCAAACGATGGATCCGATGCCAGTTCATTCGTTGACTCCCCACTTCTTTTGGCCGGTGACTCTTGGGTGCGCAGGGCACCCAGGTTTGCAGCCGACATGATGCGCCCTCCACAACGCTGTTGCAAGGAGCGCCCGGGGTGGCGCCGGGGGAGCTTTGGTTAGGCGAAGGGGAGTTGGGTCCCCGTCAGGCCGTAACCGCCTGGTGGCGGTAGCCCAGCCGCCGCGAAAGGTCCGCCGCAGCCTCTCGGGTCAGGCCGACGAGCTCCGGGCGGTTGGCCTCGACGAGGCGGTGAGCCGGACCGGAGACGTCGATGGCCGCCACCACCGCGCCTTCCGCCGAGTAGACCGGCGCCGCGATGGCGTCCAGGCCCACCTCGAGCTCCTGGTACGTCCGCGCGTAGCCCGCCTCGACGGCGGCGGCGAGCTGTGCTTCAAGTTCCTGGCGGTCGACTATCGTGTGCGGCGTCCTCCGTTCCAACGGGCGCGCCAGGAGTCGCTGCCGGACCGAGGGTGGAGCGAACGCGAGGATCACCTTGCCGCTCGCCGTGCAGTGGATCGGCGTGCGGCGGCCGAGCCAGTTGACGTTGACGACGGAGGTCGAGCCGCTCGCCTGCTCGATGGGCACTATCTCCTCGGAATCGAGGACGTCGAGAGTGACGGTCTCGCCCAGGGCGCGGGCCAGGCGCTCGCAGACGGGGCGGGCCACGTAGCGGAGGTCGAACTCTCCAGTCACCACGCTGGCCAGCTGAGGCAGCCTCCGGCCGAGGCGATATTTCGCGGTCCGAGGATCCCGCTCCACGAGGCTGTGCCTTTCCAGGGTGCCCAGCAACCGGAGCGCTGTCGAGCGATGCACCCCCAGATCGCGGGCCACCTCAGCACCCGCCCGCCAGCCATCCCGCGCCAGGAGGTCGAGGATGACGATCGCCCTGTCGACGGACCGAACCAGGCCGAGGTCCCGGCCCGGGCTCTCGTTGCTCACTGCGCAACAATATAGCTTGCGAGGCGCCCATTCACGAAGGTAGACTTGTTGGTCTCTGAGCATCTGTTGAGCAATGCGCAACAAATCCCACCCGCCGCCTCCCGCCGCCTGGCTTGATATAGCTTCAGAGTTGAGCTTCGTAAAACCAGGAGGTGCGGCATGAGCCGAGAAGAGGAGATTCGCGCCGGACTGTTCGACGACACCCTCAACGGCCGCGCGCCCGAGGTGAAGGCGCTGACAATCGAGGCGCTGGCGCTGGGCATGGACCCGATGGACATCCTGTTCAAGGCGCTCATCCCGTCTCTCGAGGAGGTCGGGCGGCGCTTCGAGAAGGGCGACTTCTTCGTTCCCGAGATGCTGATGGCAGCGCGCGCAATGCAGGGCGCCCTGACCCTGCTCCGGCCGCTGATCGCCGAGACCGGCGCCCAGCCGGTGGGCCGCTACGTCATCGGCACCGTGAAAGGCGACATCCACGACATCGGCAAGAACCTCGTCGTGATCATGCTCGAGGGCGCCGGCTTCGAGGTGTTCGACCTCGGAGTGAACACGCCGCCTGAAAAGTTCGTCGAGGCGGTCATCGCCCACCAACCTGACGTCCTCGGCTTCTCGGCATTCCTCACCACCACGATGCCGATGTTCAAGGTGAACATCGAAGCGCTCAAGAAGGCCGGGCTGCGCGACAAGGTGCATGTGGCAGTGGGCGGCGCGCCCGTGACGGAGGAGTACGCGAAGCATGTCGGCGCCGACAGCTACGCACCCGATGCGTCGATGGCGACGCGCCTGGCCAAGCAGCTCGTCGGCGCGCGCAACGAAGCTTCGCAGGGCGCCCGGGCGCTGGAGCAGGCGGTCAAGCTGATCGACGAGACGCTGAAGAAGGGCTGAAGGGACAGCACTTGGAGACAGTCCTTCGCTCGCGCGGCCGCGAGGTCGTGGTTTCGGTGGACCGGCCTTTTGTGATCATCGGCGAGCGCATCAACCCGACTGGACGGAAGGTCCTCGCCGCGGAGATGAAGGAAGGCAAGATGGACCGGGTCCGTGCTGACGCGATCGCGCAGGTCGCCGCCGGCGCCCACATGCTCGACGTCAACGCGGGCATCCCGGCGCTCGACGAGGCCGCGCTGTTGGTCGCGGCGATCAAAGCCGTGTCGGAGGTCACCGACGTTCCGATCTGCATCGATTCGTCGGTCATCGAAGCCCTCGAGGCAGGGCTTGCGGCATACCAGGGAAAGGCGCTCGTGAACTCGGTCACGGCGGAAGAAGAGCGAATGGAGCGGATCCTCCCGCTGGTGAAGAAGCACGGCGCCGCCGTCATCGGGATGGCCAACGACGAGACGGGAATCACGATGATTCCCGAGGAGCGCCTGGCGCTCGCGCGCCGCATCATCGAGCGCGCCGCCGACCACGGCATACCGCAAGAGGACGTGATCATCGACCCGATCGCGATGACCGTTGCGGCCGACCCGACCTGCGGACTGGTCACGCTCGAGACGATGCGGCTCATCCGGGACAGGCTGGGCAACAACATGACGTGTGGGGCGTCCAACGTCTCCTTCGGGCTGCCTGACCGCGCCACGGTCAATGCCGCCTTCCTCCCGCTCGCGATGCACGCCGGCCTGAGCTGCGCGATCACCAACCCACTTGTCCCCGAGGTGCGTCGCGCGGTGCTGGCGGGAGACCTCCTTCTCGGCCACGACGAATACGCGATGCGCTGGATCGCAAGCTATCGCGCCGACGTTGCGCAGCAGGCGGCGCGCGACGCCCGCCCCGCATGATCCAGCGCAAGCTGGAGGTCACCTACCAGCCCTTCGACCGCACCACGCGAGTCCCGCCGGGAACCACCCTCTTCAGCGCAGCCCACTGGATCGGCCTGCCCATCGATTCCACTTGCGGCGGGCGTGGCACGTGCGGCAAGTGCAAGGTGCGCGTCATCGAGGGCGCGGCGGAGGTCACCACCGCGGATCACCGCCTCCTGCGCAAAGAGGAGATCGAGGGAGGGTGGAGACTGTCGTGCCAGACCCACATCTACGACGACATGACGTGCGATGTGCCGCAGCTGCTGCGCGTGCCCAAGGCCGCGACGATGGGGCTCGGCCGCCTGGTCATCCTCGACCCGAACGTTCGCAAGGTGTACCTCGAGCTGGCGGAGCCGACGCTCGAGGACCAGCGCAGCGACGTGCTGCGTTTGCGCGAGGCGCTGACGGCGGAAGGCCACGACATGGTGGCAGGCGTTCCTGTATTGCGAACGATTCCACACGCCCTACGCGATTCCGGCTTCAAGGTGACCGCAGTTCTGGGCGGCGAGCAGCTCGTCGCGCTTGAGCCGGGCGACACCACCGACGAATGCTTTGGCGTCGCCTTCGACGTCGGCACGACGACGCTCGTGGGCACGCTGATGAACCTTCGCACGGGCATGGCGGCGGGCGTGCTGTCGACGCTCAACGGCCAGGCGCCGTTCGGGGCCGACGTCATCTCACGCATCAGCCACGGAATGAACGGCCCGGAGTCGGTGCTCGAGCTCCAGCGAGCGGTCGTGGCTACGATGAACAGCATCCTCGCCGACCTGTATCAGCAGACCGGAGTGTCCCGCGAGCGCACCTACGAAGCGGTGGTGGTCGGCAACGCGACGATGCTGCACCTGCTCTTCGGCATCGATCCGAGCCCGCTCGCTGTCATGCCCTTCACACCTGCGTTCATGGAGCCGCTTCTGGTCGCGGCGAGCGAGGTGGGGCTCGACATTCATCCGAACGGCTACATCCAGACGCTGCCGGCGCTTGGCGCCTACGTCGGGGCGGACATCGTCGCGGGCGTGCTTGCGACGAGCGTGGTGCGCGAGGACAAGCTGCGCGTCTTCGTCGACGTCGGGACCAACGGCGAGATAGTCCTCGGCAGCGCGCAGCGGGCGCTGGCGACCGCAGCCCCCGCGGGCCCCGCTTTCGAGGGCAGCCAGATCCGCTGCGGCATGCGCGCCACAGAGGGCGCGATCGAGGGCGTGACCCTCGGCGACACGGTGGAGCTGCAGGTCATCGGCGGCGACGTTCCCGCCCTCGGCATCTGCGGCTCGGGCCTCGTCGACGCGGTGGCGCAACTGCTTCATGTCGGGCTGCTCGACCATTCGGGTCGCATGAAGGGCCCCGGCGACGTTCCGGGGCATCCCCTCGGCGACCGCCTTATCGAAGTCGACGGCGTCCGCGCTTTTCTGCTGGCGGACGGCGTGTTCCTCTCGCAGCGCGACGTTCGTGAGCTTCAGTTCGCCAAGGGCTCGATCGCCACGGGGATCAAGGTGTTGATGGACATCCTCGGCGTGGAGACGAAGGACCTCGACGAGATCCTGCTCGGTGGCTCGTTCGGCTCCTACCTGAACCCGGAGAGCGCGAAGATCATCGGCCTTGTCCCGCCCGTCGACGTGGACAAGATCATCGCCGTCGGCAACTCGGCAGGCGAAGGCGCCAAGATCGCGCTGCTCTCATATCGCGAGCGGCAGGTCGCGTTCGAGCTGCCTTCCAGAATCGAGTACGTCGAGCTGTCAGGCCGCGCCGACTTCAACGACGCGTTCGTATCGGTGCTCCAGTTTCCTCACCTCGAGGTGGTGGTGTGACCAGGACGGCATTCGTCATCTGCGGGGCGCTCGGCGCCGAGGTGAAGGAAATCGTCGATCGCCGCGGCTGGGACGCCGACGTTCATGGGCTGTCGGCGATGCTGCACCTGTACCCCGCGCGCATCGTCGAGGAGCTCGGCGAGAAGCTGCGCGCGCTGCGTCCGCGCTACGAGAGGCTGGTCGTCGTGTACGGCGAATGCGGGACCAACGGACGCCTCGAACCCGTTCTCGCCGAGGTCGGCGCATCGCAGGTCAGGGGGCCGCACTGCTACGAGATGTTCGCGGGGCGGGACCTCTTCCACCAGGTCTCGGATGAAAGGCCGGGCACGTTCTATCTCACCGATTGGCTCGTTCGCAACTTCGACCGCGCCGTCGTGCGGGGGTTGGGTCTCGACAGGGACCCCGAGCTCAAGCCGATGCTCTTCGGCAACTACGAGGCGCTGATGTACCTGCGCCAGGTGCCCAACCCACGGCTGGCGGTCAAGGCTCATGAGATCGCCGTTTATCTCGGCGTGCCGCTCGAGATAGTTGACGTCGGGTTGGGTGAGCTCGAGGAGAGGTTGGCTGAGCTGGTCGGGGTTGACTCCGGCGGTCTACCTGAAGTGCTCGGCCCCTCCGGCGCTTTGCGCCACCTCCCCGGCGAGCGGGGAGGACCTCTCGTCTAATAAATGGCCAGCTGCCAGGTCACGTTTTGGAAGCACATACCTTCTCAGGTGAAGGCTTGGGAGGGGGCGGTCGAGGTCAAGGGCATGATGCCCGACCGCTTTCAGGCGGCGATCGACGCTTTCTCGATGCGCGAAGGCTCGACCGACATGGACGCGTACCTCGACGGTTGGCGCAAGGGTCCTGTCGAGGAGCGGGCCGGCACGCCGGCGGAGGTCCTGGCCGCGGTCATCCACGAGCTCGACACGGCGAACCCGCGATCGCGCCTCATGAACCCGACCTAGCGAGGGCCTCCGCCGCTTCCGCCAGCCGCCTGGCTTCGTCGAGACGGCGGTCATCCGGCGCGTTCGCAAGGTTCGTCGACATCGTCACCGTTGCGGCTCGAGCGCCGGCCGCCGCGAGCACGCAGGCGACCCTGGCGTCCGAGCGCAGGTTGGGGTTGCCGTGCTCCACGGTGAGGGCGGCAAGCTCAGCCACCTCGGCCCCGGCGCGCGCGATTGCGAGCGGAACCGCCACCGTCTCCTCGCGAGCAGGACCCACCACCTCCTCGCGGTTCTCGGCACCCATGCCCTTTGCGCTTCTCATCGCGTCGACGAAACCCCGGTAAGCGTGGACGTCGGCCTCGATCAGCTCCTCGCTGTGGAGGCGAAGCCCGTGGGCCCGTTGGCGC
Source organism: Candidatus Dormibacteraceae bacterium (assembly GCA_041476405.1). GTDB lineage: Bacteria > Chloroflexota > Dormibacteria > Dormibacterales > Dormibacteraceae > Palsa-872. Next base: position 8,415 of record JBGOTG010000041.1, on the reverse strand, counting down.
ACCGCCTCGGCGCCATCCCAATGCCGGAGCGACAGCAGTGCTGCTTTCTCCAGCAGCGCCGCGGCGAGTGCCACTGCAGCGGCGGCGGCCGATCCGCCCGCCGGAGCCGGCTGGTCGGAAGCGATGGCGGCCGCGAGGTGGCTGAGCCGGTCCTTCTCCGCCGGAACGTCAGTCGTCGCCGATCTCTCGCTTGCGTTTGGCGATGAACTCGCGCAGCTGCTCGTCGACGCCTGGGTCGATGCCCGGGTCGGGATACTCCTCGAGGACCTTCTTCCAGCGCGCGGCCGCGACCACGTCCGCAGTCTTCGCCCCCATGCGGTTCCATCTGTCGAAGTTCTCGGTCGATGAGACCCAGGGCCTGTAGAAACCCGTGCGGTAGTTGCGCAGGGTGTGCTCGGCGCCCAGGAAATGGCCGCCCGGTCCGACCTCCCTCAGCGCGTCCATCGCCATTCCCTCTTCGTCCACGGGAAGACCTTTCTGGAGGATCCACTCGAACATCCGCAGCGCCTCGACGTCGAGGATGAACTTCTCGTAGGACGCAAGCAGGGCACTTTCCAACCAGCCCGCAGCGTGCAGCACGAAGTGGACGCCACCGAGGATGGTCGGCCACATGCACATCATCGATTCGTATGCCGCCTGGGCATCTGGCGACTTGGACGATGTCAGCGCCCCGCCACCGCGGAAAGGAATGCGATAGTGACGTGCCATCTGAGCGCTCGCCAGGATGCCCATCGCCGATTCGGGCGTCCCGAAGGCGGGGCTCCCAGACTGCATGTCCGTATTCGTGAGGAACGAGCCGTACACGCACGGCGTGCCGGGCCGCATCAGCTGCACCAGGGCTATGCCGGCAAGCGCCTCGGCCGTCTGCTGGGCCACGGTGCCCGCCAGGCCCATCGGCGACATCGCGCCTGCCATGAGGAACGGGGTGACTATCACGGGCTGCCCGGCCTCCGTGTACTCCAGGAGCGCGCCCAGCATGCGGTCGTCGTAACGGAGTGGGCTGTTCACGTTGATAAGGCTGATCACTGCCGGCGTCTCCTCGATCTTGTCCCGCCCGCCAAGCAGGATCGAGGCCATCTCTATGGTGTCGCGCGCGTTCTCGGCCGAGATGACGCTGCCCATGAACGTCTTGTCGGTCCAGCGCATGTGCGAATAGAGCATGTCGAGGTGCCGCGTGCCGAGCGGCAGGTCCTCCGGCTCGACGGTGGTGCCGCCGGCGCAATGGATCTGGTCGATGGCCTGGGCCATCTTGTCGAAGTTGTTGAAGTCCTCGATGGTCGCCCCGCGGCGCCCGCGCTCGAGGTCGGTTATGAACGGCGGGCCGTACACGGGCGCCGTCACGACATTGTCCCCACCAAGCATCACGGTCCGGGCCGGGTTGCGCGCTTGCAGCGTGAAGGTCGACGGTGTCTTGGCGGCCATCTCCATCACAAAGCCCCTGTCGAAGCGCACTCGCATGCCGTCGATCGCCATCCCCGCCTTGCCGAAGATCTCTCGGGCTCGGTCGTGCAGGAAGTCGACCCCGATCTCCTCCAGGATGGTCATCGCCTGCTCGTGGATCGCTTCTACGTCCTCGCCAGACAGGAGGTCGTAAGGCTTGAGGGTGTTCTTCCACATGGCTGTAAATCTTGCAATAGCGCGCGACGGCGCGCTTATGAGGGAAACCCGGCAAAAAACGGTAAAGCTGTCGACCCAGCCGGGCGTGTGCTAACGTAATACCTGCCCATTGGGGTGCTTGGTCCCGCCTGCGGACCCTCTTTTGAACTCAGGTGACTCCAATTTCACGCCTAACCAGCCTGTGGCGAACCCTTAGGTCCGCTTGACTTGAGCACGCCCAACCCCGGCGACGTCCTCCCTCTCTGGAACCCCGAGATTCCCGGCGAGGAGATTCAGGCCGGCCGCCTGGGCATCCGCGTCCGACCCGGCACGCCGGCCGCCCTCAAGGTCTCCGCGATGGAAGCCGCCGGCGGCGCCGAGCTGTTGCGCCAGGTGCTCGAGGAGCAGCGGATCATCGACGGCATCTACACCATCGTCAAGCCCGACAAGCCCCTGGAGTTCACCGGCCAGGTCAAGCAAACCCTGCTGACGGGACGCCTGGGCAGGACCCCGATGGGCCTCGCACTGGAGATCACCGACTGGCAGGACCTGGACGGGGAGTTCGAGATGGAGAAGAACCGCCTCCGGCTCCGCTACCAGGAGCTCCACGTGGTCAAGGAGTGGGACGGCGACCTGGAGGGCTTCACCGCCGTCGTCCTGCGCGAGCAGGCCAAGACGCTGCCCATCCTCAACTCCACGATGCGCTTCATCGAGCATCTCCGCGACTATCGCGAAAAGCTCGCCGAAGCGGCAGTCCGGCGCTATGAGGCGACCGAGCAGTGGATGGAGTGCCCGAAGTGCGAGGCCGAGGTGCCGACCGCGAGCAGCATCCATTGCCCGGAGTGTGGCGAAGACATGCGCGGCGGGGAGTACGTGCGCGCGGTGCTGCACCTGGTGGACGACGCAGAAGGCCGTATCTACCGAGGAATCGATTCGCTCACCGTGCGATCGGCCGGCTTCCCCGAATACCGCGGCATGTCCCTTGACCGCATCCAGGGCTCGAACCTGTGGGTGAGCTTCCGCCGGTACGACCCGCTGCCCGACGAGGGCATCGTGTTGCCGACCGCAAGCGTCGAGATGTTCGAGGCGCAGCGATCGGTCATCCGCCAGCTGCAGATCGGCAGCCCGCGGTCGGGTGCGCTCGCGGCCGAACTGGCCGACTTCGGCTGGTTGGGCAGCCCTCCGCGCGTCCCCCTCGACGGCAAGAAGGCCCACCATCTGCCGGACCCGAACGAAGAGCAGGCGGACGCTGTCGCCCGCGTCATGGGCATGCGGCCCGGCCAGCTCTACCTCATCCAGGGCCCACCAGGGACGGGCAAGACGACGGCCATCGTGGAGTCGATCAGGCGAATCCTGGGCAAGAACCCGGCCTCGTCGATCCTCCTCTCATCGCACTCGAACGACGCCGTGGACACCGGCCAGGAGCGCCTGCTCGGCTTCTCCCACGTGCGCCAGGCCCGCATCGCCGAGCCGGGCAAGGTGCCGCGGCGGCTGCGGCCGACGCTGGTCGAGGGCGACGACCTCGAGCCGTACAACCTGGTCGCCGGCACCTGCAACCGCCTCGCGATCGACTCGCGGCTCCGGTTCAAGATCTTCGACTGGCTGATCCTCGACGAGGCCAACAAGGTGCGGGCGAACGAAGCTCTCGCGCTGATGCCACTGGCGAAGCGGTGGGTCATGATCGGCGACCTGAAGCAGCTGCCCCCCGTGATGGAGGAGGCCGCTTCGACGTTCAAGATCGAACAGCCGCTGGACGAGCTCGTTCGCGACGACAGCTTCTACGGCTGGATTTGGGATAAGGTGCCCGCGGGCTCGAAGATCATGCTGCCGCGGCAGTACCGCATGCGCGAGCCCATCGGCCGCGTCGTCTCCGACCTCTTCTACGACGGCAAGCTGATCCACGAAGCGCCACATCCGCGAATGCCCTTGCCATGGCCGTTCGACCGCGAGCTGGTCTGGGTTGACACAGGGGCACAGGACGAGTACCGCGACGCGCAGCGGTCCGTGGCCAACGAGTTCGAGGTCGCGCTCTGCAAGGACATCACCTCGATCATCAGACGCCGGGTTCGCAAAGCGAAGCTGGCCGTGATCGCGATGTACGCGTCGCAGGTCAACCGGCTGGTGTCGGCCCTCAAGGGAATCGTGCCGCCCGACGACATCGAATCGGTGGACGCGTTCGAAGGTCGCGAGTCGGACGCGGTCATCCTGTCTTTGGTCCGCTCGAACGACCGCGCTGCCATCGGATTCCTCAACGACCCCAACCGCGTGAACGTGGCCATCTCGCGAGCCAAGAAGCTGCTCGTGATCGTCGGCGACTCCAAGACCGTGATCGGCGGCGCGCCCGAGCTGTTCGGACCGCTCTTCGAGCACGCGAAGGAGGAGGGCCTCGTGGCCGGCGTCGGCGCGGTCGTGACGGCCTGCCAGCGCGTCGGCATCCGCTCCCAGGTGCAGCGTCTGTCGCGGCCCCACCGCGGCGAGCGGCGCGCCCGACGCAGGCGTCGCGGTCAGCGCCCTCCCCTTGACGGCGCCACGAACGGGGAGGCGCTTGCGGGTGAGCAGCCGGACCTCGTCACAGCCACCGCCGGCGAGCCAACGGACAGCGCCACCAACGGCGGACCGGGGCTCTCGATTCCGCCGCCTGGGCTGGAGCTGGAGGTCACCCCGCGCGTGGTCGCGCCTGCCGACCCGCCCACGGAGGCCGACACACCGCTTTAAGCTTCGCATTGGCGAAGTGGCGGACCAGTGCATTTTCTGCGAGATCCTGCGGGGGGATTCCCCCGCGACCTTTGTCCACCAGGACGACACAGTCGTCGCATTCATGGACATCCAGCCCATCACTCATGGGCACATGCTCGTGGTGCCGCGCGAACATGCAGTCCTGATGTCCGACCTCAACGAAACGGCTGCGATGCGCACCTTCAGGGTCGCCCGCCACCTCTCCGCAGTGGTGCGCCACACCCTCGGCGCGGGCGGCGTGAACCTGTTCGTCGCCGACGGCGAGGTCGCGTTTCAGGACGTTCCCCACTTCCACGTGCACGTCATTCCGCGCTATCCAAACGATGGGTTCGGCCTGACGTTTCCGCGCAACTACACGGAACCGAGGAGTCGCTCCGAGCTGGAGACCATCGCGACCGCGATCCGCGACGGCTCTGCTTAACCGACCACCGTCACGTCGATCGCGAGCAGCATCATGAACTGCGGGCAAGCCTGACCCGGGGAGCAAAGCGCCCCGGCCGTTGCGGTGATCCGGGCGTTGCCTGCGGTGACGGCCTGGAACGCAGCCAGCGTGACGCCGCGGACGGCAGTGGCGGCCGGGTTCACGATCGGCGCCAGGACCGCAGTGTTGCTCGACCGCACTCCGTTCCAGTTCGTCATCCCCGTGCGGGCATGAAGAACGGCCTCCAGCTTCTGGCCCACCCGAAGCGTGACTGCCCGTGTCTGTTCGTTGACGCTCACGTCGAATCCGAGTCCTGGACTGGTCGACGGCGGGGCGCTTGGAACGGGAGCGGCGCCGCCGCCCACCGCTCCGCATCCGCAGAGGGCGAGCGCTGTGAGGACCACCAGAACGGCCGATCTCATCTCGAATACGTAACGCATCCGGCCCAAACCGCGTAACACACCTGTGGCGATAACATCGGCAATTCCAATGGTGACCACGCTGGCCAGAAAGCTCAGCCCGCTGGCGGCCCTGATCGTCTTGGCGACCTCGTGCGGCGGTGGGGGGACCCCCACCGCGGTGCAGTCGCCATCGCCGGTCGAAGGCGCCCTCACGCAGGGCCTGATCGCTTACGCGGCCGCCAATGGAATCGGCGTGCTCGACCCGGCCACCGGGAAATCGACTGTCGTCGCCCCGCTGCCCGCGGGCGCGGCGTTCAGGGTCTCCGGGCCCGTATGGGCGCCGGCGCCCGGGTTGCCCAACCCGGTTCTCTACTTCACGATCCACGACGACAGGCCGGCGGAGAGCCGGAGCGGCAGCGGCGTGGTGCCCTACGACTGGCTGTTCCGTGTGGACCCGTTCGCCGGCACCACCGCTCCTGTGGCGGCCTCTTACGACTTCCAGAGCGAAGGTCCCTTCGGCCTCGCCGCAAACGACCACTACCTGGCGCTGACCGTCGGCTGCTGCACCTCGTACGAGGTGGATGGGATCGACCTGACCAAAGTCTCGGCGCCGATCAAGGTCGTGACCAAGCCTCCGGCTCAGACAGCCCTCTTCACAGAGGGGGCCGCCCCTGGCGTCAGCGGGCTGTTCGCCGTGCGCGCCTTCGCCACAGGCCTGTGGTACTGGCTCAATCTGGACGCCAACGTCCTCCACGCGTTCCCGTTGAAGCTGGGGACTGACGATGGGCCTGTCGCGATCAGCCGCGACGGCACGATGGTTGCAGTGTCGCGGCCCGACCACGGCCCCGTGATCGAGCCGATCAACGTCACGGTGCCTGTCGCGCAGGGGAGCCCCAGCCCCGGCGCCTCGCCCGTGACATCGCCGGCCGCAACGACGCCGTCACCCACGACGGCGCCGCGGGCCGTCAACTCGAAGCTTCCACACGCGGACGGGCTGGCCTGGAGCCCTGACGCCTCGTTGCTCGCTCTCGCCGTGAGTGGCGGGCTCCAGATCTACACCGCCGCCGGCAAGGATGGGACCGCGCCTTTCAAGAGGTACCTCACCGGGACCGGCGTCAGCGGCGTGGACTGGTCAGGCCCGATCCAGGGCCAGAGCTACGCGTCGGTCAAGCCGGCCACCGGCCCGCAGGCGGCGGTCGACGCACTTCTTGTGGCGACCAGGCTTCCCAAGGCAGCAGACAGCCTGTCGACCCGCCCTTTCACGAAGGTGTACCTGTGGCGGTTCGACTCGAGCAAGGCGTCGCCGATCGCCGCGATCACCGATGCGACTCCGAGCGTGCTCCAGCAGTACCCGCCGATGGCGGCGACAGTCGTCAACCACCATTGGACCCCGTCCGCGACCTGGGCGCTGCTCGGCGGCTGTTACAGGTACCGGGTGGTCGTCACGATCCAGGGCAGCACCACTCCAACCGCGTCGACGTTCGGGCTCGGCTCGAACACACCGTGCAACAAGGCATCCCCCTGACGGCTATCCGTCCATACGATTGATCCGTGTCCGACATCGACTTCCTGGCTCGCCACGCGGACTCAAACCCCAAGAAGGTCGCCCTCATCGCCGGTGAGGAGCTGGTCGATTTCGAAACGCTGAACCACCGCGCCAACCGCGCCGCCAATGTCTTCCACGAGCTCGGGTGCGGGATGCACGACAGGGTTGCGGTCATGTCGTTCAACTCCATCGAAGGGTTCGAGATCTCGAACGGCTTGCGCAAGGCGGGCCTGGTCGGCGTGCCGCTGAACTACCGGCTGCGTGGCTCGGAGGTCGCATATGTCATCAACGACTCCGAAGCGAAGGTGGTGGTCGCGGGCCCCGATCTCGTCGACGTCGTCGAGGCCGCGCGGGTCGACGTGACGCGCAACGCCGGCGCTCGATTCATTGCGCTTGGCGAACACGCGCCGGCGGGATGGCTTTCATACCGGGAGCTCATGGCGAGTGCGTCCGCGCAGTCGCGAACGGACGCGGAGGGCGGCGCTTTGGGCGCGTCGATGATCTACACCTCAGGCACCACAGGCCACCCGAAAGGTGCATGGCGTCCGAACGGCGTGAACATCGAGAACGTGCTCCAGATCATCTCGATCTTCGAGCTCAGCGCGTCCGACGTCCACCTGATGTGCGGACCCGGTTACCACAGCGCCGTTTCGTTCTTCTCCGCGCTGCACCAGGTGCTTGGCGCGACGGTTGTCGTGCAGCCCAAGTTCGATGCCGAAGGCGCGCTCGACCTCATCGAGCGTCACGGGGTGACGACCACATTCATGGCCCCGACCCTGCTCCAGCGGCTGGTGGACGCGCAGGTTCGCAAGCCCTGCGATGTCGCCTCGATCCGAGCTTTGATTCTCGGCGCGGCGCCATGTCCGCAAGCCCTGAAGCAGCGCGGACAGGCCGCCTTTGGACAGGTGCTCTGGGAGTTCTATGGCGCCACAGAGACCGGCATCAACACCGTGCTGCGCCCTGAAGACCAGCTTCGCAAACCTGGGTCGTGCGGCACGGCGGTGCCGGGCCAGGAGATCCGGCTTGTCGGCGCCGACGGCAATGACGTCCCGGACGGTGAGCCCGGCGAGCTCATGGTGCGGAACACCTGGCTGGCGGAGTACTACCACCGCCCCGACGCCACCGGCAGCAGCCTGCACGACGGTTTCTTCTCCGTGGGAGATGTGGCTTATCGCGACGGCGAAGGCTACTACTACATCTGCGACCGCAGCGTCGACATGGTTATCTCGGGCGGCGTCAACGTCTACCCGGCAGAGGTCGAGGCTGTGCTTCACGCGCATCCCGCCGTCATGGATGTGGCGGTGATCGGTGTGCCTGACGATGAGTGGGGCGAGTCGGTCAAGGCGGTGGTGCAGCTGCGCCCGGGCGCCGTCACGACCGCCGATGAGCTGATCGCGTTCGCAGCCGGTAGGCTGGCCGGCTACAAGAAGCCGCGCTCCGTGGACTTCGTCGATGAGCTGCCCCGCGACGCCGCCGGCAAGCTCCTGAAGCGGAAGATCAGGGAGCCGTACTGGGCAGCGAGCGGCCGCAGCATCTAGTGGACCGTAACGGCCATATCTGGAGCATCCGACGTCCCAGACGGCCGGGCGCCCTGCGGGCGCTGATGCCCGCGTTGCGGGCCCCGGCGATCGTCGTCAGGCATCGAAAGATGCCATCCTCCTCTCGCCACCCGCGCCTTGGCACCGCCCGTCTGGAACGCCGGTCTTCGAGCCTAC
>JBGOTG010000040.1:0-15540 GCA_041476405.1 Candidatus Dormibacteraceae bacterium | reverse complement strand
GGCAGGCGCGGTTTACACCTGAAGCCGAGTTGATCTGGCAGTGCTTCCGGCAAAGGTACCACAGTGGAAGCGGCCCGTTTCAGTTGGCTTACTACGATCTCGATTCCAAGAGGGCCCTGGCACAGGCTGGGGCCCTTTCTTTTTACATGCCCAGCATCGTTCGGGCGCGTAGGGCGATTGAGATGGCGACTCTTGTTTCTGGGTCGTCCAGCTGTAGGCCCGTCAGGGTCTGGATTCGCTCTACCCGATAGCTCATCGAGTTGATGTGGATGCCCAGCTGGCGGGCGGCGGCCCGCCGCACCCAGCGGGCTGCCGACAGCGCCTCCAGCGTTTCCAGCAGCGGCGTGTCGCGTGATTGCGCGTACTGCAGGAGAGTCCCAAGCAGCTCGTTGACGAATCGACGAAGGGCTTCAGGGCTCTGCACCTCGAGCAGCAGCCGGAAGGCGCCGAGCGAGCGATAGGACGCGACACGGCCCCGGCCGCCGGCTCGGCGCGTGAGCCTGAGCGCCTGGCGCGCCTCGAGGTGCGAACGCGCCAGCTCTGCGACGGAGTTCGCGAGGTTGCCGATCCCGACCGAAGCCGACCCGGGCTTCATCACAGGAGCCGCGCCCGCGAGTATCTGCCCTGCCAGCTTCTCGACGGCAGCGAGGTCGGAGGCGATCTCGTCGGACACCAGGAACACAGCCGAGGCGGACCTGACGAGCGTCAGCGAGTCCGGCAGGCGAGAGCGGACGAGCCCGCTCAGGGCGTCGTCCAGCCGGTCCTGCCTGCCTCGGGCGGTCAGCGCCGATTCCGTCTCGTCGTCGTCCGGCTCGAGGACCACCACCCACGCGCGTTGGGGGAGCCGATGGCCGAGGCGCTCGGCCTGGCGCGCGACCCTCTCTGCCTCGTCGGCTTCGAGCCCGCCGGCCAGCACCTCCTCCACGAGGTCTCCGCGAAGCCGCCGCTCCACCTCGGCGGCGGCCCGCTCTTTTGCGAGCTCCAACGCGAGCACTGTCGACCCGTGCTCGAGGGCCCGGCGGCGACCGTGCGAATCGACGGTCTTCTCGTCGACGCTCACGGCGAGCAGCCCCAGGACGTCAGTTCCGGCCCGGACGGGGACCAGGTCGAGCGGCCGCGCCGGGCGGCCCGCATTGATTCGAACCTCACGCGCGCCGGCCTGGGCCAGCGGGCTCGGTGCATGAATCCTGGGCGGCATGCCGTCTGACGCCTCCCCCACTCCGCGCACCCGGTAGCCGTCAGCCGAGTAAAGCGCTGCCCGCCCGCCGGCGAGCGAACCCACCACCTCGAGGATCGATTGAATCCCCGCCCCCTCCAGCGAGAGCTTGGTGAAGCGCTCGTGAATGTCGTGCGAGAGCTGGATCTCCGCCAGCTGCACTTCCATCGCGCGCTGCAGCTCGCTGCGCTCCAGGATCCCAGCCACCTGCCCTGCGATGGCGAGCAGGAAGTCGATGTCGCCCGAATCGAAGTCCCGCTTCTGCGCCGCCTGGACGTTGAGCACGCCCACCAGCCGCGGGCCCGACTCGATGGGAACCGAGAGCATGGAATGGAAGCGGTCTTCGTCCAGGCCAGGCACCCACTTCCAGTGAGGCTCCTGGCTCACGTCGGCGACCACCGCCGGCCGGCGGGTTTCGGCGACCCAACCCGTGATGCCTTCCCCGACGCGCATGACGACCTTGCCGACCATCGATTCGTTGAGCCCGTTGGTCGCCGTGAGGAGCAGCTCCCGACCCCGTGAGGTGATCAGGTACAGCGAGCAGACATCGGTGCCCGTCGCCGACGTCGCCTCCCGGATGATGAGCTCCAACAGCTCGTCCGGGCGCTGCGTCGAGGCGGCAGCCTGTGCGAGCCGCACCAGGAAGCTGAGCTCGCGGGCCGCGAGGCTAGAGTCGGCATCGCCTTCCGGGACGCGCACCGTGTGCACCTTACGACCCGACTTCACGTGATTCCTCGTGTAAACAACACAATCTGTATACGCAGCCTAGTGTGGACCATACAGAGGAGCCAGACCCGCGCAGGTTCGTCTGTGTGGAGGTAGGCTTGAGCTCGGGTGCCCCAACCACACACCGGCCACTGGCGCGATCATTTCGCCGGAGTCGACCTGCCGGTGCCAGTGCTTGGCGGGGGCACCGTGACGGGGATCAACTTCGACAACGCCGCCAGCACGCCACCGCTGAAGCGCGTGCGCGACGCGGTGACGGCGTTCGCGGATGTGTATTCGAGCGTGCATCGCGGCACCGGCTACAAGTCCCGGATGGCGACCGACGCGTACGAGCAGGCCCGCGAGCTGGTGGCCGACTTCCTCAACGTCGACAGGCAGAGCCAGGTGGTGATCTTCGTCAAGGGCACCACCGACGCCCTGAATCGCATCGCCGCCGAGCAGGCGCGGCTGGACGGCCGCCAGGTGCTGGTGACCGAGATGGAACATCACGCAGACCTGCTGCCGTGGCGGCACCGCAGCGGGCATCTGATGGTCGGCCTGACGCCGGACGGCCACATCGACCTTGACGCCATCGAGCACGCGCTGGCGAACAGCGGCGGCAAGATCGGACTGGTCGCCATCAGCGGCGCATCCAACGTCACCGGTTTCATCTCTCCCATCCACGAGGTGGCGGAGCTCGCGCACCGTCACGGCGCCCTCGTATCGGTCGACGCGGCCCAGCTCGCGCCGCACCGCCGCCTCGACATCCGCACGGCCGACGACCCCGGCCACCTCGACTTCGTCTCGTTCTCGGGCCACAAGATGTACGCGCCGTACGGCGCGGGCGTGCTCGTCGCGCCTCGAGACTTCTTCGCCGGCACGCCGGAGGTCATGGGCGGAGGCGCGATCCGGATCGTGACCTGGGACGACACGGTGTGGGCCGACCTGCCAGACCGTGAAGAGGCAGGGTCGCCCAACGTGATCGGTGCGGTCGCCCTCGGCGTCGCAATCGAGACCCTGGTCGAGCTGGGTTTCGACGACATGCTCCGCCATGAGGCGGAGCTGGGCGATCACCTGCTCGAAAGCCTGCGCGGCGTGCCTGGTGTGACCGTTCTCGGCGAGCTCGTACCGAACCAAGGCGGCGAGCGGCTGGGCCTCGCCAGCTTCGTCATTGATGGCGTCCATCACGGCCTCGCCGCTGCCGCCTTGAGCCACGAATGGGGAATTGCCGTGCGCAACGGCTGCTTCTGTGCGAACCCCTATGTCTTCCACCTGCTGAAGATGAACAAGGAGGCTGTCGAGAAGGTCGAGGGCGAGGTGTCCGCGGATCGGCGCACCGCGCTGCCGGGAGCGGTGCGTGCAAGCCTGGCCCCCTACAACAACCGGGCCGAGGTGGATCGCTTTGCAGACGCCGTGAGGCAGATCGCCACGGGTCGATTGCGTGCGAGCTACGAACAGGCCGCTGACGGCACGTTCTCTCCGGTCGGCGGATGGCCGGCCATCCGCAATCCACTGCGGACCCTCGTCAAGCGATGAGACTCGCCCCGAGGAGGTATTCGTGAAGCTTCTGGCCGAGATTCTGCTGGCGATCTTCCTCCACCCGCTCGTGTGGGTCCTGTGCGTGGTCAACATCGTTGGACGCACGGACCTCAGCGGTCTATGGAAGTTTCTGTGGATCGTCATCACCTTCGTGTGGGGGATCGGGCCGATCCTGTACGTCCTCTTCGGCAAAGGAGAGTTCTGGTAGCGCTGTGACCCCACCGAGCAAGAAGCGCACCGGAGATGGTGCGCTGGTGCTCGGGCTTCTCGCGATGCCCTTCGGGATCTTCTCTCCGTTTGCCATCTGGGCCGGCATCCGGGCGCTCCGCCGCGTCCGTGCCTCGGACGGAGCGATGCGCGGCGAGGCGTCTGCCTGGATCGGGGTCGTGGGGGGCTTCCTCGGGCTGGCGGTCATCGGGATTGGAACCGCCTACTGGTTCCTCGCGTCGTGAGGCCGGCCGCGCGAGTCGTCGTGGCGCTGCTGATCCTGACCGTCGCGGCCTTCACCTATCCGGGAGCCGTGGCGACCTCCATGATCGTCCGGCTCACACCGCCGCCGGCTGCTTCGTCGCCCGCGCCCGCGGGCGTCCTGCCCTGGCTGCACGTCGAGCACCCGCCGAGCGGGCCGGCTTACATCGCGGACGACCGCGGAAGGCTCGTGCTGTTCCACGGCGCAGTCCCCGCTGATCTTCTCGACTTCGGCACGAGCAAGGATTGGTCGGCGCCCGCCTATCCGATCGACCCCGCCGTTTACGCGGGGGGCCAATGCCCGACGATCGTCAGCCACAGCCACTACCCACCTCTATGCCAGTCGGACATCGAGCAGATGGCGGCCCTCGGTTTCAACTCGCTCCGCCTGCCTCTGTCATGGAGCCTGCTGGAGCCTCAGCGCGGGCGATTCAACCGGACGTACGTCGACCGCATCGCCCAGGTCGTCGACTGGGCCAAGGCGGTTGGCATGCACGTGATCGTCGACATGCACCAGAACGCGTACTCGAAGTACGTCGGCTCGGGTCCAGGTGTGGACCTGTCGGCGAACAGTGGAGCTCCAGGCTGGGCGACCATCACCGACGGGCTGCCTTCAAAGTTGCTCCTCGCAAATCAGCGCGAGGCAAACCCGGCGGTCGTCGAAGCCTTCAGCAACTTCTGGTACAACCGCGACGGCATCCAGGACGAGTACATAAAGTCGATCGGCGTCCTCGCCGAACGATTCAAGGACGACAGCACGGTCGCCGGCTACAGCATCTTCAACGAGCCGCAACCTGGCTGGAACCTCCCACCCGGTTTCGAGGACCTGCTCCTCTTCCCCTTCTATCGACGCGTGATCGATGGGGTGACCGGCGTTCGCGACGGACTACCTTGTCCCACCGGGATCTACATGCCCGCGTTCTGCGGGTATCCGGACCTCGGCATCCACGACCTCAGGCAGATGTTCTTCCTGGAGCCGGGCCTGCTGCGCCAGATCACCGACTTCCCCACCCACCTCGGGCTCCGGGTGAGCTCCTACCCGAACCTGGTTTTCGACATCCATGCCTACACGCACGGATTCACCCTGGAGAAGCTGCTCAACCCCAGGAGCGATCCGCGGACGGCCACCTATCCGTGGGGCGGATACGACCAGACGTACGCCCTGGGAGAGCGCGAGGCGAAAGCCATGGGCACGGCGTTTTTCGTGTCCGAGTTCGGCAACGATCCCGCCTACGACTCGCTGCTCCTGCCCAACGAGCTCCAGGAACAGGAGAATCATCTTGCCGGCTTTGCCTTCTGGACCTGGAAGGAGAACGGGGGCTCCGGAAGCTGGGGCGTGTTCGAACCCGCTGACGTCAATGCCACACCGATCGCCTCGAGCGGATGCATCCGGCCGGCGCGCGAGCGCCAGCTGGCCGGGGTCTACCCTCGGGCTTCAGCCGATCCGAACCTCGGCTACCAATACGACTCGGACACCGGCGCCTTCACGCTGCAGGCCCAAGGCCATGCCGGTGACGCCCCCACCGTGGTCTTCATCCCACGCGAAGTCACGGGAGAGGTGACCTCGGCCGGGGCCCTCTCGGGCGAGTCCGTTTCCGCCAATCCGGATGGCAGCCGGCTCGTCACCGCATCGCCGTCGGGAGGCGGTTTCTCGATCGCGGTGGCGGCGGCGCCGATGTCGCTGACGAGCTGCCCCTGAGGCGGCAATTTGTCCCGGCTGCGCAGGCACCCGCATGGACTAATCTGGAGCGACAGGGTGGGAGTCCAAACGGTAGCCAGCGGCGCTCGCCCCACGAACGGTGTGGCGGCCGCACATCGGCCGGGGACCAATGGCGCGGTCACGCCTCGTCCCGTGGTCAGGGTCAGCCGCGTCTCGAAGCTGTTCGGACGCACCTCCGTCTTGAGCGACATCAGCCTCTCGGTCGCGCCGGGAGAGCTGGTCGAGGTGACCGGGCCGAGCGGCGCCGGCAAGACGACCCTCCTGCGCCTGGTGCACGGGCAGCTGCGGCCCAATCGCGGCGAGGTGTGGGTCGATGGCCGCGGCCTGCACCGCTGGTGGCGGCGCGGCCTCGGCAGGATCCGGCGCGACGTGGCGTTCGTCTACCAGGAGCAGCGTCTCCTCCCGCGCCTCACCGCGCTCGAGAACGTGGTCTTCGCGCTCCAGGTGGGTGACCCGGCCGTCCCGCACCGGACGATCAAGCGGCGCGCGCTGGCTGCGCTTGAGGCATTGAGCCTCGCCAATCGGCGCCGAGCCTATCCGCACCAGCTGTCCGCCGGCGAGAGGCAGCGCGTGGCGGTCGCGAGGGCTCTGTCAGGCCGGCCCACGGTCCTGCTGGCGGATGAGCCGCTGGCGTCGATCGCCGACGACAACGCCCAGATCGTCATGAGACTGCTGGAGGAGGCGGCGGCCAACGGCACCGCAGTCATCGTCGCCACCCACAAGCCGACGTTCACGGCCGATCGCGTGCTCCAGCTGCCAAGCGGGAAGGTCCTCGTCAATCGCGACCGGACGCACCAGGCGCCGAACGGCACACGGGCCCACCTGCCGTTGTGGCGCCTCGTCCTGCCCGCCGGCGGCAGGGCTCACAAGAACGGGAATGGCGGCACCAAGGTCGTCGAGAAGAAGCTCCCGCTGTGGCGCCGTTTCGCCGCCGTGTGCGACAACGGCTTCCGCCTGGTGGTTCTCAACGGCCTGCGCAGCTGGGGCCGGGACCTGCGCCTCACAACTCCGGCCCTCGGTTCGATGGCGATGACGCTAATGCTGTGCGGCATGCTGGCGCTGGTCGGAATCTCGGTCGCGGGGGTGGCTACGCAGCAAGCCGGGCAGGCGTCGATCGTCCGCGTCTACCTGGCCGCGGGTGCGACCGATGCAGCGGTGGCAGAGCTGGAGGGCAGGCTGATCGCCGACCCGCGGGTGAGCTCGGTGCACGAGGTCAGCGCGGCGGAGGCGCTCGCGGAAGCGGCCGGCAGGCCTGGGCTCGACGGTCTCGCCAGCCTCAGCAGCTCGAACCCGTTCCCAGCGAGCCTCGACGTGAACGTCCGCCAGATTTCGGACGTCGCGGCGGTCGCGGCCGAGGCGACGGGCGACCCTGCCGTCGACCCGGCATACCCGACCTCGTACGACCCGGACACATACGCCCGGCTGCGCAGGATCGCGTTCATCGTGGGCGGTGTGGCCGCCGGACTGCTGTTGCTGTTCATCGCGGTCGCCTACGCGGTGGCGGCGAACTCGATGCGCGCGATCGCCGCCGCGCGACAGCAAGAGGTGACGGTCACCCGCCTCCTCGGAGCCCGCGGTTGGATGCTGCGCGGGCCTTTCGTCACCGAAGGCCTCACGACCGGTGCCCTCGCGGGCGCGCTGGCGGGAGCGGCGGTGGCCGGCACCTGGCTCCTGGCTTCGAGCTTCGCGTCTGAGACCTATTCGCAGGTCCTGCCCGGCGTCGACCTCACCTCGGTGCGGTATGTGATCGCCGCCGTGATTGTTGCCGGCCTTGTGCTGGGGGCATCGACCGCCATGCTCGGATTCCGGCGGATACGCGCATGAGGCGCATGCTGGCGGGCATCGTCGCGCTCGGTGCGCTGATCGCTTTCCAGGTGCCCAACGCGATGGCCGTGAGCCCCTCGCCTTGCCCGTCGCCGACTCCGTCCGCATCGACCGCGAGGGTGTCGTGCCCAGTCGACCCCAACCAGGCCCTCTATGCCCAGCTTCGCGCACGGTTGGGCGGCGACCTCGCCAGGGCTCTGACCAGCGAGCAGCAGCTGAGCGCCGCGCTGGACCAGGCTGCCGCTGCGCAGCAGACCCTCACAACGCAGATCTCCGCTGAAGAGGCGAAGATCACCGACCTCGAAGGCCAGATCACGCAGCTCGAGACGGACATCGCAGACACGCAGGCGAACATCGATGTCGAGCAGGCCCAGGTCGCCTCTCTGGCGCGGGCGATCTATCGACAGCCGGACTCGCTGTTCGTCCTCATCGCCCGCGCCGGCAACCTGCACGACGCGCTGGTCGAGGCTGCCGACATGGTCGTCGCCGGCGAGCGCGCACACGCTCTGCAGGCGCGCCTCGAAGCGGACCTCGTCAAGCAGCAGGCCGACCAGGCCGCCCGCCTCGCCGACCTCGATCGCGAGAACGGGGTGATGACCGAGCTGACGGCGAACCTGAGCGCGCTGAGCGCAGCGATCAGCCTGGAGAACGACATCAGCGGCCAGCTCGCCGCTCTGGTCCTGGAGATCAGGGCCGCCCAGGCCAACCTGTTGAACCAGCCGCCGAGCGTGACCGCCAGCCTGGCTCAGCTCCTGGAGCAGCAGGAACAGATCCTCATCGAGCGCGCCTACCAGGCCGCCTGGAGCCAGGCCCAGGTCGGTGCGGGGCTTGCGATGGTCTCGCGCACGCTGCCCATCGGTACCAACCTGCCTGGACTCGCGCTGTCGTGGCCGATCGCAGGCGCGCGCATCACACAGCTGTTCGGACCGTCGAGCCTGGTCCTGGAGCCGCCTCTCGGCCAATACCCCCACTTCCACACAGGGATCGACCTGGCAGCGCCCTTCGGGACTCCAGTCACCGCTGCGGCGGACGGCGTGGTGGTCGCGGTGGGCAACACCAACGTGGGCTATGGGAACTACGTGATCGTCGCGCACGGCGGCGGGATCATGACCCTGTACGGCCACCTCCTCCAGACAGACGTGCACGTCGGCGACCGGGTCTACCGCGGGCAGCGGGTCGGCCTCGAAGGGTCAAGCGGACTCTCTACAGGCCCCCACCTGCATTTCGAGCTGCGGGTGAACGACCAGGTCACCAACCCCATCACGTACCTACCGCCGCTCTACGGCTCGACGACTCCGCGCCCCTGACAGGACTCGCAGGATGTCGAGTCGTCGAGCATGGTGCCCGCGGAGGGAATCGAACCCCCGACCTTGACGTTAGGACCGTCCTGCTCTATCCCCTGAGCTACGCGGGCGGCGACCATGAGAGTGTACTGGCAGGGCGTCGCCACCCCGACTCCAGCTTCGCCGAGGCGTTACTTCTCAGCAAACTCACACGTTTCTCCCAGTAACGGTCAAGACGCACGTTCCACTGTGAGGACCATGCAGGACAGCAAACCGAACGAGACGAGGATCCGCGCCCGCGAGGCCGCGAGCAGGATGCTCACCACTGTCACCGCCGGCGTCGCCTTCGGGGCCATCGCCGGAGTAGGCCTGTTCGGTGTGGTCAGCGCCTACACGATCCCAGGTGTCGCGGCTGACTCGACCGGAGCCACCGCCAGCACCTCGACGTCGACAGGGTCCACCTCGAGCGCCCTTCAGTCGTCATCGACCACGGTGGGCTCATCGACGAGCTCAGGCGTCGCGGTCTCCGGCGGATCATAGTCGGCTCGGCTCGATGAACAACACGATCCTCTGGTACACCACCAGGGGAGCTGGAACCGTCTCGCTGGTCCTGCTCAGCACCGTAGTGGTGCTCGGCGTGCTTTCCTCGCTTCGCTTCGAAAGCTCGAGCTGGCCCCGCTTCCTGACCACTGGCCTGCATCGAAACGTCGCCCTCACGACGCTTGTCTTCCTCGCCCTTCATATCGTTACAGCGGTGGTGGATCCCTTCACCCACCTCGGCTGGCTTGCCGCGCTGGTCCCCTTCTCGTCCTACTACCGGACGTTCTGGCTCGGACTCGGCGTGATCGCGTTCGAGCTGCTGATCGCGATCTCCGTCACCAGCCTCGCCCGCGGGCTCATCGGGCACTCCGCCTGGCGCGCGATCCACTGGCTGACGTACGCCTCGTGGCCCGTTGCGGTGCTGCACGGCTTCGGCACCGGTACCGACACCTGGTCGGCGTGGATGCTCGCCATCGACCTGGTCTGCATCCTGGCCGTGGCCGTCGCGGTCAGCGCCCGGCTGATTGCGCGACCGCCGGATCCGCTCGCGGCCGATCGAGCGCGGTTCCGCGAGCGGGTGACGAGGAAGGTGACCAGGTGACAACGCTCGGCCTCTTGGCGGGACCGCCGTACTCCGCCGGCCCCGAGAGCTATCGCGATCACGTCGCCCGGCTGGGCGCCCGGCCGGCCGGCAATCGGGCCTTGATCGACACGCTCGATCGCAGCGGCCTTGTCGGGCGAGGCGGCGCGTCCTTCCCGGTTGGGATCAAATGGAAGTCGGTCCAGAGCCGGTCACGCGGTGATGCCGTCGTGATCGCAAACGGCGCCGAAGGCGAGCCGCTCAGCCGGAAGGACCAGACGTTGATGGCGCTCCGGCCCCACCTGGTCATAGACGGTGCCCTCCTGGCTGCCGACGCGGTCCGCGCCAATCGAATCCTCCTCTATGTGGGCGAAGCGCACGCCTCCTCGCTGGCAGCGATGTCGCGTGCCCTGGCCGAACGCCCGGCGGCCGATGTCAGGCGCTTGGTTCTCCTTCCCGCGCCCGCGAGCTACGTCGCGGGCGAAGCCACGGCGGCCGTTCATTTCGTCAACGCGGGCATCGCCACGCCAACTGCGACTCCGCCACGTCCGTATGAGAGCGGTGTCGACGGCAAGCCGACCCTGGTCCAGAACGTCGAGAGCCTCGCCCACGCCGCTCTCATCGCCCGCAACGGTGATGGCTGGTTCCGCTCGCTGGGCCGGAACGAAGCCGCGGGCACGGTCCTGCTCACGGTGAGCGGTGCGGTCGCCAAACCTGGCGTTGTCGAGGTCCCATGCGGGAGCACGATCGACGAGGTACTGGCGCTGGCAGGCGGAGTGCGCGGCACAGCACGAGCTGTGCTGCTGGGCGGCTATTTCGGCGGTTGGATCAGCGCCCGGCAGGCCGGGACGATTCTGCTCGATCCGAAAGCGCTTCCCGCGGCAGGCGGTTCGCTCGGCTGCGGCATCGTGAGCGTGCTCGACGAGGCCGCGGATCCACTTGAGGTTTCCGCGCGGATCATGCAGCACCTCGCCAATGAGAGCGCCGCGCAGTGCGGCCCCTGCTTCTTCGGTCTGAAAAGCCTGTCGACGGCGACCTCGCGCCTCGCCGCGCGCAGGCCGGACGACGGAGACCTGCCGCACCTGCATCGCTGGACCGCCATGGTGAAAGGCCGCGGCGCGTGCCGTCACCCCGATGGGGCTGTCGCGTTCCTGCAGTCGGCCCTCAAGGTCTTCGAATCCGAGTTTGCCGCGGCTTCGGGCACTCGCGGCCGGAAGGCGTCGTGACATGCGAGAGCTGGAAATGTGGATCGACCGAACCAAATGCGACGGCCACCGGCTGTGCGCGGAGCTGTTCCCGGAGCGGATCGAGCTCGACGATTGGGGATACCCGATCATCGCGCCAGGTCCAATCCCCAAGGCCCTTCTGCCCCACGCCCAACGCGCGGTCGACAGCTGCCCGGTCCTTGCCCTGGCGCTGAGGCGCGTCGAGCAAAAGAAGCCGGTCAAACCGTGAGCCGATCACCTGTCGCCTCCGTCGACGATTCGGCCTTCGGCGGCTCCCTCAGGGTGGTCGTCACGCGGGCGGATGACCTGACCGCCGCCAAGGCCGCCGTGGACGAGCTCGTGCGCGACGTGGACGCCGCCGCCAGCCGGTTCCGCGAGGACAGCGAGCTCAGCCGCCTCAATGCGACGCCGGACCGCGACGTCAAGGCGAGCGCGCTGCTGACCAGGTTGATCTCGGCAGCCCTTCGAGGCGCGCGGCTGACTGGCGGTGCGGTGGATCCGACTGTCGGATCCGCGATCAAGCTGGCCGGCTACAACACCGATTTCGGCTCGGTTTCGGCGGACGGAATTGCGCTCGACCTCGTGGTCAGCCGCATACCCGGCTGGCAGGCGATCACCTTCAACGAACCGGCCCGGACGGTTCGAGTGCCGCGGGGCGTCGAGATCGACCTTGGCGCCACCGCGAAAGCCCTGACCTCAGACCTCGCGGCGCAAGCGGCGCTCGCCAGGATCGGCGGCGGGGGCGTTCTCGTGAGCCTCGGCGGCGACATCGCGGTCGCGGGCGAGCCACCCGATGAAGGCTGGCTCATCCAGGCCAGCGAGGACAGCGGCGCGCCCATCGCCTCAGGCGAGGAGACGATAAGCATCCGGTCAGGAGGGATCGCGACGTCGAGCACCACGGTCCGCCAGTGGACGCGCGGCGGCGTCGTCCTCCATCACATCATCGACCCGGCCACCAGCCTCCCCAGCGACGGGCCGTGGCGGACGGTCACCGTCATCGCCGCCAGCTGCGTCGACGCCAACATCGCCTCGACCGCAGCCATCGTCATGGGCGAGGCGGCGGTCGGATGGCTCGAGTCGAACCATCTGCCCGCACGCCTGGTCGACCGGGAAGGGTCGATCCATAGGGTCTCGGGATGGCCATCCCCAAGCTAGTTCCCACTGCTTTCTCAGCAATTTCACAGACAATCAAGGCAGCATGGGACCCATGAACAAGGACGGGGCGCGAGTCCTCGTCGTCGACGACGAGCCCAACATCACCGAGCTGGTGGCCATGGCGCTGCGCTACGAAGGCTTCACGGTCAAGACGGCCGCGACAGGGCGCGGCGCGGTCACCGCGGTCGGCCAGTTCTCCCCCGCGCTGGTGATCCTCGACGTCATGCTCCCCGACATCGATGGGCTCGAGGTCCTGAGGCGGCTCAACGCGGCAGGCCACAAGGTCCCGATCATCTTCCTCACCGCCAAGGACGCCACCGAGGACAAGGTCCATGGGCTGACGGTCGGCGGTGACGACTACGTGACCAAGCCTTTCAGCGTCGAGGAGCTGATGGCGCGGGTCAGGGTCGTATTGAGAAGGCATGGGACCAACGAGACACAGGACGGCAAGCTGACGCTGGCCGACCTGGAGATGGACGATGAGGGCCACGAGGTCCGCCGCAATGGCCAGGTGGTCGAGCTGACGAACACGGAGTATCGGCTCCTTCGCTACCTGCTCGTCAACTCAGGCCGAGTTCTGACCCGGAGCCAGATCCTCGACCACGTGTGGCATTACGACTTCGGCGGCGACGCCAGCGTGCTCGAAACCTACATCAGCTACCTGCGACGCAAGGTCGACCGCTTCGAGCCTCCCCTTCTGCAAACCGTCCGCGGGGTCGGTTACGTGCTGCGCGCGCCGAGGCCATGACCCAGTCGCTCCGAGGGCGGCTATTGATCGGCGTCATCTCGCTCGTGGTGCTCGCGATCCTCGTCTCGGACATCGCGACCTATTCATTCCTCAAACCCTCCCTGGTCGCGCGCGTCGATGATCAGCTGCAAGCAGGCTGGCGCTCGGCAGTCGGTCTCCTTGGTGGTCCGGACGAAGGGGGCGGCGGCGTCCAAGAGGCCAGCGCGCAGTTTCCCCCCGGCACCGTGATCGAGCTCATCGGCGCGAACGGCTCCGTTCTCACCGCCAAAGTCCTGACCACGGTGGGTACGTCGCCGTCGCGCGCGCTTCCCGTGCTTCCGCACCCGTTGCCGAATGCCGGCCTGGATCATCCCTCTTCGCCCTACACGGTTGCCGGCTCGGGCGAGGTCGATCAGTTCAGGGTGATCGATTGGCCCGAGGACTTCTTCATCAATCAGGGCTTCCCCGGCAGCTTCGTCGTCGTCGCGGTGCCGCTGACCGAGGTGAAGACAACATTGAGCCAGATGCTGCTGCTTGAGACCTTGATCGGCCTCGCGGTGGTGGCGGCGACCGCGGCCCTCGCTTTTCTGATCATCAGGGTTGGATTGCGACCGCTCCAGAGAATGGGCGCGGTGGCCTCAGACATAGCTGCCGGCGACCTGAGCCGCCGTGTCGAACCCGCTACCCAGAAGACAGAGATCGGCCGTCTGGGACTCGCGCTCAACGGGATGCTCAGCCAGATCGAAGCCGCCTTCGCCGAACGCACCGCGTCCAACGACCGCTTGCGCCGCGTCATAGCGGACGCCTCGCACGAGCTTCGCACGCCGCTCACATCGATCCGCGGTTACGCCGAGATGCTCCGCCGCGGGGCCGCTGAATCACCGACCGACTCCGAGGCGGCGCGGCGCCGGATCGAGGAGGAATCGATTCGCATGACCGGCCTCGTCGATGACCTGCTCGTCCTGGCCCGGCTGGACCAGGGGCGACCCCTCGACAAGGCGGCGGTGGACCTGCGGTCCATCGCCACCGACGCCGTCGCCGACGCGCGAGTCGTCGCCCCGCTGCGCAAGATCAGCCTCAGCGCCAACGGCCCCGTGATCGTCACCGGTGACGACACGCGCCTGCGTCAGGTGCTCGGCAACCTCGTGCGCAACGCGATAGTCCATACGCCTCAGCAGACGCCCATCGAGGTCTCGGTTGCGGGCGACGACGGCGTCGGCCGGTTGTCTGTCGCGGACCACGGACCAGGGCTTGCGGCCGACGACGTCGAGCGGATCTTCGAACCCTTCTATCGAGCGGACCCCAGCCGCAGCCGCGACAGGGGTGGCGCCGGGCTCGGCTTGTCGATCGTCAGCGCCGTCGTCACGGCGCACGGAGGTCACGTGAAGGTCAGCCGCACGGAGGGCGGGGGGGCGACCTTCGAGGTTGAGCTTCCGCTCGCACAGTGAGCTGCGGCGCCCGGAGACTCTCAGGAAGTTCCAAGGTATCTCTGAGGCTGGGCTGAGGCTGCGGAGCGATCATTAACCTCATGGACCACGTGATGCGACAGGCTCAGGCCGGCGCCCGCGACAGGGCTGCGCAGAAACTGCGCGACATGACATTCGCGATCGCCGTCGTGGCGGCGGGTGGCGTCGGCGTGGTCGCGTGGTTGAGCGCAGCCGCCATCCCCGGGTCGAACGTGTTCTCCGGGCTGACCACCGCCGTGGCAGCGCAGGAAGACGGCCAGCCGACCTCGTCGGACGATGGATTCTTCCAGGCGGCACCGGTGACTGTCCAACCTGGTCCCGCAATCGCCGTCACCGGAGGATCACACCCGAAGCCATGACGATCGGCCCGCACGCATCGATGTTTCCGTTCGCGATACTCGGCGGGCTGGCGTGGCTGGCGATCGTGGCAGGCATCGTCCTCCTCGTCATCTGGGCAGTTCGTGCCTTTCCCGCGAACCGGTTGACGCCGGCCGCCACCGGCCTTGCCGCCGCCGCAGGCCCTGCTTACGAAGCGCCACTGGATACACTGGCGCGCCGTTTTGCGCAGGGTGAGATGACCGCGGAGGAGTACGAGCGCGCGCGCGACCTGCTCCGCGGCGAGCCCCCGAAGCCATGACACAGCGGTCGCTCGGCATTCTGGGAGCCGTTCTGCTGTTCGGCGGGATCGCGCTCGGCGTCGCGACAGGAATCGCGGCCGGCCGGAACGTTGCAGGCGATTTCACCGGCCTGCGCGCGCCGATCGTCCGCGGTACAACGCCAATCCACAGTGGCCAGCGTCAACCGGGCCCGTACTTCGGCATCCCGGGCCGGCATGACTTTCCTCGGCCCGGTCCTCTATTTCCAAGACCCAACAACCCAGGCCCTTCGCCCTCAGGCTGAGTCCCTACTTCCCCCCCAATCGGTAAGGGGCGCGTCGAAGCGCTCCTTACTTATTTATTGATCTAAGCGAGCTCCGCAGCTTGACGCGCGTCGCCGGAGCCGATCCGGCGGTGCAGCAACGCCAGAGGTCGCGGCGCCCACCAGTTGGCGCGGCCCAGGATCCGCATCACCGATGGGACGATCAGGATTCG
>JBGOTG010000039.1:0-15583 GCA_041476405.1 Candidatus Dormibacteraceae bacterium | reverse complement strand
TCCGAACGTGCTGTTCATGCAGAAGCACTGGGACGTGATGCGAAGCGACGACTCAGGTGACTCGTGGCACGAGATCAGCGGCAACCTGCCGACCGACTTCGGGTTCACCATCGACGTCCACTCACACGAGCCGGACACCGTCTACGTCGTCCCAATCACAAGCGATTCGAACCACTTCGTGCCGGATGGAAAGCTTCGCGTGTACCGCAGCCGGACCGGCGGCAACGAATGGGAGGCGCTCACCAAAGGACTGCCACAGCACGATTGCTACGTCAACGTGCTGCGTGACGCCATGGCGGTGGACACGCTTGACTCGTGCGGCGTGTACTTCGGCACCACCGGCGGCCAGGTGTATGGGTCGGCCGACGCGGGCGACAGCTGGACCGCAATCGTCAGAGACCTGCCGTCGGTGCTCTCGGTGGAGGTGCAGACGCTGGATTGATCCGTGTCGTGCTGCCGGCAAACCTCCGCACCCTCGCGGGCGTCGGTAAAGAGGTGCAGCTTCGTGTCGAAGGCCCGGCGACCCAACGGTCGGTTCTCGATGCGCTCGAGACCGAGTATCCCGCGCTGCGCGGGACGATCCGCGACCAGACCACCAAGAGGCGGCGTCCGATGCTGAGGTTCTTCGCCTGCGAGGAGGACCTGTCCGAGGCATCGCCTGATGCCCCCTTGCCCGACGCGGTCGCATCAGGGCACGAGCCGTACCTGATAGTGGGTGCGATCGCAGGAGGCTGACCCGACTTCGAGTCCGAGCACCGTCGAGCAACTCGCGCGTACCGCCGTCGGTCGCCTCGTCGTCGGCTAGCTCTAGCGCAGAGGCCGAGGCGGGCTCCGCCGACCCGTCTGAAGACTAGAGTGGGTTCGATGCTTCGGATCGGATCGATCGTCATTCGCGTGGACGATCTGACGCGCCAGACCCAGTTCTGGGCGGCCGCTCTCGACTACGCGCGTCGGGACGAGACGAGCGACGATTTCGTGCTGCTGCGCCCGAAGGACGGTGTCGGGCCGAACGTGTCGCTCGACCGTGTTCGCTCGAAGCCGCAGGTGCCGCCGCGGATCCATCTCGACCTCTACGCAAAGGACCAGGCCGCCGAGGTCCGGCGCCTGATTGGGTTGGGAGCGACCGAAGTGCACTGGGACAAGCGACCGCCGGACGCGGACTACGTCATTCTCGAAGACCCGGAGGGCAATCGCTTCTGCGTCATCGACGCCGGCTGATCGTAGTTGATGTTCGAGTAGCCCAGGTGGGGCTCGGCGCCCCTGCCTCAGATCCTGTTACGCCCTCTTCCCTACCCGGTACTTGATATGCGTCACGGTCGGTGATGCGACTACCTTGACCGGCTCCAGGATCGGATCGCCCACGTCCTCGAGCAACCGCTCACCAGCGCCGAGAATGACCGGCACGACGTGCAGGTACAGCTCGTCGAGGCTGCCGGCTGAGAGGTATTGCCGCACGGTGCTGGCACCACCCGCGATCGCCACGATCCGCCCGCTCGCTGCGGCCTGGGCTTGCTCCAATGCCGACGCCAATCCGTCAGTGACGAAGATGAACGTGGTGCCGCCCAGCATCGACAGCGGCTCGCGCGCGTGGTGCGTGAGGACGAAGACCGGCACGTGATACGGGGGGTCATCGCCCCACCAGCCCTTCCAGTCCAGATTCCACGGTCCAGGCCCGCCCCCGAACATCTTGCGGCCCATGACGTAGGCGCCGACTCCCTTGAACACCTCATCGAGGACTGCTGAGTCCGGACCGTCATCGCCACCGACGTCTCCGTGCTGCCCTCGCCAGCTGGCGGTCGCGAACACCCAATCATGAAGTCGCATGCCCCCCTCACCGATCGGGTTTTCAATGCTCTGATTGGGTCCGGCGACAAATCCGTCCAGCGAGACCGAGATCTGGCAGGTGACCATGCCCATCGCCCTATATGATCGCCGAGGCGTCCGAAGCAGTCATGCCGCAGCTGCCGGCGCAAGGCAGTCCAGACCAGAACGTCGCTGATAGTTCCCCTCCAATCTCGAGTGATCTTGGTGGCGCTGTCATCTCGGCGCGGGTCTGTCGATTTCCGGGTGTCGGCTTCGACTACCAACAGAAGCCGGAGTTCGTGATTTGGAGGCAGATCGAGACATGGCCACGGTGATCGCCGATCTGACGGTGTCGCTGGACCGCCCACCTTGCTCGACGACCCCGAAGTCAGCGAGGGCCTGCCGGTGACCCACCTCACCTCCCGGGTGCGCCGCGCCGAAGAGGCGGCCTGACCATGGCCGCCCGGACCGGCTACACCCACGTCAACGGGCTCGACATCTACCACGAGGTCCACGGAGAAGGCGAGCCGCTGATCCTGCTCCATGGGGGCGTCACCGGGATCGCCGGGATCGAGCCTCTGCTGCCTGGGCTGGCCGCCCACCGGCAGGTGATCGCGGTGGAGCTCCAGGCCCACGGCCGGACCGGCGACAGCGACCGCCCGCTCAGCTTCGATGCCATGGCCGACGACGTCGCTGGGCTGATGGCTGCGATCGGGCTCGAGCGAGCCGACTGGATGGGCTACTCGCTCGGAGGCGGGGCCGCCCTACGCGCCGCCATCAGGCACCCGGAGACCGTGCGCCGGCTGATCCTCGTCTCGACGCCCTACGCGCGCGACGGCTGGTACCCGGAGGTGCTGGAGGGGATGGCGCAGTTGGGGCCGGCCGCTGCAGCGGGGATGAAGCAATCGCCATTCGCCAAGCTCTACCCGAAGGTCGATTGGGCGGTCCTCTTCACCAAGCTGCGTGACCTGCTCGAACAGGATTACGACCTTGCCGGCGAGGTCACCGCGATGAAAGCGCCGACCATGCTCGCCTTCGCCGATGCCGACGCGGTCCGGCCTGCCCACATCGTCGAGTTCTATGGCCTGCTCGGCGGGGGCAAGCGGGACGCAGGTCTCGACGGTTCGCTCCGCCCGACCGCCCGGCTTGCCATCCTGCCCGGGTTCAGCCATTACGACATCTGCACCGCACCGGCCCTGCCCGAGCTGGCGAATTCGTTCCTCGACGGCCAGTTTTGAGACGGCGCGTCCAAGCGACCACTCCAGTTCTCGCCATCTGGAGGAACCGGTCCGTAAGTCAGTCGACGTGACGGCCCTAGTCCGGCAGCTTCTTTATGGAGTCCCCGGTGCGGACCCTTCCTGCCACAACGACCCGGCAGTTCGCGCCTCGCAAGCGAAGCTCGCGCCCGACCGGAGAGTTGACGAACTTCAGCGCATCCACGCCAAAGCGAGCCGAGAACTTCGCGCAGCCGGTGTGAGGCGGTTCGCTGAACTCGATCACCGCCGAGCCGATCTGAACCCGGCTGCCAGGGGGCAGATTGGCGTGACTCAGGTCGAGATCCACGTACAGCTGATCGCCGGCGAGAGGCCAGCGCTCCCGCTCACCTGCGACTGCCGCCGCTGCCCTTGCGTTCATGAGCGTCAGCTGGGCGTCCGGATTGGGACCCCCGTCGGGCATCCGGCTGCTCCCACGAACCAGCCAGGTATCGCCCACGAGGCCCTCAAGGACGTCGAGCCGAGCCTCGGTCAACACTTCTCTCTGGTCCACGGCGGGTCGCCGGGCGATCAACTCGACAGTCCCGCCGTCCGTGGGCGCAGCCCGGATGTGATCAAGGCCGGCCTCGAGGCGCGTCAGTTCGGCGTTCTGCAGCACTGCAGTATCTTGCGCCCGCACACGCGCCAGCCGCCGGCTCAATGCCAAAGAACAACAGCCGCTTGACTTACCCACATCGAGCCAGAAGCCAAGGACCTCGAGCACGTTCCAATACCCCAAAATGACCAGGTGAAACCTCGAGGGATCGACGAATATCTGGCTTCGGTCGATGAGCCGAAGCGGACCACGCTACAGAAATTGCGGCAGACGATCCGCGGCATCGTCCCGGGCGCCGACGAGTGCATCTCGTACGGTATGCCGGCGTTCCGGATCGATGGAACGGTCATCGCCGGGTTCGCCGCCTTCAAGAACCACCTCGCCTACCTGCCTCACAGCGGATCGGTGCTCAGAGAGCTGTCCGACGAGCTGGCCGGCTACGAGAGCACACCGGGGTCACTGCACTTCCCGATTGACCAGCCACTTCCGAAAGCGCTGGTCAAGAAGCTCATCGCGAGTCGTCTCAAAGAGGTCCGACTGCGCGCGATTGTTAAGGGTCAGTAACCTGCTCATTTGACGCGCGCGTCCGGCATGTGGCAGGCAGGATCGCAGCGAGTTGATCCGCGCTCTGACTCTCGACCCCACTCGCAACTACCAGCCACTCGGCGGACGCTGGCCAGCGCACAATGTCTTGCCACAGGCGGGAACTATGTCCTGAGAGAGGACACTGGTAGCCCCGGCGGGATTCGAACCCGCGATCTCAGCCTTGAGAGGGCTGCGTCCTAGGCCACTAGACGACGGGGCCGTGTTGATGGTGGTTCGCGACGGGGCGAACGCAACATGCTACCAATATCATTGTCGCCGAAGCCCCGCCGCGTCTTTGGCCCGGCCGGCGAGAAACCGCTCGACAGCGAAAAAGGCGAGCCCGAGAACGACCAGCGGCCACGCCAGCCACTGCGCCCGATATGCGATCCCGCCGCCGAGTGAGAGGACGAAGCCTGCCAGCACGACGGCCAGCGCCACCGCCCGTTGGCGCTCGCGAGTTGGAGCGAGGAGCTGGTACGAGTGCCAGCGATGGGCAGTGCCAATCCGGTGCCCGGCGCGAACGCGCCTCACGAGCGTCTCGAGCGGATCGAGCAGGAACAGCGTGAGGCCGACGGCGACCCCGAACAGCGCCATCGAGCGCGTGCCGGCAGGCGCCAAGAGCGGCACACCGGCGATCGCGAAGCCGAGCGAGGTGCTCCCGACGTCGCCGAGGAAGATGCGCGCCGGCGGGCTGTTCAGAAGGAGAAACCCGATCGCGGCAGCGCCCAGCACGACAGCGAGCTCAACCGCCCCCGCCGACCAGACGGCGATCGCGACGCCGGCGCAGCTGACGACCGTTTGGCCCGCCGCCAGGCCGTCGATGCCGTCCATGAAGTTGTAGAAGTTGACGACGCCGACCAGCCAGACGACAACCAGAGGGGCGCCCAGCCAGCCCAGGGGAAGATCCAGTGGCGGCGGAAGTGGGAACCGGTCCACGCCGCCGAGCAAGGCCACGACCGCGATGGCGACCGCAAGCTGCACGGCAAGCCGGTAGCGAGCGCGGATCGAACGCAGGTCGTCGACCAGGCCGAGAGCAGCGACCACCGCCATCCCCGCCAGGAGAATGCCGAAGTCCCTGCCGGGCCGCACGCCGGTTGCGAGCAGCACGACGACGCCCGCGGCGACGCCTGCCAAGATCCCGATTCCACCCCCCCTCGGGGTCGACTGCCGATGCGAGCTGCGCTCGTTTGGGACGTCCAGCAACCCGAGCCGTGACGCGTTGCTCGCCACGAGCCAGGTCACGAGGCCCGCAACTCCAAACGCCACCAGGACGGCGGCGGCGAAAGCGATGATCACGATGGCCGGCGCTTGGCGATCAGGTGGGGGGCCTCAGTCGCAAAGCTCTTCGCCGGCCGGAAGCCGAGCTCGCGCTGGATCTTCGCCGCGCTGTAGATGGCCGGCATGGAGAGCTTGGAGAGCGCGGCCGAGTCGAACGGCAACCTTCGCCTGGCCAGCCTCTCGCCGAGGTCGCCGGCCAGCGCCGCCGAGGCCAGGACGGCGCGCGGCACGTGCCATGCGGGCGGCCGGCGGCCCAGCGACCGCAGGACGATCTCATAGATCTCACGCGACGAATAGGCGCGCGGCTCGGAGACGATGTAGACCTGACCGGCCGCCTCCGGCCTCTGTGCCACAAGGATGGCGGCGGACGCGGCGTCTTCAACGTGGACCAGGCTGCGCTTGCCCTGGTACTGGGGCAACGGAGGGAAGACGCCGCGATCGATGGCGCTGATCATCCGCGGAAGGTGACCCTTGTGCCCCGGTCCGTAAACCATCGGCAGACGGAGGCAGACCGTTCTCATGCCACCTTTTCCGTTCATGGACAGCACCAGCTCCTCCGCGCGCAGCTTGGCACGACCGTATGGCGTCGCCGGCGCGGGGCGCGCGGTCTCGTCGAGCTCCGATGCCGAGCCCTCGGGCATCACGGCACAGCTGCTGAAGAAGACGAAGACGCTCGCCCCTGCCTCGGCGGCCGCCTGGAGCAGATACCTCGTGCCCTCGACGGTGACCCGGAGGTGCTCGGCCTCGGCCCCTGGGTCCTCGTCCATCACGTGCACGCGCCCGGCGAGGTGAAAGACGGAATCCGGCTTGACTTCGGAGAGACCCACGATCGGGTCGCGGCCCAGGTCGGTGGCGATGGTGTCGGGCCCGGACGCTCTACGTGAGAGGCGGTAGACGCGAGTCCCCATCTCCTTGAGGCGCCTCGACAGGACGGTTCCGATGAAGCCGTCGGCGCCTGTCACAAGGCTCCTGTTCACGACTGGCATTATTCCCGCATTGGCGCGCCGGCCGGACAAGGCTCGGTGGTGGGCGGCGTTGGGGTCGAACCAACGACCTCTCGCGTGTGAGGCGAGCGCTCTTCCACTGAGCTAGCCGCCCATTGGGGGGATCATTCTACCTGCGCGGCTTACGATGACCGTCGTCATGTCAGCTGCCGGTACCATGCCTCTCCACGAAAGGCACTGCGTCCCGTGCAAACCCGGCAGCCCGCACCTCACCCGGGCCGAGATCGAGCCCTTGTTGGGAGAGCTCCGAGGGTGGACCGTCGAGGACGCCGACGGCTACCTCAGGCTGTCGAGGGTCTACAAGTTCAAGGGGTTCATGCCAGGCATCGAGCTGGTCAACCGGATCGCGCCCATCGCGGAGGCCGAGCAGCACCATCCCGACCTGCTCGTCGGCTGGGGGTCGGTCACCGTTCACCTGTGGACGCACGCCGCGGGCGGGCTCACCGAAAACGACTTCATCCTCGCCGCGAAGCTCGACAGGTTGCCCGCGCCCGCGGCGTGACGGGCCGGCTTTCAGGGCGATGACAGTCCACCCTGACGAACTCTTAACAGCGCTCACTTTGCTTTGTCGCCGGGTGCGTGCTAGCTTCGTCAGGCTCATGGCCTTCATCGTCTGCTGGTTTCTCCACCGTCGCGAGCGAGAGGTCCTCGTCCAGGGCGTGCTGCCATGGGGCATCGACGCGGTGGTTTTCTGCTGGCGTTGCGACCGCATGCGCGGACGCGCCGTCAAGGTCCTGCAGCTCAACCACCTGCGCGCGTAGAGCCCACTCAGCGCTCCAGAACGACTGTGGGGTAGAAAGCGGGTAAGACCGTCCTCCTCGGGAACTGCTCCGCTGCGAAGTCGCGCAGCGCCAGGTCGACATTCCAGCTCACGACGACGACAGCGTCACACCTGCCGAGCTGGTCCGCGCTCGACACGACGGTGAACTCGGTCGTGTAGGCCGCCAGCACCTGGTCGTCCGAGCGGATGACGCAGGCCGTCCTCCCCGCCGCGTGGGTGCGCTCCACAAAGGCAGCCGCCTGCGGAAGGGCCAACGGGTCCTCTGTGTAACCGGTGGCCTGGCTGACCGCCGCGACAGCGGCCCCCAGCAGGACGACCGGCGCGAGCACCTTCCAGCGCGCGACGGCCGCCGCGATCAGATACGCGCACGCGGGGACCAGAAAGATGAAAAAGCGCGGGTAGAGGTAGGCCGGCTGGAGGCCGAGCCAGAGGACGGCGACGACGACGGCGATCACGGCCAGAGATGCCCACAGCCATGACTCGGTGCGTAGGGCCCACAGCCCCAGCCCGGCGGCGCTCAGCCAGAGCCCGACGGGCAGGAGCACTGGAGCGCCGAGGAGGAACAGGACCAGGTCGCGGGGGAACGTCGGATAGAAGAGGCTGGGCGGGAAGCCATGCTGGACCAGCTCCATGAACTCGATGTTGGCGTTCGCCGCGACACCGATCAGTGCGGCGACGAGCCATGCGGGTGCGAGCTGGATCAGCTGCGGCCATGACCTGCGGATCGCGATCACGACGACGTGAATGGCCAGCACCACCACCGCGAAGACGTGCGCCGCAATCGCGAGCCCCATGAGCAGCGCGTATGCGACCAGGCGTGGGCGGGTCCACCGCCCGTCCACCAGCAGCAGGGTCCCGAGCACCGCGCAGAGGGCCGCGAGGCTGTATCCGCGCAGGTCGCGGCTGTTGTCCACGAACAGGGGATCGGCGGCGATAAAGAGCGCTCCGCTCACGCCCGCAAGCATTCCGAACTTTCGGACCAGCGCCGTTGCGGTGACCCCGACCGTCGCGCCCCCGGCCAGCGCCGGCAAGAAGCGGTACAGGACCTCGCTTCGCGCGCCGGTCGCAGAGTAGATGACGTGGCCGATGAGCGAAAGGAGGACGTGGTCGTTGGACGCGATGGACTTGAGCGGGATGGTGGGAAGCGCCGGGTGCACGGCGAAGGCGTCCAGCAGCGAAGGCGTGGCGATGAAGTTGGCGAATGTGGCGGCGGCGTCGTAGCCGAACGAGCGCCCCGCTCCGATCATGTAGGCGGCTGTCGTGGCCGCGCCGAGGACGATTCCGACGAGGACGTCGCGGCGCTCTGGCATGGCGGGAACTTAACTGCTTTGGGAGGCTGTGCGTTAAGCCCCGGCCCCTCCGGCCCTTCGGGCGGCCTCCCCGGCGAGCGGGGAGGAGACGTCCTCTATTTCTGGGAGCACGTCCTCGCCCGTGTATGCCGACGCTTGCATTCTGAACAGGCGCGCGTAGCGGCCGTCGAGGCGCATCAGCTCCTCGTGCGTCCCTTCCTCCACCAACTTTCCGTGCTCCAGGAACACGATGCGGTCGGCCCTCCTCACTGTCGAGAAGCGATGTGAGATGTATACGGCGGTGCGGCCGCGGGTCAGCGTGCGCAGTCGCTCGAAAAGGTCGTATTCAGCCTGGGCGTCGAGAGCAGATGTCGGTTCGTCGAGCAGCAGGATCTTGGCGTCGCGCATGAACGCGCGCGCAAGCGCCACCTTCTGCCACTCGCCGCCCGACAGGTTCACGCCCGAGTCGAACCATTTTCCCAGCGCAGTGTCGTATCCGTGCGGAAGGTTCGCGATCAGCTCGTCGGCCCCCGCCTGCCGGCCTGCAATCTCGATCGCCTTCCGGTCCGCTATGTCGGACACGTTGCCGAGCCCGATGTTCTCGGAGGCGGTCGCCTGATATGTCACGTAGTCCTGGAACATCGCGCCGATTTGCGCTCGCAGCTCCTCGGGCTTGAAATCGCGGATGTCGATGGCGTCGATGAGGATCCGGCCCTCGCCCGGGTCGTACAGCCGGCAGATGAGCTTGAAGAGCGTCGTCTTTCCTGCCCCGTTCCGGCCCACGACGGCCAGGGTCTCCCCCGCCTTGACCGTAAAGCTCAGCTCGGTAAGGGCGTTCTTCTCCGCCCCCGGGTACGCGAAGGTGACGTTGTCGAACCTGATCTCACCGCGCATCGGCTGCGGGACCTTGACAGGAGCCGCGGCCACCGGCATCGACGACCGTGCCTCCATGAGCTCGAACAGGTTGTTGAGATAGAGGTTGTGCTCGTACATGCCAGAGAACCCGCCGAGGATGCCCTGAATGGAGCTCTGCACTGATTGCGCCGCAATCGTGTAATAGCTCAGATCGCCAAGAGTGAGGCGGCCCGCCACAGCCTGCAGCGCCACATAGAGGTACGTGAGCGAGGTCGCGATGGTGCTGAGGTTGCCCCACGCGAATCCAGTGATGTACCGCCTCGCGACCTGGGACCGTTGGCTCGCGTAGAAGGTGTTGGCGATGATCCGGTACCGCTCGATGAAGTAGCCTCCAAGGCCGAAGAGCTTGACCTCCTTCGCATAGCTGTCCGTCGTGACCAGATTCACCAGGTAGGTCATGCGCCGCAGCAATCGCGAGCCCCAGCGCGCGATGTTGTAACCACGCCACCCGTATCGGGTGTCCGCGATGAAGGCTGGGATCGGCGACACGAGCGCGAGCAGCGCGAGGAGCGGGCTGACAACGATCAGCACTGCGATCATCGAGACGAAGGTCAGCAGAGTCTGAACCAGCCCAAAGGCTGTCGAGATCATCATCACCGGCCGGTTTATCGAGTCGGTCTGGGCGCGCCGCAGGAGGTCGTAGGACGCTGGATCCTCATAGAAGGAGAGGTCGAGTGATGCAGCCTTCTCCATCACCATCAGCTGGATTCGCATCGCCACCGAGTTCTGAAGAAGCTGCTGCGTGATGTTCCGGATGGTCCCGAGCAGCGCGGTGATGGCGAACAGTGCCAGTTGCAGACCGACGACGAGGACGATCATGTTGACGGCCGTGAAAGTCGGACCGCCGGTCGGGAGATGGGAGTCGAGATCGTGGAACCTCACCACGTTTGGAATTTGGGTGTTGTGGATGAGGATGCCCCGCACCACGGCATTGACCAGCAGCTTTGAGGTGTAAGCGGCCCCGGCGGGGATCACGCCGGCCACGACGGTCGCCGCAAACAAGCCCAGCGTGGTTCGCGGGCTCGCCTCCCAGACCAGCCGCAGGACCCGGGGCAGCGCTGAGCTGGTGCCAACGACCGACTGCTTCAGGCTCAGCCAGCGGCTGCGTAGGTCTTTAGGGCTCTGGTCCTCGGGCGGTCCCTCGAGTATCGGATCGCCGCTGAGCCCGCTGTTCGCAGGCCCGGAGTCAGGCTGCTTCCGGCGGCCGATCCACCAGTGCATCGTCGGCGGTCCGCCCTGTGGCGGCATCATGCCCATCTGTCTGGCAGCTTACCGACCCCGCCCGCGCGGGGTCGGGCTCGACTTGCTTTTAGAAAACCTGTGATTCGCTCGACGTTGAATGGGTGCCTGAAGGCTGGCCCGAGCCATGCTGTCCACGTCCCCGACCCCGCCGCCATCGCCCGATCATCACGCGCCGGTTCCCCTCCGAGCCGCCTCCGCCGCCAGGGTTGAAGCGCTTGGTCACGCCGCCGAGGCGAGCGCCCCAGGTCACGTACTTGTGGAACCGCTCCTCGGCTTCCTGAGCGATGCCGATCCGTGGACCTCTCGTCTCCTCACGGAACCGCGCGATGCGGCCCGCGGCCGCGCCCTCCTGCTCCTCCGGCGACGAACCTGACGGGAGACCGACCTCCGGCAGCGAGCCCAGGACCACTATCTGGTCGTCCTCGACGCTCAACTCCACACCCGTGAACCAGCCGTCCGGGAGCCTCCCGGCAAACCAACCCTTGATCGAGCCGAGCTCTTTCTCATCCATGTTTACACCTCATGATTACAACATTACTACGCAACAGATCACGATGCAAGGGGTCTATACGTGATCGAGGAGTAGAGGGAACCGAGGAAGCGGCTGGGGATCGTCCTCAGGAGTCGCGTCCTTCCGAACCCGGCCTCGGACGCCAGCCTTTCCCAGGTTGCGTAGGAGAAAGGGTGCGGGACCCACGGGTTGCCTCGATCAGCGCCGTACTCGACGACGATCAGGCTGCCTCCCGGGCGCAGCATCTCGCGAACTGACTTCAGGACCGGCCCTTTGTCGCGCACGAAGTGAAGCGAGTTGGCCATCACCACGCCGTCGAGACCGGCGAGCTCGAGGGGGCGCCTGAAGTCAGCCACCACAGTTTCCAGGCCGGTGGCGGGGAACCTTCTCCCCATTTCCTCCGCGAGTCGCCGGAGCGAGCCGGCGTCGCGGTCGACTGCGGTGATGTGGACGTCCGGACCGGTGAGGTCGGCCAACGCGGACGTGAAGGCCCCTTCCCCGGCGCCGAGATCCGCCCACCTCCCGCCTCTGGAGCCGATGCCGTCGCTGAGCAGGCGGACTAGATCAGCGTGCTCCATTGCGGGCGCCCTTCACCTCCAGAAATCTAAGCCCGCCGTCGACCGACTTGCTGCTCAGGCCGCGGGCAGGTCTCCGCACGAGATGCTGGGCACGTATTCCGCCTCATCGAGGTTCTCGCCCTCGTGGACGTTGACGTACCAGCCCGTCGCCGGCATCGAGTAGTACTCCATAACGGTGCTCGTCGCGGTGGCGTTGCCAGACGAATCGGCGACGACCTCCAGCAGCGCGTATGCGATGTTGCCGTTCTTGGCGCAGCTGCCGACGTGCACGTGCGACACGTGAGACGAGTTTGGCTTCAAGCCATGGATCTGAATCGATACGGTGAAGCTGCCGGCTCCCTTGTAGATCTGACCCGTGCCGGTGACGCCACTCGCGTTCATCGCGCCCATCGTGAACGTGGCAGACGGTGTAGGAGACGAAGCAGCAGTGCCACCGCCTGCGCCGCAGGCCGCCGACGCCAGCAGACACAGGATCAAACCGCTGAGGCGGCCATAGTGCGGAACGGCTGGACGTGGGATGACACGTCAGCCTGTGCGCCGGTCATTGCATTCGGCTTGCTACGGCTGAAACGATCTTCCGAACTGCCTGGATCTCCTCCGCGCTGACGGTGTGGCCCATTCCCGGGTACAGCTGGGCTGTTACGTCGGCCCCCAAACGCTCGAAGACGTCGGCCGCCTCGAGGACGCGATCCTTCCTGATGTGCGGGTCAACGTCGCTGCACCCGAGGAAGACGGGTGTTCCGTCGAAGCTCCCCGGATATTCGCGCGGCGTC
The DNA here is from genome assembly GCA_041476405.1 of Candidatus Dormibacteraceae bacterium. GTDB lineage: Bacteria > Chloroflexota > Dormibacteria > Dormibacterales > Dormibacteraceae > Palsa-872. The sequence goes on along the minus strand of JBGOTG010000039.1, from coordinate 3,015 downwards.
CCGTCGGGTCCGATCAGGCCGCCGCTCAGCCCAACCACGCCGCCGTAGCGACGTGCATGACGCGCGGCAAACTCGAGGGTGAGGCAGGCGCCCTGCGAGAACCCCAGGAGGATCACCCGGTCAGCCGGGATCGTGGCCTCGACGGTGGCGACGAGCGAGGCCAGCACCTCGAGCGCAGAGCTCAGATAGGGCTCGTTCTCGTGCATCGGGGCGGTGAACGGCTTCGGGTACCACGCTGAACCCTTGGCCTGGGGCGCCAGGTATGTGAAGCCCGGGTGCATCAGGTCCGCGCCCAGGGTCATGATGTCCTCCGCACTCGCTCCTCGCCCATGGGCCAGGATCATCGCCGCGCCGGCTGTGGCCAGGGGCTCGCCGGCCTCCAGGACCGTCTGACCTTGGTGCGGACCGCCCACGCCTCGAAGAGTCTGTGTCATCGAGATAAGTACTATGACGGCGCGATGCCTGGAGTGTTCAGCTACTCCAACCCGCGCGCCATCCATTGGGGGCCCGGTTCCCTGGCGCAGCTGGCGCCTGAGCTCAAGCGGTTGCAGGCGAACCGAGTTGCGCTCGTCACGACCCGCTCGCTGGTCGCCGAGGAGAAGCTCCTCGCACGTGTCCGCGGCGCCATCGGCGAAGCGGAAGCACCGGCTACCGAGGTCATCAGCCAGCATGCCCCGATGACCGAGATCGAGGCCGCCGTCGAGCACACGACAGCGGTCGGAATCGATGGTCTCGTGAGCTTCGGCGGAGGCAGCGCCATCGACGCCGCCAAGATGATCGCCGTCAAGCTGGCGGATCGGCACGGTCTCGCTTATCGCGGGCTCCCCCACGTCGCCATCCCCACGACGCTGTCCGTTGCGGAGCTGGCCGGGAGCGCCGGCTACACGGATGACGCGGGCGACAAGGCCGGGATGCGCGACGTGAGGCTGCTGCTCGACACGGTGATCTATGACGCTCAGCTGACCCTCGCGACGCCGATGTCGCTGTGGCTCTCGACCGGAATCCGAGCGCTCGACCATGCGGTCGAGGGGTTCCTCGCCGATGGAGAGCATCCCTTTTCGGACACCATGGCTCTGGAGTCGATCAGGCGCCTTTTCGACTCGCTGCCACGCGTCAAGGCAACGCCCTCGGATGTCGACGTGCGCACTGAGAACCAGCTCGCGGCCTGGTTTGCTTTCACGCTTCCGAGCCTCTCCGCGAGCGGCCTGAGCCACGTGATGGGCAAGCAGATCGGAGCCAGGCACGGCATCCCTCACGGCGTCACCTCATGCCTGCTCCTCCCGCACGTGATGCGCTACCTGGCCGAAAAGATGCCCGAGCGGATGGCACTGCTGGGAGCAGCGACCGGGTCGGGCAACGCGATCCGCGATGTTCAGCAGCTCATCGAAACGCTGGGCCTGCCTCAACACATCGCCGCATACGGCATCGGCGAACCGGACCTACGCAAGGCCGCAAGCGAGCTCGGCGGACGCTACCCGTCCGCGGACCTGCTCCGAATCTATCTGGAAGCCATCTGACGCGCTAGGAGAGCCACACCAGGAGCAGCGCGATCGCAGCCGGCAGGGATTGGACCAGAACTATTCTTCGGTTCACCGTCGCTCCGCCGTACAGGCCCGCGACGATGATGCAGGCCAGGAAGAACGTGAGGATCGCGCGGCCCGAGACGATTCCGTATCCGAACAGCCCCCACAGCAGCCCGGCCGCAAGGAAGCCGTTGTACAGGCCCTGGTTGGCCGCCAGCACGGCAGAGGAATCCGCGACCTCCTGCGTCATGCCGAAGGTGCGCAGTCCGCGAGGCGTGCGCCACAGAAACATCTCGAGAACCAGGAAGTAGATATGAAGCGCGGCCACGATCACGACCATGACCGCTGCCGCGACCGCAACAATGTTCACGACGTTCATCTGCGCTCAGTGCCTCCGGTTCGTGGCGCGCCGAACGGATAAGCCGGGTCCGATCGCCATCCTCTGCCGCGCCGACGCAAACAGGCCTGGATCGACTCCCTTCATCGGCACCACTCTGAGCCATCGAAACCCGAACCGCGAACCAGTGTCGATCTGGACGACGGGCACGAATCCCGCCTGCTCGACTGTTCTCCCACCGATCTCGATCACCGAGGCGATCCACAGCCTCGCGAGGCCCTCCGCGCGCGCCTGGGCCACGATGGAGTTGATCAGAGACCGGAACACGCCCTTCCTTCGGTGCGGCGCGAGCGTGACGCAGTTCCAGACGTAGGCCTCGCCCGGGGCGGGGGCGATCTCCAACGCCAACTCGCCTATCCATTCGGACCTGGTCGACCACCAGCCATAGCCCACGAGCTCATGGCCGTTCCAGGCTCCGAAGCACCGGCTTCCCCTGGCCAACCGGATCGGGACCAAGTCGGCTTCCGGTCCCATCGCCACCTCCGCCCAGGCCGCCTCGATCTCCCTGACTTCAAACGGGAGGTGCGGAGGCGGCGGCCCCGCGTTTGCGGGGGCCGCCGCCCACAGGGTGATCTTGATCAGAAGGAGAAGAAGAGGTGGCGGACCTTGTGGATGACCTCGGGGTCGCCCGTCGCCGCCCCGCCCGGGAAGCGACCGAAGAATGTCAGGACCGCGTCCGCGGCAGAGTCGAACTTGAACAGTGCGTCACAACCCTCGAACTTGCCGGTCTCGGGCTCGGACGTCCACTTGCCGTCCTTGATCGTCGCACGCCATTTGCCGCCCCACGGACCTGCGACCTCGATTCCATACGTGGCGTCCACCCCTGCCGCGACCTTCTGGTCGACCGTGTACATCCAGAAGATGAACGCAAACGGCAGGATGAGTCCCGCCGACGCCTCGTCGACGGTCGCGAGCTTGTTGCCCAGGCCGTACTCGATGTCATAGGGGTGCACGCCGTAGTCCATGATCTGGAACGTGCCGTAGAAGCCGGCAGGGACCGGTCCCGCAAACGGGTGATAGACCATGAACCCGGTCCATTCCTCCGGCGTGAGCGACTGGAGCAATCCGTCAAGCTTCTGCGCGTCCTTCTTGAAG